>WYBB01000151.1 GCA_011526585.1 Deltaproteobacteria bacterium
CGACCTCGTCACCGGGTTGCCGGGCCGCGTGTACTTCCTGGCCAAGAACACGATCGACAAGCCCGCCGACATCGAGGGCCGCGTGGTGGATGACCGCGGCACGGTCGTGGCGTCGTTCGCGTCGATGGGTAGGGGCGGCCCTCGTGGCCGCCCGCTTGGCAGACAACTCTCGGAGGCACAGTCGTAGAGGTGGCCATGCAGTGGTTCGTGCGCGTGCCGTGGGTGGTGGAGGCTCCATGGTGGTGAAGGCATGGCAGATCGCAGGCCTGATCATCCTTGCGATCGTTGGAGGTGGGTGCCTGTCCGACACCGGGACGCGCAGAAGCGCCCCTGGCGCGGAGGCGGACGGGACCGACGCGACCGCGCAGATCGACGCGACCGTGGAGATCGACGCGACCGTGGAGATCGACACGACCGTGGAGATCGACGCGACCGCGCAGATCGACACCTCGGGTCCCGACGCGCTCGATGTCGCGGTCGCCGAGATCGACCCCGACGCTGCGGAGGGCACCTGCCCGATCGCGCGCATCGCCGTGCGCGAGGGCGAGCGGGTCCCGCCGCAGACCGTGCTCCACCTCTCGGGGCTCGGCTCGAGCTCGCCGCACGGCCCGATCCATGGCTACGAATGGTGGGTCGTTCAGCCCGACGGCTCGGTCACGCTCTTCAGCCCGAGCCCCTACGTGGCGGAGCCGACCTTCGAGGCCAACGTCGCCGGGCTCTACGTCTTTCGCCTCGCGGTGCGCGACGCGCTCGGCAACCCGAGCTGCGCCGTCGCCGAAGCGCGCGTCCTGGTCGTGCCAGGTGACGGCATCCACGTCGAGCTGACGTGGGACACGCCCGGGGACGTGAACCAGGCCGACACCGGCGGCGATCAGATCTACTTCTCGGCCGGCTCCGACCTCGACCTGCACCTCCTCCACCCCAAGGCGTACGGGCAGTACTTCGACCGGACCTACGACTGCTACTGGGACAACGTGAACCCGGAGTGGGGGATCTTCGCGCCCGAGGACAACCCGCGCCTCGACCGCGACGACACCGACGGCGCCGGGCCCGAGAACCTCAACCTGCAGGCGCCCGAGCCCAACGTCACCTACCGCGTCGGCGTGCACTACTGGAACGACTGGGCTTATGGCCCGAGCCTGGCCACCGTGCGCATCTACATCGACGGCGAGCTGAAGGACGAGTGGGGCGGCGTGCGCCTCGAAGACCAGGAGATGTGGGACAGCCACGAGATCGCGTGGCCCGGTGGAGCGGTCACCCGCATCGGCGATGTACCCCAGATCGCGCCGTATTATCGCGATCCCTGAGGTGCTGACCCTGCGCGAGGCGCACGTCGGAATCCGCGGCGCGCTGACGCCGTTGTGGCCGCAAACGCTCCCGAGGTGAACCATGCCGCGCGCTCTGATCGTGCTCGCCTTCGTCTTCGTCGCTCTCGCCGTACCGGTCGACGCGCTGGCGTGTCGCTGTACCGAGTACGGTCCGCGCCCGGCCGCCGTGCGGCGCGCCGATCTGGTGATCGTCGGCGAGGTCGTCGAGACCCGCAGCGATGGTCCACGTCGTGTGAACAAGCCGAGCGCGGTCGTGATCGACGTCACGCGCACGCTCAAGGGTGAGAGCCCGGCACGCATCACCGTCGAGCTCGGCCTGACCTCGTGCGCCATCACCGACTGGCGCGTCGGCGAGACCTGGGTGGTCTTCGCCCAGCGAGACGGGGATGGGCGCCTCTCGACGCGGCAGTGCACGGGCAGCACGAAGCTCGCCGACCGGGGCGAGGCGATCCCAGACTGGCGGCTGCGTCAGCTCGAACGCCTGTGACGGCCGATCGGAAGATCGAGGGTCACGAGGTAGAGCGCGGCGACGGCGACGAAGTGCAGGATGAGCTCGGTCGTGGCGTGCATGAAGAGCAGCACGACGAAGACCGAGGTGGCGGCGATTCGTGGCGGCGCCAGTCGCATCGGGATCCGGCGCGGACGGCGCAACAGCCAGAGACCGAGCGCGGCGATGAGCGCGATGGCGATCGCGACCGACCAGGACGGCAGCTCGCCGCGGAGCGCATGGCGGAAGAGCATCCACCACGAGGCGATGATGGCCAGGTGCGTGGCCCCGAGCGCGATGAGCGGGCTCGCCCAGCGCGGGATCTTCGGGTGCTCGAGCGCGAAGACCATCGCGGCGGCGAACGCGCCCCAGCCGATGATCCCGGCGAGCGGCGCGCCGAGGTAGCCGCCTTCGACCCAGGTCCAGAGCGAGGCGGCGACGGCGATCGTCTCGACGAGGGACGCGTCGACGACGACGGCGAGGCCGACGGCGAGCGCCTTCTTCACGGGTGTCAGGGACGGGAACAGCGCATCGACCAACGCGCGTGAGCTGAGGATCACGACCGGCCAGATCAAGGTGACGATGAGCGGCATCTCGTCGAGCTTGAGCCACCAGGTGTCGGGGTAGGCGTAATAGCGATAGGCGAGGATCGAGGTCTCCTCGGCCGCCCAGGCCGAGAGCGCGATAAGCAGGATCGTGGCGAGCGTCGCGCGGCGGTCTGGGGCGGCGCGCAAGATCCAGCCGTACGCGAAGGCCAGCACCACGAGGCAGCCGATCTGAAAGAGGGTCCAGTCCATGAATGGCCGTTCAGTGTTGAAGGGGGCGCTCGCGACGCTCGAACCACACGCGCATCTCGGCCATGCGCTCGCGCTGCTCGTCGGGGGCGCGGCGGGCGCAGGTCTTCGCCTCGGCGGAGCCCTCGGGCGCGCCCCAGCGCAGCTCGGGGCAGTCGTTGGGGTTCCAGGCGAGCTCGATCGCCAGCTTGCGCTGCATCAGATCCCACAAGGTGATCGTGTGCGCGCTGCCGTCGCTCTTGCGATAGGTGAGGGTGCGCTGGCTCGCCTCGCGCTCGAGGAGCGCGTCGAGGCGCGTGCGGCGCTGGGCCTTGTCTTCGCCGGGTGAGAGCACGAAACGCTCGGGGCGACGCTCGACGCGGGCCGGGAAGTCGAGCGCGGTGTCGATGGCGATGAGCATGCGCATGTCGCGCGACGGGGTGGAGTAGTCTTCCCACGGGCCGGCGGTGAGGAAGATCCCCGAGCCCTGCGGCATCGCGATCACCTTCGAGGTCTTGTCGAAGTAGGCGCGCACCGCCTCGATCGACTCGACGCGACGCAGCGCCTGTTGGTAGAGGGCGTCGAGGGTGGCGATGAGCGCGGCCTCGGGCGGCAGCGGCGCGGGCGTGATCAAGGCGTCCATCGCCTCGTAGAAGCCGTCCTGGCCGAAGGACCACTGCTCGGTCGAGTGATCGCCGTAGTCGATCGAGGCGGCGATCTCGGCGTTGTCGAGCTCGTAGAGCGCGCCGCGCTCCTTGCGCACGGGGCGGAAGCGCTTCCAGCCGGCGCCGGCGACGTCGTCGTCCTTGGGGAAGAGGAAGGCGCCCTTCCAGAAGACGCGGCGGCCGATGGTGCCGTCGGGTTGCGCGTCGACCGCCATCAGGAGGCCGGCGCGATCGTCGCCTTGCGGGTACCAGCGCAGGATCATCATCGTGTGGCCGTAGGGATCGGCGTAGATCGTGCCGGGGCGGAGCGCCTTGCGCGTGAGGCGCACCGGATAGAAGTCGGACTTCTCGTCGCCGGGCGCGCCGCGCAGCGAGCTCGAGTGCACGGTCGCCTTGAGCTTGCGTTGGAAGGCCTTGAAAGCGGCGACGCGATCGGACTCGGTGGTGACGAGCTCGTTGGTGATGAGCTCGGCGCTGCACGTCGGGGCGCGCTGGGCGTTGCCGCGGCGGCACTGGCGGAAGGCCATCGGCAGACCGAGCTTCCAGGCGAAGTAGGCGCGCATCACATAGGGAAAGTCGGCGCAGTCGGGATCGGAGCGCACGCCGTCCTCGTCCTCGCCCATGCCGAGGTGGTCGTAGAGGAGGTTGCGCGCCGGGTCCTTCAAGACGTCGGCGAGCGGGTTCCACGAGACGTCCTCGTCGACCGGGGCGTCGAAGAGGCGCTCGATCCAGAGGCTGTAGAGGTTCTCGGTGTCGCGCTCCCACTTGATGCGCGACTCCCAGTGCGGGTCGACGCCGACCTCGAGCTTGCCCATGCCGGAGGGGCCACTGCGCACCTCGATCTCCTGGCAGGCGAGGATCGGATCGGGCGCGTGGGCCGCGACGAGGGCGACGCGCCAGGTGCCGGTCTCGGGGCGCTCGACGGTGGCGACGAGACCGTGCGGCGGGCCTCCGGTGGTGATGTGCGGGAGCCTCTGCGGCGTGGCCCCCTCTTCGTGCGCGACGAGGTGCGCGCCTTCGGGCAGGTCGGGCTCGGCGGCGACGAGGATGCGCATGGGCGCGCGCGCGTGCGGGCGGCGCGGCGAGTTGAAGATCGCCACGTCCAGCGAGTCGGCGCACTCCTGGAGCGCGAAGAGATCGGGCGGCGCGGCGGGGCGCGGCGTCTCGCCGATGAACGGCAGCAGCAGGATCGAAATCGAGAGTTCGAAGGTCATCGCGAAGACAACGGGGCGCGGGTTCGGCGCCATCCAACACGAGGTGGCGCGGCATGTACAGAAAGACCGACCGCGACCCTCGCCGCTCAGGGACCGAAGACGGCGAGGGTGGTGATGCGCTCGAGGAAGGAGGTGCGCTCGGTGCCGCGGCCGCGCTCGAGATCGGTGACCTCGACGCGGTCGATGCGCACGGTGCGGTGGCCGCCCTCGGGACAGGGCAGGAGGTACTCGGAGATCGCCGAGAGCGCATAGGGGCGGCCGTCGAGCTCGCCGAGGTGCAGCATGATGTGGCCGGGCATGTAGAGGAAGACGACGCCGCGGCGGTGCGCGGCGGCGATGGCGCGGCGCTTGACGTCGTCGGAGAGGCCGGAGACGTCGAGCGTGCTCAGGCCGGCGCGCGCCTGCACGGAGGAGTGGCGACCGAGGCGCAGGTCGAAGACGGCGGCGAGATCGAGCAGCAGCGCCGAGCAATCGCGGAAGCCGCCGAGCCCGCCCCAGCCGTAGGCGTCGCCGAGGCGCGCGAAGGCGAGCGTGAGCACGGCGCGGCGGGTGAGCGCGAGGGTGCCCCGGGCGACCTCGGCCGTGCGCGAGACGAAGGCGTCGGTGAAACCTTCGACGGTCGGTACCAGGATCTGGTGGGTGTCCTGGGCGTCGACGGCCTCGGCGACGAGCGGGAAGCTCGCGCCGAGGCGCAGGAAGACGACCTCGCCGTGCGCGGTGGTCGCGGGCACGAGGTCGCCGAGCACGGTGAGGGCCGGGCGGGCGAGGAGGGCGCGCGCCTCGTACGGGCGCAGCGGCGGCGAGAGCGCGGGCGCTTCGAGCCAGCCCACGCCGTGGCCGGCGTGCACGTAGCGCCAGCCGTCGGCGGTCGTTCGCAGGACGCGCACGAGGTCGCCCGGGTGCAGGCGCGAGCACTGGTTGCGGTCGAAGGCGCGATCGATCCTGCCGCGGTAGACGCCGCCGGACAGCGGGATGCAGCGCAGATCGACCGGCTCGGCGATCGCCTGCACGGCGTCGACGGGCAGGGCGTTCTCCATGCGCAGGTGGGCCTCGGCCAGGGCGTGGGGGTGCGGCATCGCGCGCTCGTCGGGCGCGGGGCCGAGCACGAGCTCGCCGGTCGCGAGCTTCGCCGAGAAGTGCGCCATGCGGCGCGCGAGCTCGTCGTCGATGGCGGCGATCGACGGCCCCTCGTCACCGAGCGGGTCGCGCCAGGCGCCGACGAGGTCGGCGTTGCGCTGGTTCAGCCAGGTGATCGTCTCCGGGCCGAGGAGCTCCTGGTCGGGGTCGACGTCGGGGGGCAGCGCGGCGAGCCAGGTCTCGAGGCGGCGCGCCTCGGGCGGGGTGCCGTCGGGCAGGGTCGCGGGGTCGAGCCAGGTCACGGCGTCCTCGCAACGGCCGGCGGGCGGCGGCGCTTGCGCGCGCGCGAGCGAGGTCGCGGCGATGGAGGCGATGAGCGTGGCGAGGGCGAGACGCATGCGGGCACAACGTCCGAGGCGCGGAGAGTTTTCCGGCGCCGATGAGAGTAGCACCATTGATCGATCTCACGCTGGACGCGTGCGCCGGGCTCGTGGCATAGGCCGGCGCCATGAGCTACCGAGTCGTCACGCAACGCGTCGCGGCCGAGACCCTGGATCACGAGGTGGTGATCCTGGATCAGGTCAGCGGGACCTACTACAGCCTCGGCGGAAGCGGCGAGGTGATCTGGGAGATGCTCGTGCGGGGCAGCTCGGTCGAGCGCATGGTCGATCGGCTGGTCAGCCGCTACGAGGTGTCTCCGGAGGCCGCCCGGGATACGGTGACGCGGCTCGTCGCCGAGCTCGAGCGCGACGGCCTGCTCGAGACCTGCGAGGACGCGAGCGTGGCGGCGGATCCGCCCACGGCGGACAGCGGCGCACGCGCGCCCTGGGAGGCGCCGGTCTTCGAGCGCTTCACCGACCTGCAATCGCTTCTCCTGCTCGATCCGATCCACGACGTCGACGCGGCGGGGTGGCCGCATCAGCAGCGCGACGACCAAGGGCCGTGAGCGAGGCCGCGTCGACGAGCCCGACGCATGAGCGCGTGCGCGTCATCGGCGAGGCGCTGGCGCGCTTCGAGGCGGCGGCGCGGGCGAGCGCCGGCCCCACCTTCGACCTGACGATCGCGAAGCGCCGCGTGCGCCTGCGCTTCGCCGGTGAGGGCCTGGCCGAGCGGCTCGTACCGGCGCTGGCCCACCGGATCGGCCCTCCGTCGGGCCGCGCCGATCTGACGGTACACCTCTGGGACCGCGCCTCGACCGGTGTCGGCATGAGCCGCGCCCCATGGTCCCCGCGCGAGCTCCTGCCGGGCGGCCGCGTCGCCGAGGCGCAGGCGCTCGGGCTCGAGGTGCAGTGCCAGCTCGACAGCGGGCTCGTGACGATCCTCGATCCCGCAGCCGGCATCGCCACGCTGTGGATCGACGACGCCGCCTGCATCTCTCGCCACGAGGCGGCGGCACCGCTGCGGCAGCTCTTCGCGAGCTGGTTTCCGACGCAGTCCCTGTGCATGACCCACGCCGCCGCCGTCGGCTGGCGCGGGCGCGGTGTGCTGCTCGGCGGCGCGAGCGGCTCCGGCAAGTCGACCACCGCGCTGCTCTGCCTCGACGCGGGGCTCGAGCTCGCGGGCGACGACTACGTGCTCGTCGATCCGGGCGAAGGCGGCGCCGACCCGACCGTTCACGGCCTCTACGCGACGGCCAAGGTCGACGCGCCGGGCGTCGCGCGCCTGCCCAACCTCGCCGCCGCCTTCGACGCCTCACCCTACCCGCCCGGCCCCGACGACAAGGCGATCGCGTTCCTGCATCGCCACGCGCCGGAGCGCGCAGGCCGCGACCTCGCGCTGGTGGCGCTGCTCCTGCCCGTCGTCACCGGCCTGGGCGAGACGCGCCTCGAGCCGATGAGCGGCGCGCGGGCGCTGCGCGCATTGGCACCGAGCACCGTGTTCCAGCACGGCGGCGACGGGCGACACACGCTGGCGATGCTGGCCGGGCTGGTGGCGCGTCTGCCGTGCTTCCGCCTGGCGCTCGGCACCGACTTCCCGCGGATCCCGGAGCTCATCCGCGATCTCGTCACCGAAGGAGCAGCCTCCGCATGAGCACGGTCTCCGTCCTCTGCGCCGTCTACGACAGCGCGCGGTACTTTCGGGCGGCGCTCGCCAGCGCGCTCGCGCAGACGCGGCCCGCCGACGAGATCATCGTCATCGACGACGGCTCGAACGACGACAGCGCCGCCATCGCCGAGGCCATGCCGGGCGTGCGCACCATCCGCGAGCCCCACCGCGGCGTGGCACCGACGCGCAACACCGCGCTCACACACGCGCGCGGCGACCTCGTCGCCTGGCTCGACGCCGACGATCTGTGGACGCCGGACAAGCTCGCCGTGCAGGTCGCCTACATGGAGGCCCATCCGGAGATCGGCATGACCTTCACCCACCAACGCCTCTTCTTCGAGCCGGGAACGCCGCGCCCCTACTGGGTGCGTGACGAGATGGTCGATCGGGATTCGCCGATCGTCGGGACCTGCGCGATGATCGTGCGCCGCCACCTCTTCGAGAGCATCGGAGGGTTCGACCCGGCGAAGACCCCGACCGACGACACGGACTGGATCTTTCGCGCCAGGCACGCCGGGATCGGGCTCGTCACCCTGCCGGAGACGCTGCTCTTCCGACGCGTGCACCAGACCAACATCAGCACGACGATGCCGGTCGGAAAATCACATGTTATCGGAATGTTACGCGACTCCGTCCGCCGCAAGCGCGAGGGCACGTCATGACGCTCGTCAGCGTGGTGATCCCGGTCTTCAACGGCGAACGCTTCCTCGACGCGACGCTGGCCTCGGTCTTCGCGCAGGACTATCGACCGATCGAGGTGATCGTCGTCGACGACGGCTCGACCGACGGCACGCGGGCGGTGCTGGAGCGGTGGCCGGAGGTCATCGCGATCCACCAGGAGAACGCCGGCTGCGGCGCGGCGCGCAACGCCGGGATCGCGCGCGCGCGCGGCGAGCTCATCGCGCTGCAGGACGCGGACGACCTCTGGGTGCCCGACAAGCTCACGCGCCAGATCGCGCACCTCGAGGCCCATCCCGAGCACGGCATCGTCGCGGCGCTGGTGCAGTCGTTCCTCGAGCCGGGCTGCGAGCGGCCGACCTGGCTCACCGAACGCCAGCTCGCCGAGCCGCGGCCGGGCGGGATCGGCAACCTGGTCATCCGTCGCGAGGTGATGGCGCGCCTCGGCCCCCTCGACGCCGCGATCGACACCGACGCGGACCTGAGCATCCGCGCGCACGAGCTGGGGATCGGCGTGGGCTTCGTCGACGCGGTGCTCCTGCACCGGCGCGTGCACGCGAACAACCTCTCGAACCGCATCGACGGGCAGCGCATCCACCTCAGAGCGCTGCGCGCGGCGATCGCGCGGCGCCGCGCGGCGCGCACGGAGGAGCGGTGAACTTCGCGTTCTCGCCGGCGCATCGCCTGCTCCTGCGCGCCGCGCTCGGCGAGGGCGATGACGCGCTCGGGGCCTGGCGGAGCTGGCGCGACGCGGTCGACTTCGACGCCATCGACGGCGAGTCGGTCCGGCTCGTACCGCTGCTCTATCGCAACCTCGCGCGCCTGGGCGTCGACAGGGCCGAGCTCGGCCGCTACGTGAGCGTCTATCGTCATACCTGGGTCAAGAACCGGCTGGCGTTCGCGACCTGCGCCGAGGCGATCGCGATCCTCGAGGAGGCGGGGATCGAGACGCTGCTGCTCAAGGGCGGCGCGCTCGCGTTGCGCCACTACCCGGACCAGGGCGCGCGCGCGATGCTCGACCTCGACGTGCTGGTCCGGCCGGCGCGCGCACAGGAGGCCTTCGCGCGCCTCGTCGCGCGCGGCTGGACGCGCATGGGGCGAAGCGATCTGCGCGTGCTGCGCGATCGGGACATGGTGCGCATGAACGGCGTCGGCCTCGCGAGCCCCGAGGGGCGCGCGCTCGATCTGCACTGGTACGCGGGGGCCGACCTGCGCACGCCGGGAGCAGACGACGGGTTGTGGCAAGCGGCGGTGCCGGTCGAGCTCGCCGGCGTGAAGACGCGAGCGCTGGGCCCGACCGATCTGCTCTACACGGTCATCGTGCACGGCTTCACGAGCTACGCTCGACACGTGCGCTGGGCGGCCGACGCCGCGGTGATCATCGCCGGCGGCGAGGTCGACTGGCGACGCCTCCTCGCCCTGGCGCAGGCACGGCACATGGTGCTGCCGCTGCGCGTGGCGCTCGGGGTCTTGCGCGACGAGCTCGGCGTGCCGGTACCACGCGAAGCGCTCGCTGCCTTCGCCAGCGCGCGGGTCGCTCTGATCGATCGCTACGAATACGAGCACCGCGTCTCGACACGACCGTTCACCACCTCGAAGGTCTTCCTGCGGCTGTGGACGACCTACCGGCGCGGCAGCGCGGCCCGCGGACCGGCCCGGGTGCTGGGCTTCTTTCCGTACCTCGCCGACTATTACGATCTGGATGATGCGCGGCGCGCCCTGCCCCACGCGCTGTCGCGGGCGGTCCAACGCCTGCGCAGCCAGGGGATCTGATCTCAGCGGTCGATCGGTACGCTCGCGGTCGTGGCCAGCATGCCGACGGCGCGCACCCAGTCGGGCTCGCTGTTCACGCAGGGGATCGCCAGGAGCTCTTCGCCGCCGGCGGCCTTGAAGTCCTCGCGCGCGCGGATCCCGATCTCCTCGAGGGTCTCGAGGCAGTCGGCGGTGAATGACGGGACCAGCACGGCCAGGCGCTTGATGCCGGACCTGGCGAGCTCGACGATGATCTCGTCGGTGAAGGGGCGGATCCAGGGCGTGCGCCCCAGCCGCGACTGGAAGCCGACGCGGTAGCGATCGTCGGCGATGGCGAGCGCCTTGGCGAGCGCGCGCGCGGTGGCATACGACTGCGCGCGGTAGCAGGAGGCGTTGCGGTGATCGACCTGGGCGCAGCAGTCCGGGCGCGCAAGGCAGTGGGCTTCGGGCGTGCCGCGCTTGGGGTCGAGACGCGTGAGCTGACGCTCGGGCAGGCCGTGGAACGACATCAGCACGAGGTCGGGCGAGAACGCGTCGATCCGGGCGCGCGCGACCTCGGCCTGCGCCTGGATGAAGCCCGGGTCCTGATAGAAGTCGCGCACCTGCACGATGGGCAGCGAGACCTTGCGCGCGGCGCAGAGCTCGCGCACCCGCGCGAGCGTCGACTCGGTCGAGGAGGTCGCGTACTGCGGGTAGAGCGGCAGGACGACGAGGCGCTGGATCGGCTTTTTCAGGAGCTCGTCGAGGCCGTGCGCGAGCGACGGGTTGCCGTAGCGCATGCCGAGCGAGACCGCCCAGGCGGGACCGAGGTGCGCTTGCACGGCGGTGGTGAGCGCGCGTGAGATCACGAGCAGCGGCGAGCCGGCGTCGGTCCAGATCTTGGCGTAGGCGTGCGCGCTCTTCTTCGGGCGCGTGCGCAGGATGATGCCGTGCAGGAGGAGCCAGCGCCCGACCGGGTTGATGTCGATGACGTATTTGTCCCAGAGGAACTCGGCGAGGTAGCGGCGCACCTCGGGCACGCGCGGGGCGTCGGGGGTGCCGAGGTTGGTGAGCAAGAGACCCTGCACGCGGACCGTCCTGAATTGCGGCGCGCATTTGCGCCGTGAAGGGGCGCAGATTACGCTCCGGGCCGATCGCGGAAAAGGGGGGCGAGATGC
Source organism: Deltaproteobacteria bacterium (assembly GCA_011526585.1). Lineage (GTDB taxonomy): Bacteria > Myxococcota_A > UBA9042 > PHBI01 > PHBI01 > WYBB01. The sequence continues at coordinate 11,178 of WYBB01000151.1, forward strand.
GAGGCCTTTGGGGCGTGACGGTCGCGATGGCGGCGTCGAGCTGCGGCGCGGGCACGAGCGGACCGAGCCAGGTCGTCGAGACGGTCGACGGCGAGGCGGTGCTCGACACCGCGAGCGAAGAGGCCGACCTGGAGACCGAGGAGGTCGACGCGCCCATCGGAGAGGCCGACGCGGCCATCCAGGAGGTCGACGCGACGCCCGAGGCGATCGATGACGCGCCCTCGCCCACCGGCTGGTTCACGCAGGTCATGCCCTGGGACGAGCCGGTCGACCACCTCGCGCCGCATGCCCGCTCGGCGGCGATGATCGCCGCGCTGGCCGAGCGCGGCGGCTGGGGCAACTCCAACCGCTTCCAGATCGACTTCTCGATCACCGTGCTCGAGGCCGACGCCGCCACACCGCTGCGCGACTTCGAGCCCAACGGCGACTTCTACGAAGGCGACTGCGATCACGTGCCGGTGCCAGTGCCGGCCGGCGGCGCGCTCGAGGGCGAGGACGGCTACGCCTGCGAGGGCGACGGCGACTGCCACCTCATCGTGAAGACGCCCGACACGCTCTACGAGATGTGGCGCGCGCACATCGACGACGCCGGCTTCTCCGGCGGCTGCCTCGCGGTCTGGGACCTGCGCCGGAGCTGGCCCGAGTCCCTGCGCGGCGAAGGCTGCACCTCGGCCGACGCGGCGGGCCTGCCGATCGCGCCCCTGCTCTTCACCGCCGACGAGGTCGCCGCGGGCGAGATCGGCCACGCGATCCGCTTCATCCTGCCGAACAGCCGGATCGCGCACCGCCAGTACGTGCGCCCCGCGACCCACGCGACCGGGGCTGCTTCGGCCCAGACCGACGGCATGCCCTACGGCGTGCGCCTGCGGCTGCGCGCCGACTTCCCCGAGGCCGAGCTGCCGAGCGAAGGCGCGCGTGTGGTGGCGCGGGCGCTCAAGCGCTACGGCATGATCCTCGCCGACGGCGGACAGATCGCGCTCACCGCGAAGCGCGATCGCGACGACGGCCCGCGCTGGGAGGACCTGCTCGGCCCGCGCGACCTCGTCGCGCTCGCGGTCGAGGACTTCGAGGTCGTCGACATGGGCGAGCCCTTCGACTGGACCGGCGACTGCCAACGCAATCCATGAGCTTGATGGGGGGCCCTGGCCGGCCTACTCTGACCGCCATGCAGACCCGCCTCGTGCTCACCGTCATCGGCCCCGACCGCCCCGGCCTGGTCGATCGTCTCTCCGCGCTGATCGCCGCCGCCGGCGCGTCCTGGCAGGAGAGCCGCATGGCGCGCCTCGCCGGGCAGTTCGCCGGGATCGTCGAGGTCGCCGTGCCGGCCGAGCGCGCCGATGAGCTCGCGCGCGGCCTCGAGGCGCTGCCCGACCTGGCGGTGCGCGCGATCCCGGCGAGCGCCGAGAGCGCCGCGCCCGCTCCTCGGGTCGCGCGCCTGGCCTTCGTCGGCCACGATCGCCCGGGGCTCGTGCAGGCGATCTCGCGTGTGCTCGCGCAGGCGGGCGCCAACGTCGACGAGCTCGAGACGCACAGCTTCCCGTCGCCGATGTCGGGCGTGCCGATCTTCGAGGCCGAGGCGGAGGTGCACCTGCCCGCCGAGCTCGAGCTGGCCGCGCTCCGGGCGGAGCTCGAGGCCGTCGCGCGCGACCTGATGGTCGACGTCGACCTCATTGAAGAAGTGTGAGCGACGGGTCACACCGCCCACGACCTCGTGCGTGAATCGATCGGCCAGACCTGTTAAGGTGCGGGCCTCATGGCGACCGACTTCTCATCCCGCCCCAAACCCCCGGTGCTCAAGCGCTTCGCGAACCTCGACATCGACGGGGTCGAGCGCCCAGCGCGCCCGGCCAAGGCCGACTCCGAGCCTCGCGCACGCGCCGGCGCCACGCCCAGAACGTCCGCCGCCCCTGCCGCCTCACCCCCGCCACCCACGGTCAGGGCGTCCGAGCTCGACCAGGACGTGCGCGATCTCGAGGTCCTCGCCGAGGACCTCAACGACAACGCCCGCACCACCCGGAGCGCGCCCCGCCAGCCGCGCACGCGCTTCAACCAGCCGATGCCGGATTCGCCCGCGTCGCGCCTGCGCTCGGAGCGCGCGGCCGAGCTGCGCGCGCTGCGCCCGCCCGATCCGGTCCTGCCGCCGCCCCCGCCGTCACGCCGCATGGCGATGAACGTCGAGCGCACCTCCTACAACGCGCGCCCCTGGGAGGCCCCGCGCGCGCCGCGGCCCGGCCGGGTCGACCTCGAGGAGCTGCCCCCGAGCGCGGGAGGGATCGACACGCCCGGCCTGCGCGGCGACTTCGAGGGCCTGACGCCGGGCGTCATCACGATGGAGATCGATCTGAGCCGGCGCTCGCGCATGCGCGGCGCGTCGGCGCCCGTGCCGCTCGAGCTCACCGAGATGGCGGCGCGCCAGGTCATGCTCATGTCCTGGGAATCCGGCGTGCCGGGCAGTCCGCTCCGGATCCTGACGACCCACGTCGGCGGCCTCGGACGCCCCGAGATCGACTTCGCCTTCGACGACAACGTCGAGCCCGACGACATCGTCTACGAGTGCCACGGCGTGACCATCCTCATCGACCCGCAGAGCCTGCGCTGGGTCGCCGGCCGGCGCGTCACCTGGCACGACGTGCCGGGCTCCGAAGGTTTTCGCGTCGGCTAACGCCCGATAGTAGCCGCGGTTATCGCGCCTTGGAGCTTGCATCGGTCTCCGGGCCCTGATAGTCGGCGCGACCGCTTACGGAGGTCCCGATGTCTGCCCGCGCCCTCATCATCGCCACGCTCTCGACGAGCCTCTTCTCGGCCTGCGCCGACGACACCACGCCGGTCGACGCGCCCGAGGGCTACTCGGACATGGGCCTCGGCCTCGTCGAGGAGATGAAGGACGACGGCCAGTGGGGCGCGGCGACGACCTGCAAGCCCATCCCGAACCTGCCCCCGCTCAACGATCCGATGATCGTCATCTCGCTCGACGGGCTGACGCTGCGCCTCTTCGATCGCCAGGGGAGCTACGACAAGACCTTCCCGATCGGCCCGGGCGCCATCGAGAACGGCAAGAGCCTGACGCCGGTCTCGACCAACCGCCCGACCGGCCTCTTCTACACGAGGAGCGACGGCCCGCGCGGCATCGACGGCCCGACTCCCTCGCAGCAGGTCTGGAGCTGGAACCACAGCTGCAAGATGTGGTGGAAGGACGAGCAGGGCAAGCAGATCCCGGTCTTCGCCGGCCTGCCGTTCATCCGCCTCGAGGGACCGCCGACGCTGGGCTATGGGATCCACGGCCCGATCGACCGCTTCACCCAGGCCAACGGCGGCACGCTGCGCCGCGGCTACGTCAGCCACGGCTGCATCCGCATGGAGGCCGCCGACATCGTCGAGGTCTTCGCGCTCATCCAGGGCCACCGCGCGCCGGTGCTCATCCAGCAGGCCATCGAGCGCAAGGACGACGGCCGCGCCGTCGATATCGCGCAGAAGTGGATCGGGCAGGAGTGCCAGGCCGACGCCGACTGCAACTTCACGGGCGGCTTCTGCCACATGAACGCCTACAGCGGCCGCGGCTTCTGCAGCGCGCGCTGCACGCGCACCTGCGCCGACCGCGCCGGCTACCCGACGACCTTCTGCGTCGCCGATCCCGACGACACCTCCAAGGGCATGTGCGTCGCCAAGTCGCAGCTCGTCGACAACAACTGCCGCCGCTACGACCACTTCGTCACCAAGAAGTCGGTGCCGCGCTTCGGCCAGTCCAGCGTCAAGGCCGACGTCTGCCTGCCCGGGACCGAGGGCTGGATGGGCGACCGCTGCCTGTCCTCGTCCGAGTGCGCCGGCGGCGCCTGCATGCCGGTCGACACCGGTGAGATCGGGGTCTGCACCCAGGCCTGCTCGCGCTACTGCCCCGACAAGGCCAACCACGCCGGCACGTTCTGCGTCGATGCCAGCGACGAGAGCGGCCTCACCCAGGGCATGTGCGTGGCGACCTGCGCCTCGAACGACGACTGCGCGCTGGGCACCACCTGCGAGGTCGAGGGCCGCTATGGCCAGGCCTCGACCACGCGCAAGGTCTGCCTGCCCTATTGATCGAGCGCGGCTCGCGCGGTCGATTCATCACGGCGGAGCTTGCTCCGCCGTTTTCTTTTTGGAACTGTGCCGCGCATGCGCCACCCGCTCCTCCTGCTCATCCCCGCGCTCGCCCTCGCCTGCAGTGACGACCAAGAAGGCGTCGCCGGCGGCGAGGCCGGCCTCTGCGACAACGCCCGCGACGACGACGGCGACGGCTTCACCGACTGCGCCGATCAGGACTGCTGGAGCCACGCGGGCTGCGGCGACGTCACCGGCCCGGACGGGGGCGACGGCGCGACCGGTGATGGCACCGCGCCCGACTCGGCCACCCCTGATAGCGCGACCGTGCCCTCGGACACGGCCACGGAGACGACACCCGACACCGGCCCGCCCGACACCACCCCGTCCGAGACCGTGACGTCCTGCGACCCCTGCGGCGACAAGGGCAGCGTCAAGGGCCGCGTCTGCGCGCCCAACGAGGACGTCTTCGTCAACGACGCGCGCGTGTGGATCGAGGGCGTCGGCTGCGGTGGCGAGGCGTTCTCGGTCGAGACGCGCTCGGACTTCGACGGCACCTACTACCTCCTCGACGTGCCGTGCGGCACGCACACCCTCCGGATCGAGAAGGGCTCCTTCGCCAGCACGCACCCGGTCTCGATCCGCCCTGGCGAGCTGCTCGACGTCACCGGCGCCGCCAACAAGCTCTGCTTCGGCTCGGGCGCCGCCAGGATCGCCGTGCTCGCCGGCAGTTGGGACGACATGGGCGGGCTCCTCGCGCAGCTCGGCCTGCGCTACGACCTCTTCAACGACCACGGCGACGACGGCGCCGCCGGCGCCATCGTCGAGCTGCTCTCCGATCCGCAGCGCCTGCAGGGCTACGACATCCTCTTCGCCAACTGTGGCGGCACCGTCGGCTGGCTGCCGCAGGACGAGCCGGCCGTCATGCCCAACGTCAAGGACTTCGTCCTGCAGGGCGGCTCGCTCTACATGTCGGACTACGCCTGGGTGCTGGGCGAGTGGAGCTTCCCCGACAAGGTCGACTGGTACGACAACGACGACCCGGCCTCGATGGGCGACGACGACAGCCCGCAGGTGATCCCGTCGGGCACGCGCGTCACCGCGACCGTTACCGACGGCACGCTCGCCGGCTACCTCGGCAAGACCACGCTGGCGATCGAGTTCGATCAGGGCCCGCAGATCGCCCCGGCGGCGGTCGCCAACGGCGCCTTCGCGCACGTCGTCGCCGACATCACCGTGCCGCTCGAGCTCTCGCTCCAGGACGCGCCGCTGACGCTGTCCTACGTGCCCGCCGACGGCGCCGGCCGCGTCATCTACACCAACTTCCACAACGACGCGCAGACGACCGCGGACATGCTCACGATCCTGCACTACCTCGTGTTCACGTTGTGAGACCGCGGGCGGCCACGAGGGCCGCCCCTACCTCGTGTTCACGTTGTGAGACCGCGGGCGGCCACGAGGTCCGCCCCTACTCCTGGCTTCCTCTCTTCCTGGGTTCCTCAGCGATCCTCGATCTGAGGAACCCAGGAAGTGAGGAGAACAGGAAGATGTTCGAGCGAGACGCGCAGGTGCGCGTCGAGCGAGAGGGTCATCCCGGGCGGCCACGAGGGCCGCCCCTACGGCGTTCACGCGGTGAGACCGCGGGCTCGGAGCGGGAGGGGGATGGGGAGCGGGAGGGGGTCAGTCCTCGGCGAGCAGGCCGAGCAGGGTGACCTCGAAGCTCTGCAGCGCGGCGCGGTCGCTCCAGACGTACTCCATGTTGCGCGGCCTGAGCAGCGCCCACCACGGATAGAACGTCGCGACCGAGCCGCCCTCGCTGTAGAGGTACGGATCGATGTGGCTCCAGAGCGTGCCGAGGCTGTTGGTCTCCACCGCCATGCCCGGCTCGTTGACGATCGGCAGCGGCACGGGTGTGTCGCTCCAGTCGATGAGCACCATCGCCGGATCGAGGTTGAGGTCCTCCGCGTAGGCCTTGCAGTACTCCTGCGTCGGCTTGAGCCCGTAGCTGTCCTCGCCGAGCACGATCAGCATGTCGAGCCCTTCGCTCACCTCACCGACGCGCGCGCGCGACAGGTAGCCGCCGTGGTCGGCGACGAAGCCCTCGAGGAACTCGTGGCACGCCGTGCACCAGCCGGTGGTGCCGATGAGCCAGAGCGCCTTCTGCTCGGGGTCGTTGCAGGTCGCGTGCAGCTTGACGCGGCGGCCGTTGCAGTCGGTCAGCGTGAAGTTGGCGATGTTGTCGTGCAGGATCGTGCCGGTGCCGTCGGCCACGCACCCGGGCTGCGTGCGGTCGGAGACCGGCAGGCTCTCGATCTCGGCGTCGAAGCTGACGCCGTCGAGGCACCAGGTCTCACCGCCGGGCACGAGCGTCGACACGTACGTCTGCGGGTCGATCGTCACCTCGTGCGCCTTGGCGCCCTCGAGGTGGCCCTGGAAGCGGCCGCCGGCGTGGTCCCAGCGCGTGATGACGAGGTCGCCCTCGTCGACGAGGAAGCGCTTGGCGCAGCTGCCGCCCTGGCAGCCGGCGCGCACGACGACGCAGTTGCTGCAGTCTTCGTAGGTCGAGCCGTCGAGCGAGTAGGTGCCGACGTCGGTCGCGCCGGAGAACTCGCCGAAGGTGTAGATCTCGACCTGCAGCACGTCGACCGGCTCGCCCTGGTTCGTGCGCAGCTCGAGGATGACGGTGCCGCTCTCCTTGTTGAAGCCGGTGAGCGCGGCGGTGAAGCCGGCGCGATCGCAGCCCTCGGGCAGCTCGCCGCCGGTCTCGCCCGGCGTCGTCTCCGGCGTGCTCGGGTCGCCCGTGTCGGGCGCGCTGGTGTCCGGGCTCGCGTCGGGCGAGCCGGTGGTGTCTCCGCCCGTCACGTCGGCGCCCGCGCCGTTGTCCGTGTCGGCGACGACGCCGCCACCACCGCCGCCGCCGTCACATCCGGGAGCGACGAGGGCAAGGGGGACGAGGAGGGCGAGGGTGATGCGCTTCATGAGGACTCCGGCGATGCGGGCGGGCGTCACGGCGATGCCGACGTAGGGCGCGCGTCTACCGTGGCCCCGCACGCGGCGCAAGCGCCGGGCCTCTTGGCGCGCGTCCGTTTGTGCGAACCGCGATCGACGCGTCTTGCCTCAGTGCACGACTGTTCGCGGGCCGGGCGAGGGGGTAATGGTATGCTCCCTGCGCACGGAGAGCCGATGTCACGCAGCCCCAGCGATCGCGACCTGACCAGCTACTACAGTGCCGCCGTCCGCGCGCTGCGGTACCTCGAGGCCCGGCGCCCCACCGGTCGGCGCTTCGGCCCAGACGCCGACGCGCGCTGGCATGCCTTCCGCGGCGATCTCACCACGGCCGATCGGATCGATCTGATGACTCGCGACGCCGACGCGCAGTGGCCGGAGGCGTTCGGCGCGCGCACGACCTTCGCCGAGCGCGCCGGCGCCGAGGACGAGCCATTCTGGTCCGCCTGGGTCCCGCTCGATCCGGTCGACGCCGAGACGCTCTGGCGGGCACAGCTCGCAGCGCCCGCGGCCACCGACCTGCAGCGCTTGCTGCATGCCATCGCGGCCGCCTGGGACATCCGGCTCGCGCCGTTCGATCCCGGCCCCGTCGACCCCGCCGACGCGCTCGTGGTCGTCGGACCCTCGGCGATCGCCGCCACGCTCCTCGCCTTCGAGCGAGGTGGGCGCGACTACGACTGGGCCGAGCAGGTCGTCATCGTCGCCACCCCGCCCGGCCACCGTCAGCTCGCGGCCCTGGGTGGCGCGATGCTCGGCATCGGTCGCCCGGTCCGCATCGTCACCGCGACCGAAGCCCTCCCGCGCCCGGGTCGCCTCATCGCCAGCCCGGACGCCGACCCCGCCGACCGCGCGCGCGCCGAGGTGCCGGCGTGAGCCTCGCGGCCTCGCGCATCGTCGTCCAGGGCGAGACCCCGCACGCGCACGAGCGCGCCGCGATCGAGTTCGCGATCCAGGCGCTGCCGAACACCGACCCGTACCAGATGTGGGCGCTGCTCGAGCTGCTCGATCCGTCGACCGGTCGCCTGCACGAGATCGACCTCCTCGTCCTCGGCTACTCCGCGCTCTACCTCATCGAGGTCAAGAGCGGGCCGGGCGAGTACACCGGCGACACGCAGGACTGGTATCGGCTCGGGGCCGACGACGCGCGGCCCCGCTACCTGGAGAACCCGACCCGCCTGGCGAACTACAAGTCGAAGGTCCTCGCGTCGCGGCTGCGCGCCAAGCTCAAGGACCCCAAGAACGCCCCCTGGGTCCAGCCGCTGGTCTTCCTCAGCGCCCCGGACGTGCGACTGCGCTTCCAGCCCCACGGCGACCTCGGCGTCATCACGCGCGCCACCTTCAAGCAGGCGATGGAGTACGGGCGCTTCCCCGGCGCCGACGAGCGCCAGCGCCCGCGCATCAACGCCCCCGCGATGCGCGACATCGCGCAGGCCATCGCCGCGCTCGGCCTCGAGCCGCGCAAGGGCAAGGCGTTCGTCGGCGCCTACGAGCTCGGTCCGGTCCTCGGTGAGGGCTCGGGGTTCCAGGATCGCCTCGCGCTGCACCGCGAACAGAAGTCCTTCGCCAAGCGTGCGCGCATCTACGCCGTGCCGCAGGCCTCGAGCGTCGAGCGCCGCCAGCAGCTCCGCCGCGCCGCCGATCGCGAGGCGCAGCTCCTCTACGATGTGCGCGAGCACCCGAGCATCCTGCGCATCGAGGACTACGTCACCGACGCCGAGCTCGGCCCGACCGTGCTCTTCGAGGCGTTCCCCGACGCCATGCCGCTCGATGCCTTCCTGCGCAAGGAGCCGCTCGGCTTCTTCGACCGGGTCACGATCGTCGAGCAGATCGCGCGCGCGCTCGAGCACTGCCACAAGAAGCACGTCGTGCACGGCGCGCTCTCGCCCGAGGCGGTGCTCGTTCGGCGCCGGCCCGACGGGGGCGAGCTCGAGACGCGCCTCTACAACTTCCAGCTCGGGCTCGGGCCGGAGGTCGACGCGACCACGCACTGGTCCGCGCTGGGCTCCGAGCCCTGGGCCGTCTACCAGGCCCCCGAGCTACGAGAGGACCCGGGCAATCGCGGGCCCGCCTCGGACATGTTCAGCCTGGGCGCCCTCGCCTACTTCGTCTTCACTGGCCGCGCCCCGGGCCAGAACGCCGTCGACGTCGACCGACACCTCGCCGCCCATCGCTGCCTCGACCCGCGCGCCGTCGACGACGGAATCCAAGACACGGTTGGCGAGCTCGTCGCGCTTGCCACCGATCGCAGCCCGGTCAATCGCGTCGACGATCCCGAGGAGTGGATCGAGCTCCTGCTCGCCGAGGTCACCCGACCCGGGCCGACCAGCCCCACCGGCCCCGAGAAGAACCCGCTCGAGGCGATGCCCGACGACCTCCTCGGCGATGACCTCGTCGTCGAAGCGCCCGACAAAGACCGTCCGATCCTCGGCCAGGGCGCGACCTCGCGCGTGCTCCAGGTCGGCCGCTCCTCCGACGGCAAGAGCTACGCGCTCAAGGTGTCGCTCTCGAGCGAGCACGACGAGCGGCTCGAGCAGGAGGCCAAGACCCTCGAGCGCCTCCGTCACCCGCGCATCGTCCAGCTCGCCGGTCGATACACCTTCGCCGGACGGCCCTGCCTCCTGCTCACGCTCGCGGGCACCGAGACCCTGCACCGCTACCTCGCGCGCGAAGGCACCGTCTCGCTCGAGCGGGCCGCGCGCTTTGGCGAGGATCTGCTCTCGGCGCTCGACTACCTCGAGGAGCAGCGCCTCCTCCACCGCGACATCAAGCCCGCCAACATGGGCGTCGGGAGCCTCGGCAAGACCGCCACGCGCCTTTCGCTCTTCGACTTCTCCCTTACCGCCGCCGCGACGACCGATCTCCAGGTCGGCACCGCGGCCTATCGCGACCCCTTCCTCGGCCTGCGCGGCGCGTGGGATCACGCCGCCGAGCGGTGGAGCGCGGCCGTCACGCTGCACGAGCTCCTGACCGGCGTCCGCCCCTCGCTGGATCGGTCCGCCCTCGATCCCGACGGCCAGGTCCTCATCGCGGTCGAGCGCTTCGACCCCGCGGTGCGCGACCGCCTCACCCCGTTCTTCCGTCGGGCGCTGGCGCGCGACGCCGAGGCGCGCTTCGCGTCCGCCGACGAGATGCGGCGCGCGTGGGCCTTCGCGCTCGAGGTGGGCGCGCTCCCCACCGAGAAGGCGCGCCCCGAGCCCGCGACCGCCGAGGCCGCCGCGCCCACGCCGGAGGCCCTGGCCGCGATCGCCCCCGACACCGCCATCGAGGCCCTGCCGCTCTCGCCGCGCGCCCGCAACGCGCTCGATCGCGCCGGCCTCCTCACCGCGCGCGACATGATGGGCCTGGCGGACAACCGGCTGTCGGCGATCCGCGGCATTGGGCGCGGCGTCGCCAAGGAGATCCTCGACTTCAAGACGCGCTGGGCGAGCGCGCGGGCCGATGCGGTGCTCGAGGCGCACCCGTTCTTCGCGGGCTATCGCGGCGACGATCTCCCGGTCGCGGCCGCGGGCCTGCCCGAGGGGGTCGACAAGGCGCTACTGGATGCCGGGCTCACGACGCTCGCGGCGGTCGCCGAGTCGCCGCGCGACCAGATCGGATCCCTCGCGCGCCGACACGGGTTCGCCGAGCCGCACCTGCACGCGATCCTCGCGCGCGAGAACGCGAGCGCGAACGAGCGCGAGCGCCCGACCACGCTCGAGGGCTGGATCGGTGCGCTCCTCCCCAAACGCAAGGGCTACCTCGCCCACGTGCGTAGGCTCTTCGGCCTCGACGAGCCGTTCCGCGGTCGCCTCGACGTGACGGTGCGGGCGCTCGCCGATCACGCCGGGATCACGACCGCGGCGATCTACCTCGCGCTCGGCAAGGCGCGCGACAAGTGGGCCGAGCATGGCGCGCTGCCGGAGCTCGCGGGCCTCGCCCAGCGCATCGTCGAACAGGCGGGCGGCGCGATCCCGCTGTCCGCCGCGGCGCGCGCGCTGCTCTCGGCCATGCCGGCGAGCCGCGCCGCCTCCGACGAGGAGCTGGTCGCCAACGTTGCGGCCCTCCTGCGGATCGTCGCCGAGGTCGACAAGGAGCGGGACGACGGCCTGCGCATGCTCCGCTTCGACGATGGCGCCCTCTGGCTCACCGCGACTGAGGCCCACGGTCGCGCCGTCAAGCTCCTCGGCGAGGTCGCCGACGCGCTGGCGCAACGCCCCGCCGTGCCCGGACCGGCCGAGGCCGCGCGCGCGTTCGCCGAGGCGGCCGAGGGCACGCCGCTCTCGAGCCTCGCGACCGAGCGCCTCGCCGACCTCGCCGCCGCCGCCAGCCGCAGCGCCGCGCGTTCCGCGCGGCTCGAGATCTACCCGCGCGGCATGGCGCCCGATCGCGCGCTGGCGCTCAGCGCCTCGCTCTTGAAGAGCGGCCTCGACCCCGCGGAGATCAGGCGCCGCGTGTCGCTGCGCTACCCGGACGCGCGCCCGCTGCCGCCGCGTCCGGAGCTCGACGCGCTCCTGCGCCCGCACGGTCTCGTCTTCGACGAGGTCGCCGGGTGCTACACGCGTCCGGGCGAGGCCGAGCACACGCTCATGTCCTCGCGCGTCTCGACCTTGCGGCGCTTCACCACCGCGCTCCCGAGCGAGGCGCTGTCGATGGAGCCCGACGCCGTCGCCGCACGTCAGTTCGACGAGCGCCTGCGGAACGCCTTCGAGCGCCACGAGCTGCGCGTGCTCGGGGTGCGCGCCGACCGCGCCCGCGAGGCGGCCATCGCGCTCGGCCAGCGCCTGGGCGTCGCGCCGCGTCCGTTCGACCAGCTGCTCATCGCGGCCGTGCGCGACGAGATGCGCCGCGGCGGGGTCAAGCGCGAGGACATCATCCACGCCGCGGACCGCGAGGGGCGGACTGGGCCCGCGTGGAAGAACCTCATGCGCCTCGTCGAGCGCGCGGCCGCGACGCTCACGACGACGCTCCTGCCCGCGCGCGAGCCGCTCCTCCTGGTGCAGCCCGGCCTCATCGCGCGCTATCGTCTCGACGGCTTCGTGCAGAAGCTGCTCGCCAGCGAGCGGCAGGCCCCGGTCTTCCTGCTCGTCCCGAGCCACGACACCGTCGCCATCCCGAGCATCAACGGCGAATATGCCATCCCGGGGCTCATGGCGTCGCAGGTCTTGTGGGTCTCGCTCGAGTGGCTCGCGAACCGGCACAACCGGGCGGCGTGAGGCGGGCTACTCTGTGGGCGCGAGCGCGATGGGCAGCCCGAGGAGCGGCGCGTTCTTCAGCACCCGCTCGTCCGTCGACAGGACCGCGAGCTCGCCGAGCTCACCGTAGAGATAGAGCGCCGTCGCGAGGTGAAGCGCATCGAGCGAGCGCACCGGCTCGACCGGGAAGCGTTGCTCGGCGCGCTCGCAAATCCCCGCCGTCAGCTCGACGATGTGCCATCGACGAGCGGCCCGCGCGAGCATGGTGGTCAACACGCGCGCCTGGGCCTCGCTCATCTCGCCAACCGCGGCGGCCCGAACGAGCGCTCGTCGCGCCTCGAGCAGGGTGAGACGCGATGCGAACACCGCCCGCGCCCCGGCGAGCGTCGCCCGCACCTCTTCACCACGCGGCCCATCGAGGAGCCACCGCAGCACGGCGCTCGTCTCCGCGTAGACGTTCACGCGCGATCCGCCTCGAGCAGCTCGTCCGCGAGCTCGGGACGGCCGCTGAACGTCGAGCGTGGATAGGCCTCGGCGTCATTGTCGAGCCCGACCTTGACGATCCCCTCCCGAGCGAGTCGCTCGATCGCCTCGTCGAACGCGTCGAGCACCCGGTGGTCGCGCGTCGGCTGACGCAGCTCGGCGACGACCTCGCCGCGATTGGTGACGAGGATCACCTCACCGGCTCGCACCTCCTGGACGTAGCCACCCAGGCGGTTCTTGAGCTCACGCAGGTTCACGGCCTTCATGGCGACGATGTAGCCACATGTGGCTACATCGTCAAGCCGCAGGTCTCATGGTGTCGAGGCCGGCCATCCATGTACCCGCAGCTGTACCCGGCCGATCACCTCCTTCACGGCGCGAAGCACGCCCGACTCGTCGAGCGGCGAGGTATCGATGACGATCGGCTCGAAGGTGCGATAGACGCGGGTCACCTTCGCGCGGGTCTCCGCAGCGCTCGCGAGCACCCCTTCCTCGGTCGTCGTGGGCTCCCCACGATGTCCGATGCGCCGCGCCCGCGTCGCCTCGTCGACCTCGAGCAGGATCATCACGTCCGGTCTCACGAGCTCCGAGAGATAGTCTCCTTCCCACGCCCTGAGCTCGTCGGAGCCGTCGACGCGACCCCGAACGCCACCGTGCTCGGCCAGTAGCGGTCGAGCACCACGGGCCGATGTTGGCAGAGCATGCGCGCTTGCTCGCTCGCGACCAAGTTGGCGAATCGGTAGTACTGGTTCGGGCGCGACGACCACGGACGCCCACTTCCGGTCGCGCTGTGCATCGAGAGCTTGTCCCGACATGCGAGCCGCAACCTCCTGCGATTCGTGCTCGAGAACCTGAGCGTTCCCGACCTGCTCACCGCCATGGGCGAAGGCGGTCTCCTGAAAGATCACGGGGTGAGGCAAGACGCGGAGCGCCTCGCGCTCCTACCCGACCGCCTCGTCGAGCCGGCGCTCCGGGCCTGGCTCGGGAGCAGCGCTCCGCGCTGGACCGACGTGCTCCACCTGGAGGCTCTGCTCTCGGCTCGCGATGCCGACACCCTCCTGGAGATGCTGCGAGCCGTCACCGACAGCAGCGTCAAGCGCGAACTCGCCGTCATCGTCTGGAGGGTCGCGCCGGAGCGCGCGGTCGAAGAGGCCGTGGCCGCGATCGCCGATGTGGGAACGGCCGCCGCCGAGCACTGGGTTCGCGTGACGCCGCGGGCGCATCTGCCGCGTATCGTCGCCGCGCTCCAAGCGCGAGACGAGCGCCCCACGTGGCTCGCGCCATGGGCCGGACGCAACGCGTGCCATGGAGGCGCGGCGGCCGAGGCGCTGTTCGCGCTGGCCCGCGCGAGCGAGGTCTGATCGGCGTGGCTTGGCCCATCAACTTTTCGAGAATTGTGCTTGACGGGAACTTGGCGGGGGAGAGTGCAAAAGTGCCGGTCGGCCATTCGGGGGCGAAAAGCGGCCTCAGGGTGATCGATGGAGGGGCGTGATCGTGGCCAGAAGGGTTCGGGCTTGGCTCGGGGCGGGAGAATGCGTCTACGGGGCGGCGGCGAGGGGCTCGGAGGCGTATGGTATAAGGGCCACATGGATGGAGTGGAGATTGACGGGAGCCGGTGGCGCCGGCGTTATGTGCCTTCGATCGAGGCCACGGAGCTGCTCCGGATCGACGCGCGGTTGGCGACGCTGGGGCGTGGGCTCGGGGCGATGCGGCTCCGGATCGGCGAGGGGCTGTTGCGGCTCGAGGCGTTGGGCGGTGTCCATGCGCTCGGGTTTCCTACGCTCGAGTCGTATGCGCGGGAGGCGCTCGGGCGGTCGGGGCGGTGGGGGTCGGATGTCCGGGGGTTGGCGCGGCGCCTTGCCGGATTGCCGGCGTTGAGGGCGGCGCTCGCGTCGGGGCGGCTCTCCTCCTCGATGGTCGAGCTGGTCGCGCGCGTGGCCACGCCCGATGACGAGGTCGCCTGGGTCGAGCGGGCGGCGACGATGCACGTCCGGGCCATGCGGGCCGAGCTCAAGGCCGCGCGCGTCGAGGTGGTCGACGACCTGCCGAGGCCGCGGTCCACGCTCCGGGCGACGGTCGATCGGGTCGACGCGTGGGCGTTCGAGCGCGCGCGGTTGATGCTCGAGGCGGTGGGGGCTTCCAAGGGCGACGGGGTGATCGAGGCGATGCTCGCCGAGGGGCTGACCGAGATCCTGGCGCGGCATCCCGATACCGATCTGCCCCATGCCCTGACGGCCGAGGCCGAGGACGACGAGCGGGCGTGGCGGGCGGAGATGGCGGCCATCCGGGAGACCGCCGAGGCGGCGGTCGACGCGCTCAAGCCGGTGGCGGCCGCGAGCTACGAGCCCGAAGCCGAGATCGACTGGCCCGAGGAGGTGACGGCGATCGACGCGCGCCTGCGTGACGTGGCCTCGAAGCTGGCGCGGCGGGACCTCGAGCTCGGCGAGCTGGCGCGTCGCGCGGACTTCCACGAGATCTGGCGCATCCTCGGCTATCGCTCGCTCGACCACTATGCGCGCGAGCGCATCGGGCTGTCGCCGAGCAGCGTGTCGGCGCGGGTGGCGCTGGCGAAGAGAGTGGCCGCGCTGCCCGAGTTGCGCGAGGCGATCACGGCGGGCGCGATCGGCTACGCGTCGGCGGCGCTGGTCGCGCGGGTGGCGGGGCCAGCTACGGCCGACTCGTGGATCGCGCGGGCGAAGGTCCGGACCGTCAAGCTCCTGCGCGAGGAGGTCGAGGCGGTCGAGCTGGTGGCGCGGGCCGAGGGCGAGGCCGTGACGCAGATGGCGCCACCCGACGATGAGGTGCTCGAGGGCGTGCGGGCGATCGAACGGTCCGTGATCGAAGTCGTCACCGCGGGGCGCAGTGAGGGACAGATGTCCGGGACGATGGGCCAGTCCGGGGCCGAGGGTCCGTCGGGCCAGTCCGGGGGTGGGGTCGAGGTCGGGATGACCACGCTACAGATGTCCGTGGGTGAAGACGTCGCGCGGTTCTGGCGGGCGCTCGAGCGGCTGCACGGCGGGCTCGAAGAGGCGGGCGACGAGTCCTTCGTGGCGTTCCTCGTGCGGGCCGTGATGAGGCCGTGGGCCGGGGTGTCGTCCGGCGGGATCGAATACGAGGACGTGTACGTGCGGGATCGGTGGCGATGCCAGAGCCCGGTGTGCACGAGCCGCAATGTGACGCCGCACCATGTCGTGTTCCGGAGTCGCGGGGGTGGCGAGGAGCGGGAGAACCTGGTGAGCCTCTGCGAGAAGTGCCACCTCGAGCTGGTGCATGGGGGACGGATGAGGGTCGGCGGGGTGGCGCCGGGTGGACTGTCGTGGGGTGCGGTCGGGTGGGGGTATGGGGTCGGTGGGGTCGACGCGGGCTGTGGACGGTGACGCGGCTGGCGGTGGGCTACGCGACGATGGACAGTCGAGCTGGTCGATCGGTATCTCGCGTTCACGCGGAGGCGGTCGGGGGCTGAGGGCGGCCCGAGGATAAAGATCGAGCCGTAGCGCCTGGCGGCGAGCGAGCGCACGACACACACGCTCACGTCCCTGTTGTCCCCGACGTAGGTCCTCGGACTCGGAGCGGGAGCGAGGGTGCGACGCGGTCAGGACGTCCTGCCCCGGATCCACGCCGCGGTCTCGGCCATGCCGTCGGCGAGCGTCGTCGTCGCACGCCAGCCGAGCGCCTCGATGCGCTCGACCACGGCGCGCGAGTGCATCGCCTCGCCCTTGCGCGCGGGCGCCTCGATTACGGCGCTCGTCGAGCCGGTGACCTCGAGCACCGCCGCCGCCACGTCGCGCACGCTGGTCGCGCGCCCGGTGCCGACGTTGAGCGCGGAGCCGTCGCGCGGGCCGTCGGCGGCGGCGCGCATGATCGCGGCCACCAGGTCCTTGACGAAGACGAAGTCGCGCGTGGCGTGGCCGCCGCCGAAGAGCTCGAGCGGGCGACCGGCCAGGGCGCGCTGGACGAAGATCGAGATCACGCCAGCGTAGTTGCTCGTCGGCAACTGGCGGGGACCGTAGACGTTGAAGAAGCGCAGCGAGACCGCCGGCACGCCGTGCAGGAGCGCGGCCAGGCGCACGTGGTGCTCGCTCGTGAGCTTGTGGATCCCATACGGTGAGGTCGGCTCCGGCACGAGCCCCTCGTGCGACGGCTGCGGCCCGTCCCCGTAGATCGCCGCCGAGCTGGCGAAGACCAGGCGCTGGGCCGCGACCTCGCGCGCGAGCTCGATCGCGCGCAGGGTGGCGACGACGTTCTGCTCCAGATCGACGAGCGGCTCGGCGACCGAGCGCACGACCGAGATCTGCGCCGCGAGGTGCACGACGTGGGTCGGCCGCGTGTCCCCGAGCTGCGCGCGCAGCGGGCGCGTTGCGTCGCCGCGCACGAAGCGGAAGCGCTCGTGCGAAGACACGGCCGCGAGGTTGTCGAGCGAGCCGGTCGAGAGATCGTCCAGCACGGTCACGGCCGCGCCGGACGCGATCAGCGCCTCGACCAGGTGGGAGCCGATGAAGCCGGCGCCGCCGGTCACGAGATAGTGTCGTCCTGCCATCGTCATCGCTCGCTCCGGCGCGCCGGGTCCCGGCGCGACGGGGCGCAGCATACGCGCTGGACCGCCCAGGTCGATCGGAAAGTGCCGCGGAGGAGGGCAAGCGCCCGCACACCGACCCTCGACTCCGCGGCCGAACGGAAGCGACACCTTGGGGGAAGCACGCATCCGCTCGATCCACACTTCATCAGGATTCGTGCCACGGCCCGTAGAACCACGCGGTCGACCTGGGTCCTCGTGGAACGGATGTGCCGAATCGGCACGGAACATGTCTCATAACGGAACACACCTCCCAAGGAACGCAGGCATGCGCCGCCGCGCACCGCCGTTGTTGCGCGCAAAGGTTTTGGTGATCCGAACTGGCCTCGCGATCGGACCTGCGGTAGAGGCGCGCGCCGGTTTACTGGACGGGATCGCCAGGTCCACCCACGATGCCGCGCGACAGGCGGTGGCACCCGCTGTCCCAAGGACGCTGAACATGTACACGAGCACCCTGCACGATCGTTTCCAGAGCCCCCCGCCGCTGCCCGCCGCCGCCTTCGAGCACGGCCTGGACGTGCGCGCGGCGAGCGCCGACCGTCGTCGCGTGCGCACCGAGACCTCGGCCTCCTCGGGTTGGGCCGCGCGGCTGGCGATGCTCTTCCCCGACAAGAGCGCGCACCCCGGCAAGTAGTCGATCCGCGCGGGCGGCCACGAGGGCCGCTCCTGCGGCCTACTCGAGGCACGCGTTGATGAGCGAGGCGCACCGTCCGCCCTCCTCGCAACGCCCCGAGCGACACGCGTCGTGGCGCTCGCACGCGGCTCCCGGATCGGAGAGCGCCACGCACACGCCGCCCTGGCAGCTCCCCGACGCGCAGCCGGCCTGCCCGCACGGCTCGCCGAGCAGCGCCATCTGCCGGCAGACGCCGCCGACGCACGCCGCCCGATAGGGGCAGCGGTGCGCCTGGTCACAGCGCTCGCCGAGCGCCACGATCGCCGGCGCGCGGCAGGTGCCCTCGACGCAATCGGCCCCGAGGCGGCAGCGCCGCTCGGCATCGCAGCCTTCACCGACCGCGGCGCGCGCGACGCAAGCACCCTCGACGCAGAGCCCGTCCTCGGGGCAGCGGCGCTCGAGATCGCACGCCTCGCCCGGCGCGGCCAGCGGCACGCAGCGCCCGCAGAAGTCGAGGCCGATGAGGCAGGTCGTGCCGGCTTCGCACACGAAGCTCTCGATCCCCGGCGCGCACGCCCCGTCGAGGCCGACCTCACCGACCCAGACCGCGTCGCAGCCGCCGTCGAGATCGAAGATCTGCGCCTCGCAGGAGACGGCCTCGAGGTGCGCGCGGCAGCGCTCGATCCCCGCGCGCGACAGGCTCAGCGCGCCCCGCTCGGCGAGCGCGGCGTAGATCGGCTCGTAGCGCGCGTTGCACGACTCGAGGAAGGTCGCGCGGCACGCCTCGAGCGTGTCGACGGCCATGCGCCCGCACCTCAGGTAGTAGGGGCAGAAGAGCTCGACCGTCGCCTCGCAGTAGTCGCGCGCGTCGAGCGTCGCGGGCGCGCTCGTCTCCACGTCGGTGACCTCGGTCTCCTCGGGAGGCTCGGGCGCGTCGTCGGGCGCGGCGTCGCTGTCGGCGGCGACGGTCTCAGAGGTGGTGTCCGCGGCGAGCCGGTCTCCGCCGCACGCGGCGACGAAGACGACGACCATCACGACGAGGCGCACCTCAGAGCCCGAGAAAGCGCGTGAGCACCGCGATCATCATCGCGACGTCGTGCGCGCCGCCCTGCTCGCGCGCCGAGTGCATCGAGAGCATCGGGTTGCCGACGTCGACCGTGCGCACGCCGAGCTTGCCGCCGGCGATCGGGCCGATCGTCGTGCCGCACGCGAGGTCGGTGCGCGTGACAAACTTCTGCAACGGCACGCCGACCTCCAGGCAGAGCGCTTCGAAGAGCGCCGCCGTCTCGCCGGTCGTCGCGTAGCGCTGGTTCGAGTTCGACTTGATCACCGGCCCGCCGTTGAGCGCCGGCTTGTGCTGCGGCTCGTGCTTGTCTTCGTAGTTGGGATGGACCGCGTGGGCCATGTCGGCGGAGACGTGCCAGCTCCTCGCGATGGCGCGCTGCAGGCACTCGGCCTCGCTCGTCGCGTCGCCGCGGCTCGGCGCGCCGGCCGCGCCCCAGGCCGCGCCGCCCGCCAGGCGCGCGAGCAGGCGCTCGACCAGCGGGCCGTCCGCGCCGGCGGTGGTGAGGCTGCCGACCTCCTCGTGATCGTAGAGGCAGACGACCTGGGTCGCGTCGGCGGCCGGCGCGCGGACGAGCGCGCTCAGCGCGGCGTGGCAGCTCGCCTGGTTGTCGAGCCTGGGCGCGAAGACGAAGGCGTCGTCGTGGCCACCGACCGCGCAGGGGGTGAGGTCGTAGAGCGCGAGATCCCAGCCGAGGATCGCCTCGGGGGGCAGCGCGATCTCGCCCGCCAGCAGGTTCTTGAGCGCCGAGGCCTCGCCCTTGTCCTTGGCCGACAGGCCGAAGATCGGCGCGAGGTGGCTCTGCGCGTTGAGCTTGAGTCCTTCGGTGTTGACGTCGCGGTTGAGGTGGATCGCCAGAGACGGGACGCGGCAGAGCGGGCGCCTGAGATCGACGAGGCGCGCCTCGGGCACCGCGCCCTGTCCCTTGATGAAGACGCGCCCGGCGATCCCGAGGTCGCGATCGAGCCAGGTGTAGTAGAGCGCGCCGCCGTAGACCTCGACCCCGAGCGTGCGGTAGCCGGCCTTGTCGACCTCGGGCGCGGGCTTGAGCCTCAGGTTGGGCGAGTCGGTGTGCGCTCCGATGAGACGAAAGCCGCTCTCGATCGGCGGGCGCATGCCCAGGCGCACCGCGAGCACGGCGCCGTCACGCACGAAGTAGCCGCCCTCGCCGGGCGCGAGCGCAAACGTCGCGGCCTCGTCGAGCGCGACGAAGCCGGCGGCGTCGAGGCGCGCGGCCGAGGTCGCCGCGCAGTGCCAGGGCGTCGGGCTCGCGTCGATGTACGCGAGCAGATCCAGGGTGTCGGGGTGCACGCTCATGCCGACCTGCATAGCGAATGCGCGCGGCGCTGGCTACGCCTTCCAGGTGCCGAGGATCGGCAGCTCGGCCGTGGCCATCTTCGCGAGGAGGCGGCCGAGCTCGGGATCGTGCTGGATGATCTCGCCGTGACCCGGGCGGATGAAGCGCATCGCCTCGGCGTGCACGAGGAAAGCGACGAGCTGGTCGTAGTAGCCGGCGACGTTGAGGAGCCCGACCGGCTTGATGTGGTCGTTGAGCTGGGTCCAGGTCGCCGCCTCGAAGAGCTCCTCGAAGGTGCCGAGGCCGCCGGGCAGCGCGATGAAGCCGTCGGCGAGCTCGGCCATCAGCGTCTTGCGCTGGTGCATGGTGCGCACCACCTCGCGGCGCGTGAGCCCGGTGTGACCGACCTCGAGCCCGACGAGCTTGTCGGTGATGACGCCGATCACCTCGCCGCCCGCCTCGAGCGCGCCGTTGGCGACCTCGCCCATCATGCCGACCCGACCGCCGCCGTAGACCACGCCGATCTTCCGCTCGGCCAGCGCGCGCCCGACCGCGCGCGCAGCGTCGAGGAAGGCGCGGTCGACCTTGCTCGACGAGCCACAGTAGACGGCGATGCGATTGAAGCTACGGATCTCGGCTCTCATCAGGCTCCTCGGGTTCCGCGGCGGCAGGCGCGGCCGGCACGACGCGTGGGGCCTGCCGGGTGTCGCCGCCGCGTGCGATGTCGCGGTGATGGATGCGCGGCGCGAGCCCGCGTGCGGCCAGGCGGCGGCCGAGCTCGTCGACGAGGGCGACCGAGCGGTGGTGCCCGCCGGTGCAGCCGATCGCCACCGTCAGGGACGCGCGGGCCTCGTTCTCGACGGCGGGCATGATCTCGGTGACGAGCGCCAGCACGTGCTCGAGCATGCGCTCGGCCAGGGGCTGCTCGCGCACGAAGCGCGCGACGGCGGCGTCGAGGCCGGTGAGGTCACGCAACTCCTTGACGAAGTATGGATTTTCCAGGAAGCGCACGTCGAAGACGAAGTCGGCTTCGGGCGGGATCCCGTACTTGAAGCCGAACGAGCTCAGGTGCAGGGCCACGCCCTGCGCGTCGCGCTCGCCGAAGAGCGCGGTGACGCGCCGCCTGAGGTCGTGCACCGTGAGCTGGGTGGTGTCGATGATCGAGCGCGCGTGCTCGCGAAACGGCATGACCCAGGTGCGCTCGAGCGCGATGGCCGCGACCAGGTCCGCGGCCGCGCCCTGCGCCACCAGCGGGTGCGGGCGGCGCGAGGTCTTGAAACGCTGCACGAGGACGGCCTCGTCGCAGTCGAGGTAGAGCACGTGCGGCGGGGCGATGAGGGCGTCGAGCTCCTCGAGCAGCCGCGACCAGTCCTCGCGCGCATCCCCACCCGCGCCTTCGCGTCCGGTGAACGAGCGCTCGCGCACGTCGATCGCCACCGCCGCGCGACGCACGCGCGGGTTCTCCCGCGCCAGCCTCGCGAACGGCGCCACCAGCGCCGAGGGGAGGTTGTCGACGCAGAAGAACCCGGCGTCTTCGAGCGCGTGCAGGGCGACCGTCTTGCCGGACCCCGACAGGCCCGAGACGACGACCAGCTGGAACCTCTGTTCGCGCTGGCCGGCGTCGCTCTGGGTCTCGGCGTTCACACGCGCGAAGAGCCGCCGCTCCTCACAGCTCGTGCGGGGTCGTGCCCTGCTGGCCCTTGTGGTGCTTGCGCTTGGCCTTGTCGCGCGAGAGCACCTGGTCGAGCTTGTCGACCCCGACATCGATCGCCTCGAAGAGGTCCGGACGCGTCTCCGTGACCACGAAGCTCCCGTGCGCCCCCGTCACCTTGAACTCCGCCTCGACCTCGAACTTCTGGGCCGTGAAGACGACGTCGATCGCCATCTCCCGGTCCTCGAACCGCTCGAGCCGCTCGAGCTTCTCGCTGGTGTGGTTCTTGGCTCGATCGCTCGCGTCCATGTGCCGGAAGGTATAGGTGATCTTCATAAGCCTCCTCGAATGGGGGAGCGCCTCGTCAGTGAGGCGATGCCCTCTCAGAACACCTTCTTGCGCTGTGCCGAAGGTGCAATATTCATCATTTCCCGATACTTGGCGACTGTGCGCCGAGCGATGCTCATGCCCTCGGCCTCCAGCATCTCGCACAAGCGCTGGTCCGACAGGGGTTTCTTCTCGTCCTCCTCGCTGATGTATTTCTTGATCTTCTGCTTCACGCTCTCCGACGCGAGGTCCGCGCCCTGGTTGGAGGTGATGCGGCTGTTGAAGAAGTACTTGAGCTCGAAGATGCCCTGCGGCGTGTGCACGTACTTCGCCGTCGTGACGCGGCTGATCGTCGACTCGTGCATGCCGATGTCGTCGGCGACCTGACGCAGGATGAGCGGGCGCAGGTGCTCGACGCCCTGGTCGAGGAAGTCGCGCTGGAAGCGCACGATCGACTCGGTCACCTTGCGGATCGTCTGCTGCCGCTGGTGGATCGAGCGGATGAGCCAGACCGCCGACTTGAACTTGTCCTGGATGAACTCCTTCTCGCGCTTGTCGCCCTTGCGACCCTGCGCCTTCATCTGGTTCTGGTAGAAGCTCGAGATCTTGAGCTTGGGCAGCCCGTCCTCGTTGAGCTGCACGACGTACTCGTCGCCGAGCTTGACGACGTAGACGTCGGGCGTGACGTACTGCGGCTCCTCGCCGCTGCCGGCGAAGTTGCGCCCGGGCTTGGGCTCGAGCTCGCGCACGAGCACCATCGCGCCCTGCAGGTCCTCGATGTCGCAGTCGAGATCCTTCAGGATCGGCGCGACGTTCTTCTTCTCCAGGTGCTCGAGGTGCTTGTCGATGAGCTGGTGCACGAGGTCGTCGCGCGGGAAGTAGTGCTTGGCCTGGATGAGCAGGCACTCGCGCAGGTCGCGCGCGCCGACGCCGATCGGGTCGAGCTGCTGGATCACCTCGGTCAGCACGGTCTCGACTTCGCTCAGGTCGACGCCTTGATCCTCGGCGATCTGGGGGAGGAGATCGGCCGATATGTAGCCGTCGTTGTTGAGGTTTCCGATGACCTCCAGCGCGACGCGGCGCTCCTCCTCGAGGAGCTGCATCATGCCGAGCTGCCACTCGAGGTGATCGGCGAGCGAGGGCCGCGAGGCGAGCGTCTGCTCGAGCGTCGGCATGTCGTCGTCGCTCAGGCGCACGTCGTTGCCGCCCGGGTTCGAGCTGTACTCGGCGTAGTCGTCGACGAAGCGCTCCCAGTCGAACTCGTCGTCCTTCTTGCGCGGCTCGGTGACGCCCTGGTCGAGCTGCTCGGAGCGATCGTGCGCGGCCTCCTCGTCGGGGCCGGTCTCGATCTGCTTGCGCACGGCGTCGGGCGACTCGGCCTCGACCTCCATCTCGAGGATCGGGTTCTCCAGCAGCTCCTGCTGGACCTGCTCCTCGAGCTCGGCCCGCGAGAGCTGGAGCAGCTTGATCGCCTGCTGCAGCTGGGGGGTCATCACCAGCTGCTGAGACATCTTGAGGTACTGCTTGAGCTCCATCGCCCAGAAGACTAACACCGGCAGGTGCCGTCGCCAAGGGCCTGTCATGCCATTGGCATGGACTTTGCCGTTCCCGTTGCCGGCGCTCGTCCGAGCTGCTACCCTGCCGCGTTCGAGTGCGAGCTGGAGGAGATCGGATGGCGGTCGGGGTGAGCGCGAGCCGAATCGCGATGGCGGTCATCGCCGCCGCCTGGTCGGCGGGCTGCGGAGACGACGGCGACGGCCAGTGCGTGGCGACGCTCTGCGATCCCCAGAGCCACGGCGCAGTCTGCGTCGGCCACCGCGTGCAGACCTGCGCGGCGGACGGCAAGCGCTTCACCTACCGGGAGTGCGGCACGCAGGAGCGCTGCGACCAGAGCAGCGGCAGCTGCGTACAGCGCGCGTGCACCAACCTCGGGCGCGCCTCGTGCGCGTCGGTGACCGAGATCGAGCGCTGCGCCGACGACGGCTCCGGCTTCTCGCGGATCCCGTGCGGCCAGGGCGAGATCTGCCGGGACGGCGCGTGCGTGCCGTCGAGCTGCACGGACGAGGCCGACCGCTGCTCGGACAATGGCGTGCTCGCGTGCGAGCAGGGAAGCTGGGTGCAGTCGAACTGCCCGGTCGGCCAGGTCTGCGCCGTCGGCGACAACGGGCTCTCGCGCTGTCAGGCGCCGCTGTGCGTGCCCGAGGCGCGGCGCTGCGGCAGCGACGAGGTGGCGCTAGTCTGTGACGCGCGCGGCACGGTCGAGGCGGTCGTCGCGTGCGCGGCGCGCGAGAGCTGCGTCGACGGGGTATGCCAGGCCACGGTCTGCGGCGGCGGGGGTGGCGGCGACACGGCCGACGTCTCCGAGGTCGACGACACGGCGGGCGAGACCGAGGTGAGCGAGCCGGAGAGCCGCATCGTCTTCACGCTCAACGGGCGCGTCGAGACCTTCGACATCAGCGCCTTCGCGTCCTTCGACGCCGGCGCCCGCGAGGTGAGGGTGCGCGCGTCCAAGGCGACGCGCTCGCTCGAGCTGCGCCTGAGCCCGGCGAACATGACGGTGCAGGGGACCTTCTCGTCGGAGGTCTTCAACCCGGTCAAGGTTCTGATCTGCTACGACGACGGCGGGGCGGCGGCGGGCTTTGCCGACTGCGAGGACGCGACCCACCGCTCGACCGCGTACGAGGTGGTCGTGACGCGCAACGACGGCACCGGCGGGCGCATCGAGGCGACGTTCTCGGCGACGCTCGAGGACGTCAACACCGACACGCTCGCGCTCACGGCGGGGCAGATCAACGTGAGGTACAGGTAAGCGATGGCGCGCGTGCTCCTCGTCAACCGGCGGCCCGAGCAGCGGCGCGTCGCGCTCATCGAGAACGGGGTCACGACCGAGCTCTTCTTCGAGCGCTTGAAGGACCAGAGCCTCGTCGGCAACGTCTACAAGGGGCGCGTGGTGCGCGTCCTGCCGGGCATGCAGGCCGCCTTCGTCGAGGTCGGCCTCTCGCGCACGGCCTTCCTCTTCGTCGGCGACGTGGCGCGCCCCGACCAGGACGACGAGGACGGCGACGACGAGGACGGCGGCGGCGCCGCGGCGGTGGAGCCCAAGAGCGGCGGGCGCGGCGAGAGATATCCCCCGATCGATACCCTGGTGCAGAACGGGCAGTCGCTGCTCGTGCAGGTCACCAAGATGCCGATGGGCAACAAGGGCGCGCGCATCTCGACGCACATCTCGCTGCCGGGGCGTCACCTCGTCTACATGCCGACCGTCGAGCACGTCGGGGTCTCGCGCCGGATCCAGGACCCCGAGGAGCGGGCCCGCCTCAAGGCGATGGCGCTGGCGGCCAAGCCGGATGTCGGCGGGCTCATCGTGCGCACCGCCAGCGAGGGTCTCGACGAGGCGGCGATCGCCGAGGACGTGCGCTTCCTGACCGAGCTCTGGGCCGATATCCAGCGGCGCGGGCTCGACGCGCGCGCGCCGGCGCTGATCCACGAGGACCTCGATCTGACGCTGCGCTCGGTGCGCGACCTCCTGACCGATGCCGAGGACCGCGTCGTCGTCGATGACAGCGACGAGCTCGGCCGCATCGTCGACTTCGTGCGGCGCTTCATGCCGGCCTTCGAGGGCAACATCCAGCGCTGGGACTCGCCCGAGCCGATGTTCGAGCGCTACGGTGTCGAGTGGGAGATCACGCGCGCGTCGCGGCGCAAGGTGTGGCTCAAGTCGGGCGGCTACATCCTCATCGACCGCACCGAGGCGCTGACGGCCGTCGACGTCAACACCGGCCGCTACGTCGGCAAGACCAACTTCGAGGAGACGATCGTCGCGATCAACCTGGAGGCGGTCAAGGAGATCGCCTACCAGCTGAGGCTGCGCGACATCGGCGGCATCATCGTCATCGACTTCATCGACATGCTCTCGACGCAGAACCAGGAGAAGGTCGTGGCGGCGCTGGTCGCGGAGCTCGCCAAGGACCGCGCGCAGACCAAGGTGCTGGCGGTCTCGCCGCTGGGCCTGGTCGAGATGACGCGCAAGCGCGTGCGCAACTCGATCGTGCACGCGCTGACCGAGCCGTGCTTCTACTGCGAAGGCAAGGGCTACCTGCGCTCGATCGCGGTGATCTGCGACTCGATCCTCTTCGCGCTGCACCAGCAGCTCAGGAGCGCACGCGGGCAGGCGGTCGAGGTGCGCGCGCACCCGAAGGTGACCGAGGCGCTGGTGCACGACTGGGAGCTCGAGCTCGAGCGCGTGGAGACGCTCTACGATGCGCAGCTCGAGCTCTCGGTGGCGCCGGAGATGCACCTCGAGTGGTTCGAGATCAAGATCGGCGACAAGGGCGCGCCGCCGGACTCGCGGCGCCCGATCGACCTGCCGCCGGATGCGCGCGGCGGCGATCAGGACGAAGACTGACGTTCCCTACGGCTCGGGGTCGGCGGCGGGCGGCGCGGCGGCCTCGGGTGCGGGCGGGAAGACCTCGGCCATCGGGATCTCGAGCCCGGCGAAGGTCTCGGGCGCGAGCGTCTCGGTCTCGTCGTAGTTGCCGGCGACGACGTAGCGGCCGTCGACGAGCAGGTGGCGCGTGAGCAGGCGCGCCTCGAGATCGACCAGCCAGTACTCGGGCGCGGCGATCGACTGGTAGTACTCGAGCTTGACCTTGCGATCGTAGCGACCCGAGGTCGGTGAGATCACCTCGACGACGAGGTCGGGCGCGCCCTCGGCGAGGCCCTGGCTCGGCGGCGTGCGCCCGGCGAAGAAGACCTGCACGTCGGGCATGACCCCGCGATCCTTGCGGATCTTGACCTTGTAGCCCGAAGCGAGGACCTCGCCACCGTGTCTTCGCGTCCAGCCGACGAGAAAGTAGATCAGGGCGGCCACGAAGTATTCGTGTTCACGTGTGGGCACTTCGACCTCCACCAGGTGGCCGTCGATCAGCTCGCGCTTGTCGTCGTCTGGGAGCTGGAGGAAGTCCTCCCACGTGTAGCGCGGCTCGGGGGTCGGAAGTGGGCGGGCGGCGACCATGGTGTGAGTATAGCCGCGCCCGGGGCGCGGCTGAAGGTCAGGGCGATAACGGGGTGTGATCGACTCTACTTCAAGGCATCAGATCGGCCGAGACGAGGTAGTCGAGCTCGGCGAAGTCCTTCTTGAGGTAGGCGTTGCCTTCGGCCTGGATGCGGCCCTGATCGGGGCCGCGGCCGCGCGGCGCGCCTTCGCCGTAGCCGTTGTGCAGGGCGTCGACGATCTCCATGCCGGAGACGACCTCGCCGAAGGGCGCAAAGCCCATCGTGTCGAGGCGGGCGTTGTCGCCGAAGTTGATGAAGAGCTGCACCGTGCGCGTGTTGGGACCGCGGGTGGCGAAGGTGATGCGGCCGCGGGTGTTGGAGGACTTGACGGCGTCGTCCTGGATCGAGGCGTCACGCCAGACGGTGTTGAGCTTGGGGTCGCCGTGGATGCCGAACTGGGCCATGAAGCCCTGCACGACGCGGAAGAAGGCGATGTCCTTGTAGTAGCCGTGCTTGACCAGGTTGTAGAAGCGATCGGCGCCGTTGGGCGCCCAGTCGCGCGTGACCTGCACGACGAAGTCGCCCTTGGTCGTCTTGAAGTTGACCTTGAAGGTGGCGGGCGCGGTCTCGGTGAGCTTGCTGGGGTCCATGAGGTTCTCCGGGGTGGCGGCGGGCGCCGGTGCGGGCTCGGGCGCCGGCGCGGGGGGCGGCTCGGGCGCGGGGGTCGGGGTCGGCGCGGGGGTCGGCTCGGGCGCGGGTGCGGGCGCCGGCGCGGGCGCGGGCGCGGGGCTCGGCGTCGGCGTCGGGGTCGGCGCGGGCTCCTTGCCGCCGCAAGCGGCGAGGGTGGTGACGAAGGCGATGATCAAGGTTCGCACGGGGCTGGTCCTCCTGATGAACGGGCGCGGAGGATGGCCTCGGCGCGCGCGGGCGTCAATCGCGAAGGTCACGGTCCCTACGGCGTGTCGGCCTTGCCGAGGTCGAGGGTGCCGAGGCTGGTCGTCTTGTCCGGGTCGATGGCGAAGCTCCTGACCAGACGGCGGCCGTCGCTCGCTTCGAGTGCGAGCGTGTGCTTGCCGACCGGAAGCTCGGCCGAGACGACGTTGCTCGTCGTGGCGAGCGGCTTGCCGTCGATCTCGACGCGCGTGCCCTGCGCGGGAAAGAAGCGGAAATGCAGCTTGCCGTGAGGCACCGGCTTGAGCGCGATGGTGATCGCCGGCGCCTCGCCGACGGTTGCTTCGAAGAGGCGCGCTTCGTGATCGGGCGCGCTGACGCGGCCGCTCAGCGCGGTGCCGGCACGCGCTTGGATCGTGCGTGGCGCACGCGCGACGCCGAGACCATTGACCGCCACCAGGGCGTTGGGCGGAGTCGTGCGGATGGTGAGGCTCACCTCCTCGGCGAAGACGCCCTCGAGGCTGGCGAGCAGGTCGCCGGCGACCTCGCCGGAGGGCGCGCGCACGACGGGCGCGGCTTCGGCGAGGTCGGGCGCGGGCGCGGTGTCGGCGTGGGAGGTCGGCAGGATGTCGGCGGGTGCCGGAGCGGTGCTGGCGAGCGCGACGTCGGGCGCGGACGGGGTGGCGTCGGGCGGGCCCTGAGAGGCGGCGGCGACCGGCTGGGGGTCGTCGTCGCCCAGGCGCAGCACGAGCAGGATCACCAGCGCGATGAGCACGAGGTTCAGCCCGACGAGGAGCAGCGGGAAGCGGGCGCGGGTGCGCGCGGGCGCGGGCAGCGCCTCGGGCAGTGGGCTCGCCAGCGGCGTGGGCGACGGCGGCGCGGCGAGCACCGTCGCGGGGCGCGGTGACACGCGGCTCGGCGTGGCGGGGCTAGCCGTGGCGCCGGGCTCGCTGCCGAGGCTCAGGCGCAGGAGCTCGTCGACCGAGAGCCCCTGCACGGGGCGGTCGCGCAGCGCGCGCGGCAGGGTCTGCAGCACCTCCTGCGTCCAGGCGGCCAGATCCCTGGCGGTCGGGAGCTGAGCGGACCGCAGCATGTGCGCGCGCAGCTCGCGCGCGGCGAGCTCGGCCGAGGGGAAGCGCTGATCGGGCTCTTTGGCGAGCAGGCGCTCGACCACGGCGGCGAGGTCGTCGGGCACGTCGGGGTTCTTGTCGCGCAGGCGGCCCGGGTCGTGGAAGCGGATGCGATCGAGGATGAGGAGGTCGGAGGGCGCGTCGAACGGGCGCTCGCCGGTCAGGAGCTCCCAGGCGATGACGCCGACCGAGAAGAGGTCGGAGCGCGGGTCGAGCTCGAGGCCCGCCGCCTGCTGCGGCGACATGTAGCCGTACTTGCCGCGGATGGCGCCGGTGGTCGAGTGCTGCAGGCGCTCGGCCGCGCGCGCGATGCCGAAGTCGAGGAGCTTCACCTCGCCGCTCGTGCCGATCATCACGTTCGAGGGCGAGACGTCGCGGTGGATGACGCCGAGCGGGGTGCCGTCGGCGTCGGTCGCGTGGTGGGCGTAGTCGAGCGCGTCGAGGAGCGCGACCAGCACGTGCACGACGAGCGGCACCGGCATGCGCCGGCCGGCGGCGGCGGCGACGCGCAGGAGCTCGCCGAGGTCCTTGCCTTCGACGTGCTCCATGGCGATGAAGTAGACGCCGCCCTCCTCGCCCATGTCGAGGACCTGCGCGATCCCCGCGTGGCGCAAGCGCACGACGAGCTTGCCCTCCTCGATGAAGCGCTGCACGAAGCCGGGGTCGCTGGCGAGGTGCGGCAGGATGCGCTTGATGACGACGTCCTTGGCGAAGCCGCCGGCGCCGAGCGAGCGCGCGAGGAAGACCTCGCCCATGCCGCCGGCGCCGATGCGCGAGACGAGCTCGTAGCGGCCGATCGTGAGACCGCTCACAGGCGACGGCGGGCCGTCGAGCTCGCGCGAGCTCGTCATCGGCGAGGCACGCGGGCTGGGGCTGGGGACGAGGCGTTCATCGGGTCGGAAAGCGCGCGGGGGAGGCCGACGGGGCTCTAGAGGGGAGGCGGTGGGTGGCGTTCGAGCTCGGCCAGGGCCCGGTGGATCCAGCGGCGCACCTGCCGGGCCGGAAGCCACATCCACGCATAATCTGCACTGGTGAAGCGTGTGACAATGTGATCTTCGAGGGCCTTGTCTTTTGCGGCCGCCGGCCCGAGGAGCTGCCAGGTCGCGACGAGGGTCTCGCGGTAGGCCTGCCACTCGAGGAAGGCGCGGCCGGCGGCCAGGCCCATCGGCAGCGGCAGGAGGAGGTAGACGAGCGTCATGCCCGGCCAGGTGAGGCGGCGGAACTGGCGCACGTGCACGGCCTCGTGGCGCAGCGTGAGGTAGCGGTGGGCGGGCGGGTAGCTCGGCCAGCGGCTGGGGGTGTAGATGCGCCTGCCGAGCGTCGTGACGTACTCGCTCATGAAGCGGTCCTGGCGCCCGAAGGTGAGGATGCGCAGCGCGCGATCGAGCACCTTGCAGAAGCGGCTGTCGCGCTTTTCGAGGACGACGATGCCCTCCTGCGCGAGCCGGGCGAGGAGCTCGCGGTAGAGCGACTCGCCGCGCGAGGTCGGGGTCTGCATCGCCGGCGGCTCAGCCGGCGAGGACATCGGAGAGGCCGTAGCGGCCGGGGGCGCGAGGCGCGGCGACGAGCCAGGCCGCGGCGGTGAGCGCGCCGCGCGCGAAGATGTCGCGGTCGAGCGCGCGGTGCTCGAGCGTGAGCACCTCGCCTTCGCCGAAGAAGCCGACGGTGTGCTCGCCGACGACCGAGCCCCCGCGCAACGCGTGCAGGCCGATCTCGCCGCGCACGCGGGCGCCGGGGCGACCCTGGCGGCCATGGCGTGCGAGAGCCTCGAGCGATACGCCGCGCACGGCGGCGACGCGCTGGGCCAGGGCGAGCGCGGTGCCCGAGGGCGCGTCGACCTTCTTCTTGTGGTGGGCCTCGACGAGCTCGACGTCCCAGGCGTCGTCGAGCAGGCGGGCGGCGGCGCCGACGAGCTCCAGCAGGACGTGCACGCCGAGGGAGAAGTTCGGCGCCCACACGAGCGGCACGGTCCGTGCGGCCTCGTCGAGGGCGCGCTCGGCGGCGGCGTCGAGGCCGGTCGTGCCGATGACGAGCGGCACCTTGTATTCTGCACACCACGCGAGCGTGGCCGGGGCCTGGGCGGCGACCGAGAAGTCGATCGCGGCGCGCGCGCTGGCGGCAGTCGATGAATCGAGGAAGGGACCGTCGGTATCGATCTCGGCGGCGACGCCGAGGCC
Source organism: Deltaproteobacteria bacterium (assembly GCA_011526585.1). Taxonomy (GTDB): domain Bacteria; phylum Myxococcota_A; class UBA9042; order PHBI01; family PHBI01; genus WYBB01. The sequence goes on from WYBB01000151.1 coordinate 42,629, forward strand.
GTATTCTGAAGCGAGCGCGCAGAGGCGCCGGCCCATGCGGCCGCGCGCGCCGATGACGACGAGCGCCGGCGCGCCCGGGTCGCTCACGCCGCCCTCGGGGTCTCGGCCCCGGCCGGACCGAGCAGGCCGGCGTGGGTGAGGCCGGCGGCGAGCGCGCGCTCGATGGTGGCGTCGACGGCGTCGCTGGTCAGCGGCAGGCGCACGAGCTCGTGAGCGTGGCCGAGCATGGCGGCGGCGCGCTTGAGCGGGATCGGGTTGCTCGTCAGGAAGAGCGCGGTCGCGAGCGGGCGGAGCTGGTAGTGCAGCGCGCGGGCGCGGGCGAGGTCGCCGTGCGCGGCCGCGTCGGCTAGCGCGACGACGAGCTCGGGCGCGAGGTTGCCGACGACCGAGACGACGCCGTGGGCGCCGAGCGCCATCATCGGCCAGGTCATCGCGTCGTCGCCCGAGAGGATGGAGAAGCCCTCGGGGGCGCCGGCGACGAGGGCCTCGACCTGCGTGAGCGAGCCGGCGGCCTCCTTGATGCCGAGGAAGCGCGGGTCCTGCGCGAGGGTGAGCGCGGTCTCGGGCGCGAGGTTGCAGCCGGTGCGGCCGGGCACGTTGTAGAGCAGGATCGGCAGGCCGCCGTCGTCGGCGATGGCGCGGAAGTGCGCGAGCAGGGAGGTCTGGGGCGGCTTGTTGTAGGGCGGGGTCACGACGAGAGCGCCGTCGGCGCCGAGGCGGCGCGCGAGCTGGGTGGTCTCGATCGCGTAGCGCGTCGAGGAGGCGCCGGTGCCGGCGATGACCGGCACGCGGCCCTTGGCGATGGCGACGGCGCGCGCGACGACCGCCTCGTACTCGGGCGGGGTCAAGGTCGGCGTCTCGCCGGTGGTGCCGCACGGGACGAGCCCGGAGCCCGCGGCGACGAGGCGCTCGCACAAGGCGGAGAGCGCGTCGAGGTCGAGCTCGCCGCTCGGCGAAAACGGCGTGTAGAGGGCGGTGAGCACGCCGTGCAGGCGTGGCGCGCGGAGCGGGCGCAAGGAGCGGAGCGAGTCGGAGGCGTGAGGAGGAGGAGGAGATGCGTACGACATGGCGTCACCGCCCGCGGAGTTGATTGACCGCCTCGTCCACGGCCTGGCGCACGGCGAGGTCCTGCTCGCCGGTGAGCCAGTGCTCGAGCGCCGGCAAGGCGCGGCGGCTGCCCGAGTCGCCGAGCGCGAGCGCGACCGATCGGCGCACGCCCGGCTCGTCGTCGTTTCTGAGGGCGAGCAGCTCGTCGACGGCGCGGTCGCCGAAGGCCCAGCCGAGCGAGCGGATCGCCTGGCGGCGCATGCGCAGGCCTTCGGCGTGGCCGATGAGGTTGCGCTCGTTGAGGAGGCTCGAGAGGAAGGCGTAGCTCGGCTCGCTCGGGTAGAAGCCGAGGCCGGCCAGCGCGCGCACGCGCACGGTCGGCGCCTCGCGCGGGGTGTTGGCGATGTCGATGAGGAGCTCGGCGGTATCGGGGCCGAGCGCCTCGAGGGCCGGGCGCGAGAGCTTGGCGTCGGTCGCCGCGAGGAGCCAGACCAGCGAGGCGCGTCGCTCGGGTCGGGAGCGCGTGCGCGCGTCGGCGGGCATCGGCGCGAGCGCGAGGAGGGCGAGCGCGAGGGCGAGAGACAGAGCGGGGAGCGGGCGCGGCATGCGGGAGATCCTGTCGGAGGCGGACGTCGCATAGCGCGCGAGCGCCTCGGCGGATTCCCGTGTAGCAGATGCGGGCGGATCCGGCGAGAAAGACGATGTGGCGGCGTGGCGCCGTCCCGTGCGGTCTACTTGCCCTTGCGGCGCTGCTTGGCGGCCTTCTTGTTGGCCTCGCGGCGCTTCTTCTTCATCTCGACGCGCGCCTGCATCTCGGCGGCGGACGGGCCCTTGGGACGGCGCGGCTGGCCGTAGCCGCCGCGATCGTCGTCGCCGCCGGCGAGGCCCGCGAGCTCACCCTCGAGGTCGCCGAGCATGTCCATGCCGCCGGCGCTGGCGCCGCGCATCTGCTTGAGCATGTTGAGCTGCTTGAAGCCGGGCAGGTTGGCGAGCAGGCCGGGCTGCTTGCCGACCTTCTTCATCATGTTGCGCATCGCATAGAAGCGATTGACGATGTTGCGCACGTCGGTGAGCGTGGTGCCGGAGCCGGCGGCGATGCGGCGCAGGCGGCTGGCGTTGGAGAGCAGCTCGGGGTGGAGCTTCTCCTTGCGGGTCATCGAGCAGATGACCGCCTCGACCTTGTCGAGCTGTTTGTCGTCGAGGTCCGCCCCGGGCATGCTGTCCTTGAAGAACGGCATCTTCTCGAGGATGTCCTTGAGCGACCCCATGCGCTTGATCGTGCGGATCTGCTCCTGGAACGTGACCATGTTGAAGTTGCCGGAGAGGATCTTCTTGGCGTCCTCCTCGGCCTTCTGCTCGTCGACGACCTCCTCGAAGTCCTTGACCAGGCCGACGACGTCGCCGAAGCCGAGGATGCGGCCGGCGAGGCCTTCGGGGCGGAACTCCTCGAGCTTGTCGAGGCTCTCGCCGATGCCGAGGAACTTGATCGGCTTGCCGGTGACCGCCTTGACCGAGAGCGCGGCGCCGCCGCGCGCGTCGCCGTCGAGCTTGGTCATCACGACGCCGCTGAGGCCGAGGCGGTCGTCGAAGGTCTTGGCGGTGCGCACGGCGTCCTGGCCGGTCATCGCGTCGAGCACGAGGAAGATGTTGTCGGGGCGGGTCTTCGCCTTGATCTGGTCGAGCTCCTGCATCAACGCGTCGTCGATGGTGAGGCGACCGGCGGTGTCGAAGATCACGACGTCGTGGCGGTTGGCCTTGGCCTCCTTGAGAGCGGCCTCGCAGAGCTCGGGCGGGGACATGCCCTTGATCGTGAGCACCGGGATCTCGAGCTGGCGGCCGAGGACCTGGAGCTGGTCGATGGCGGCGGGGCGGTAGATGTCGGCGGCGACGAGCAGCGGCTTGTGCCCCTCCTTCTGGAGCTTGCGCGCGATCTTGCCGGTGGTCGTCGTCTTGCCGGCGCCCTGCAGGCCGACCATCATGATGGTCGAGACGGAGGAGCCCTTCTTGAAGTTGATGCTCGAGTCGACGGGGCCCATGAGCTCGACGAGCTCATCGTGGCAGATGTTGATGAAGTGGTCGGCGGGCGAGACCTCGACCTTCTTGCCGTCCTTCTGCTTGACGCGCAGGTGAACGAGCTCGCCGGCGGCCTTCTCCTGGACCTTGGCGAGGAAGCCCTTGACGACGTTGAACTCGACGTCGGCCTCGAGGAGCGACAGGCGCACCTCGCGCAGCGCCTCCTTGATGTTGCCCTCGTCGAGGGTCGTCTTGCCGGTGAGCTTCGCCTTGGCGGATTTGAAGCCGTTGTAGAGCGTGTCGAACATCGTCGGTCCGTGGCCGCCCGGGGCCATCCGAGCGAACGAGCCTCCTAACCACGCCCACGGCCAAAGTCAACGACGCACGTGCGCGCGGGCGGGGTCGCCCGCCGCGGCTGCCGCGGCCTCCCTGCGCGAGGTCGCGAGCGAGACCCAGACCGAGGCGCCGAGGATGCCGAGGATGATGGCGAGCGAGATCCCGGCGGGGACCTTGTAGACGTCCATGATCAGCATCTTGACGCCGACGAACACCAGCACGGCCGAGAGCCCGACCTTGAGGTAGCGGAAGCGGTCGACCAGCCCGGCGAGCATGAAGAAGAGGCTGCGCAGGCCGAGGATGGCGAAGATGTTCGAGGTGAACACGATGAACGGGTCGGTGGTGATGGCGAAGATCGCCGGAATCGAGTCGACCGCGAAGATGACGTCGGAGACCTCGACCAGGATGAGCGCCATGAAGAGCGGCGTGGCGAGGCGCCTGCCGTTCTCGACGGTGAAGAAGCGGTCGCGGTCGAAGCGGGTGGTCGAGGGGATGACGCGCCGCGCCCACTTGAGGAACTTCGATTCCTCGGGCGATTCGGCGTGGTTGCGGGTGAAGAACATCTTGATGCCGGTCAGCACCAGGAAGCCGCCGAAGACGTAGATGAGCCAGTGGAAGCGCTCGATGGCCGCGACGCCGCCGAGGATCATCGCGGCGCGCAGGACCAGCGCCGTCAGGATGCCCCAGAAGAGCACGCGGTGCTGGTAGATCGCCGGGATGCCGAGGGCGCCGAAGATCATGACGAAGACGAAGATGTTGTCGACCGAGAGCGACTTCTCGATGACGTAGCCCGTCAGGTACTCGGTGCCCTTGGCCGTGCCGAACTCGAGGAAGACCCAGCCGCCGAAGAGCAGCGCGAGCGAGACCCAGACGGCGCTCCAGATCGCCGCCTCCTTGAAGCCCACGACGTGGGACTTGCGGTGGAAGATGCCGAGGTCGAGCGCGAGCATGAGCAGGACGAAGCCGACGAAGGCCGCCCACATGACGGGTGAGCCGATGCTTTCCATGGTTCAGGTCTCCGGGTCGCCGAGCGACGCGACCGGGTGGCGGGCTCAGTCGAAGAGGTTGCGCAGCGTGGAGAAGAAACCGCCGCCGCGCGGCCCGTCATCGTCATCGTCGTCGCTGTCGTCGTCGCGGCGTCGACGGTCGTCGTAGTCGCGGGCACGGCGGTCGTCGTCGCGCCCCGCCCAGCGCTCGCCGCCGGCGCGTCCGCCGCGCGGCTCGGCGCGGCGATCCTCGGCGGGCTCCTGGGCGCGCGCGATGAGGCGCTCGAGCTCACCACGGTCGAGCCACACGCCGCGGCACGCAGGGCAGACGTCGATCGTCACGCCATCGCGGGTCTTCTCGACCAGGACTTCGACATCACAACGGGGGCAGTGCATCGGCGGGTCTCCTTGACGTGCGAATCGGCAGCGGGGATCGGCCGCGCTCGGGGCGAGCGCGCGGGGGGGAAGTTCGCGACCGCCGGCAAGTTCGACAATCAGGAAGTTTCGACTCGATCATCCGAAAAAGTCGTATCATCGAGCGATGAGCGACTGGCTGAACTATCACCACCTCCTTTACTTCTGGACGGTCGCGCGCGAGGGCGGGGTCGGCCTGGCGGGCCAGCGGCTGCGCCTGTCCCCGCAGACGATCAGCGGCCAGGTCAACGCGCTCGAGGAGGCGCTCGGCGTGCCGCTCTTCGAGCGTCAGGGGCGGCGCCTCGTGCTCACCGAGACCGGGCGGGTGGTGTACGGCTACGCCGACGAGATCTTTTCGCTCGGGCGCGAGCTCGTCGACGCCGTGCGTGGTCGACCCACCGGCCGCCCGGCGCGCGTCGTCGTCGGGATCGCCGAGGTCGTGCCCAAGCTCATCGCCAAGCGCCTGCTGGCGCCCGCGCTCACCCCCGACCAGGAGCCGCCACTGCAGCTCGTGTGTCGCGAAGACGCCGCGGACCGCCTGCTCGTCGAGCTGGCCGCCCACCGTCTCGATGCGCTCGTGCTCGACCGGCCGCTACCGCCGGGCAGCGGCATCAAGGCCTTCAACCACCCGCTCGGTGACACCGGCACCACCTTCTTCGCCGCGCGTCGACTCGCCAGGACGCTGCGCGCCGGCTTCCCGGCGTCCCTGGACGGGTGCCCGGTGTTGCTCCCGACGGAGGAGGCGGCCGTGCGCCGCGGGCTCGAGGACTGGTTCCACACGAGCGGGATCCGCCCGCGCGTCGTCGCCGAGTTCGACGACAGCGCGCTCATGAAGACCTTCGGACAGGACGGGCTCGGGGCCTTCCCGGCGCCGACCGCCATCGCCTCCGAGGTGGCGGCGCAGCACGGCGTCGTGCCGATCGGGGAGGTCGACTCGGTGCGCGAGCGCTTCTTCGTCGTCACGATGCAGCGCCGCCTCGAGCATCCGGCGATCAAGGCGCTCGCCGAGCGGGCGCGCGCCGAGCTCTTCGCCGACTCCCGGCGGCGCTGAGGTGGCCAAGAGAGGTCCGTGCCAGGCGGGCGGCCACGAGGGCCGCCCCTACGATCGGGTACCTGCCAGGCGGCGGCCACGAGGCCGCCCTGCGGTCAGCGGCGGTAGACGATGAAGCTCGTGCGCGCGACGCTCTCTTCGCCTTCCCGGGCGATGACGGTGATCTCGTTGGGGCCCGGGTCGAGGGCGAGCGAGGCGGAGAAGGCGAGCGAGGCCTCCTGACCGCGGACCTCCTCGCGCAGGGTCTCGGCCGCGCGGAAGAAGACCTTGTCGCGGCCGCGGAAGATGTAGATCAGGCGGCGCTTGCTGCCGGTCGCGGCGAAGCGGGCGACGCCTTCGAGGGGCAGATCGGCGAGCTCGGTGAAGGCCGGCGTCGCGGCGAGGTCGAGGACCGGTGGCCGGTGGTGGGCGAGCGCGCGCACGGCGTCGCGGGTGGCGCCTCCCTCGTCGGCGAGGCGCACACGCTCGGCCGGGAGGTAGCCGCGGCGCTCGTGGGCCTCGTCGAGCCAGCGCACCTCGAGCCAGTCGCCGACCTTGCCGGTCACCTCGAGGACCGCGCCGGGGTTGGCCTCGGCGACCTCGGGCGCGTCGCGGCTGGCGCCGGCGTGCAGGCGCGTGGCGACGTTGGGGAGCACGGCGAAGGCGGTGAGCGCCGCGCGGTTCGGCAGCGCGTCGGGGAAGATCGCGAGCTCGATCGGGGTCGTGCCGGGCGCGGACAGCGTGCCGGCGGTGTCGTGGAGCTCGAGCCCGAGCTCGACCAGGCGCGCCTTGAGGCCGGGCTTGACCTCGAGCTCGAAGACCGCCGGGCGTGACTCGCCGGGCGCGAGTGCGCCGAGCTCCTGGCGGCCGAGGTGGATGAAGACCTCGGGGCCCGATTCGTTGCGCAGGGTGGCGAGCACCGAGCGCGCGGGGCCGGCGCCGATGTTGGTGACGAAGACCTGCAGGCGCACGCGCTCGCCGCGTTGCAGGAGGCCGTCGCCGTTGCCGGCCGCGGTGGAGGCGTCGTCGATCTGGGTCGCGTGCGCGAAGACCGGCGGCGGCATCGGCACGACCGCGAGCGGCGTGGAGGTGGTCGCGGCGATTGGCTCGCCGTCGCTGTAGAGCTTGACGGCGACGTCGTCGCCCATTCGGGCGACGCCGGCGGGCAGGCGGGTGGTGAAGCTCTTGGTGAGGGTGGCGCCGGGCTCGAGGTAGCCGATGGCGAGCTCACGGCCCGCCAGACCCGGGATCCGGGTCGCGAGCTCCGCGTGCAGGCGCGCGACCGGGCGCTTGGAGAGGTTCTTGACGCGCAGGCTGACGGTCAGGCTGGCGCCGGCCTCGGTCTCGGCGGGCAGGGTGAGCGAGACCTCGAGCGCCTTGCCGTTGGCGGGGCGCGGACCGGCGCGCCAGTCGATGCCCGCGGGGCGCAGCGCGTCTTCGAGGCGGCGGTCCTCGAGCTCCTGGCGCGGTGGGAAGAAGCCGGCGAGCTGCACGAGCGCCTGCTTGCGGTCGGCGGCGGGCGCGGCGGTGAGCACGTCCTTGGCCAGGCGCACGGCGGCGTCGGGCACACGCGCCTCGCCGCGGCGCTGGCGGTGCGTCGGGGTGCGGGTGTCGTCGAGCAGGCGCAGCACGATGGCGGGTTTGTCGCGGCGGGTCTTCTCGCTCGAGAGGTGGGCGGACAGGGACGCCTCGCCGCCCGCGGTCTCCGGGGCCGGCAGGAGATCCATGCGCCCGTCGAAGGGGAGCTCGGGTGCGGTCGAGGGCGCGCGCAGGGTGACGAGGTCGATGTCGGGCACGATGCCGACGCCCTGGATCGAGACGTCGCCGGGCGTGAGGTACTGCGCGACGGTGAGCTTGAGCGCCGCGTCGTCGATGCGATAGACGACCTGGACCGAGCCCTTGCCGAAGGTGCGCTGCCCGATGACGAGCGCGCGGTCGTTGCGCTTGAGGGCGCCGGCGACGATCTCCGAGGCCGAGGCGGAGCCGCGGTTGACGAGCACGACGAGCGGGAGGTCCGGGCGCGTGCCGGATTGGGTGGCGTGGCTCTCGTCGCGCTCGCGCCCGCCCTCGCGCACGGTGGTGACGATGGTGCCCGCCGAGAGGAAGGCGTCGGAGATGGCGATCGCCTTCTCGAGGAGGCCGCCGGGGTTGTCGCGCAGATCGAGCACCAGTCCCTGGAGGCCGCCGGGGGCTTTTTCGAGGCGGGTCAGCGCGGCGGTGAGGTCGGCGTCGGTCGTCTCCTGGAAGCCGCGCACGTGCACCCAACCGATGCCGTCGCCGAGGGAGGCCTCCTCGACCGAGGGGAGCTGGATCTCGCGACGCACGAGCTTGAAGGGGCGTGCCTCCTTCCAGGTGGCCTCGGCGCGCGGGCGGGCGATCCAGAGGATCACCTCGCTGCCCGGCTCGCCGCGCAGCAGGTTGACCGCCTCGTCGAGCGCCATGCTGATCGTCGAGGCACCGCCGATCTGCACGATGCGATCGTCGGGCTCGAGGCCGGCTTCGGCGGCCGGCGTGTCGCGCATGACCTGCTGGATGACGAGGTAGCCGTCGACCTCGCCGACGGTGATGCCGAGGCCGCCGAAGCGGCCCTTCTGCGAGAGCTGGAGCTCGCGGTAGGTGCGCGGCGTGAGCAGCGAGGTGTGGGGATCGAGGGTCGCGAGGAGCCCGTTGACGGCGGCGTACTCGAGCGCTTCGAGGTCGACCTGGGGCGGCAGGTGGCGCTCGAGGAACTCGAAGACGTCGACGAGCTTCCAGTTGAGCTCGAAGAGGTCGTCGACCTTGTCGAGCGGGAAGAGGCGCGTGACCTCGCCGACGGTGACGTGCAGGACCGCGGGCTCCGCGTCGGAATTCGGCGTGGTCTCGCCGATCGACGCGCCGTCGCGGGTGACGACCAGCACGCGCACCTCGGGCACCTCGGCCTGCACGCGCCAGAGCGCGGCGGCGGCCATGCGGCGCGGGTCGATGCGCTCGGGCGCGACGTAGTGGGCGCGCAGGTGACCGACGACGCGCGCGAGCATGCGCGCCTTGGCGAGGTCGTAGGTGCCGGTGCGGTCGGTCTTGGCGCGAGCGCCGTCGAAGTGCCAGCCGCGGTCGCCGGGGAAGCCCCAGCTCAGGGTCAGCGCCAGCGCGGTGACGAAGCTGCCGATCGCGAAGGCGTGGCGGCGGGCGAGGCGGAAGCCGGCGCGCGGGCGACGGGGCGCGTGGGCCTGGTCGGCGGCGGGCCGCGTGAGCTCGGCCCCTACGGCGTGCGCCTCGGGCATCGGGTCTCGTGTAGCACAACCGGGCACGGGGCGAGAACTCTGGTGCGCTGGTGTCGCATTCCGCGCTATCGTCGCGGGGATGGACACGACGGCCGGCTATCCGAACGATCTCGAATTCCTGGGCGCGGCGCTCGACCTCCTGCGCGTGCGCGCGCGCATCCGCATCGCCGAGCGCGAGCGCCTGGGGTTGGCGGTGCGCGACCCGGTGCTGTCGATCTCGGAGCCGGTGGCCGACGTCGAGGCGCTCGAGGGCGAGCTGGCGGACAAGGCGGCGCGCCACGCGGCGCGGCTCGAGGCGGGGGGCTTCGCGCCCGCGCTGCTCAGGCTGCAGGCGGACTTCGCGCTCGACGAATTCGAGCGCGACGTGCTGCTCCTGTGCCTGGCGCCGGCGATCGACGGCAGCTTCAACGGCCTCTTCGGGCGCGCCAAGGGGTCGGCGTATCGCTCGGCGCTCGACGTCGACGCGGCGCTGACCCTGCTCACCGACAGCTTCGAGGAGCGCATGGCGCGCCGCGCGGCGTTCACCCTGTCGGGGCGCCTCTTGCGGAACAGCCTCTTGCTCGTCGGGCGGGGGCACGGCGACGGCGACGACTTCCTCGCGCTCGAGCTCAAGCTGCCGCCGCGCCTGGTGGCGCTGCTCCTCGGGCAGGCCGGCGAGGACGAGTCGCTGCAATCGTTCTCGCGCCTCGTCGAGCCGAGCGAGACCTTCGAGCAGGTGATCCTGCCGCTCGAGGACAAGCGGCGCCTGCTCGAGCTCGTCGCGCTGCACGAGGCGTATCTCAAGGCGCTGCGCGAGTGGGGGCTCGAGCGCGCCATCGCCTACGGGCGGGGCGTCACGCTCTTGTTCTCGGGTGCGCCGGGCACCGGCAAGACGCTGACGGCGCGCGCGCTGGCGCATCACCTCGGGCTCAGGCTCCTGCTCGTCGACTCGTCGCGGCTGGCCGGCCAGGCCGCGCACTTCGAGCAGAACCTCGAGAACCTCCTGCGCGAGGCGCGGCTGCAGCGCGCGATCCTCTTCTTCGACGAGTGCGAGGGGCTCTTCGCGGCGCCGCAGCGCTTCGGCGGGCACGTACCGGCGCTCTTGCAGGCGCTCGAGCGCTTCGACGGGGTGTGCATCCTCGCGACCAACGTGCCCAAGGCGCTCGACCACGCGCTCGATCGGCGGATCCTCTATCGCGTGGCGTTCGAGATGCCGTCGCCGGCGATGCGCGAGGCGATCTGGCGGGTGCACCTGCCGCCGACGGTACCGCTGGCGCCGGACGTCGACATCGGCTACCTGGCGCGGCGCTTCGAGTTCGCCGGCGGCTACATCAAGAACACCGTGCTCTTGGCGGCGGGCGCGGCGGCCTCGCGCGCGGTGCTCGAGGGGGCGCGGCGCGCGCAGGAGGGAGGCGGCGACGGCGGGGCGGCGAGCGCGCCGGCGGCGATCGCGCAGCGCGATCTGATGGAGGGCGCGTGGAGTCAGATCCGCCATCGCCTCGCCGACTATGCCGATCGCGACGTGGCGGACCTGAAACTCTCGGATCTGATCCTGCCGCCGGACATCAAGAAGCAGATCGTCGAGATCATCGAGGCGGTCTCGGCTCAGGGCACGGTCTTCCGCGACTGGGGCTTCGGGAGAAAGTTCAATAAGGGCCGGGGCTTATCGGCACTCTTCGACGGCGAGCCCGGCACCGGCAAGACGCTCTCGGCGGAGGTGATCGCCGCCGAGCTCGGGCTCTCGCTGATGCGCGTCAACGTCGCCAACGTGGTCTCGAAGTACATCGGCGAGACCGAGAAGAACCTGACGCGCGTGTTCGCCGAGGCGCGCGGCTCGCAGTCGATCCTGCTCTTCGACGAGGCCGACTCGCTCTTCTCCAAGCGCGTGGAGGTCAAGCAGGCCAACGATCGCTTCGCCAACATGGAGGTCAACGTGCTCTTGCAGCTGATCGAGCGCTACGACGGCCTCGTGATGCTGACGACGAACCTCAAGACCTCGCTCGACAACGCCCTGGAGCGGCGCCTCTCGTTCAAGATCAACTTCCCGTTCCCCGATGCGCCGATGCGCGCGACGATCTGGCGGCAGCTCCTGCCAGAGACCGCGCCGCTGACGGACGACATCGACTTCGAAGCGCTCGGCGAGAGCTTCGAGCTCTCGGGCGGGTCGATCAAGAACGCGGTCTTGCGCGCGGCCTACCGCGCGGCGGCGCAGCACCTGCCGCTCGGCATGGACCTCTTCGAGGAGGCCGCCAAGCGCGAGTGCCAGGCGGCCGGCAAGCTCTTCCGGGTCATCAAGCGCACGGAGCACTGGTAGTCGCGATCAGGCCGACGACGACGTCGGCCTTGCGCGGACACGCTCGGGCTCAGTCGGGGTAGTCGCTGACGCCTTCGGTCTTCTCGAGAAAGCGAGCGTACTTGCCCTTGCGCTGGGGGCCGATCTCGATGGCGAGGCGGGCGCAGAGCTCTTCGATGTGCTTCTTGGCGGCGTCGGGCCACAGGGTCTCGCACTCGATCTCGGCCTCGATCGAGTCGTCGGGGAAGACGGTCTTGTCGATCTCGAGCACGAAGGCGTCGCTGCGCACCTTCCAGCGACTGTTGACCGTCTTGCCGAGGATCTTGAGCTTGCCGAACCTGGCCTGCTCCTCGAGCCAGCGGAAGACGAAGCCCGAGGTGTCGAGCTGGGTGCGGCCCCAGTCGAACTCGCGCCAGTCGTCGAAGGCCATGACCTGCTCGCGCTCCTCGGAGATGAAGATGCCGTCGTGGGTCGACTTGTGGCGCTTGGCGGTGATGGTGATCGGCGGCTTGCCGAGGCCCTTGGCGGCGCCGACCGGGAACTGGATCTCGCGGGCGCGGAGCATGATGCGCGCCTCGCGCAGGCTGCGCGCGGTGTCGTCGAGGTAGGAGTTCACCTGCGTGAAGTGCGCCTCGGGCGGGTCGAGCGAGGCGAGGAGCTTGTCGATCTGGCGCCAGTCCTTGATCGCCATCTTGACTTCGACTTCGGTGTGCTCGGGGTTGCTGCTCATGGTGATTCTTCCGGTGTGTCGCCGAGGCTCATGCCGTGCCGGTGAGCGCGCGGGCCTGCTCGACCCACTGCTCACGCTTGATCTTGTCGACGGAGATCTTGAGCAGGTCCGCCACCGCCAGGAGGTCGGACTCGGAGAGCCCCGCCATCTGGATCCAGGTCATGATGCCCGCGCTCTTGAGGCGCTTCTCCGTCGCCGGCCCGATCCCCCGGATCTCCTTGAGATCGTCGGAGGCCCCGGCGGGCGCCGGCGCGACCGTCAGCTTGAGCTCGGGCGCGGCGTCGATCTGGCCGACCAGGTCGGCGAGCGAGATCGCCACCGTCGACTCGTTCGCCTCGATCGCGGCCGGCGGCTCGGGGGCGGTCGGCGGGGGAGAGGCCGGGCGCTGATCGATCTGCGCGACCAGGGTGTCGAGCGAGAGCGCCACCGTCGACTCCGACTCCGGCGGGGGCGGCGGCGACGCCGGCTTGGGGGCGGGTGCAGGCGCGGCGGCCGGCTTCGCGGGCGCGACGGGCGCCGCCGGGCGCTGATCGATCTGCGCGACCAGGCTGTCGAGCGAGAGCGCCACCGTCGACTCCGACTCCGGCGGCGGCGGCGGCGAGGGCGGCTTGGGAGCGGGTGCAGGCGCGGCGGCCGGCTTCGCGGGCGCGGGGGGCGTGGCCTTCTGGTCGATCTGACCGACCAGATCCGCCAGCGAGATCGCGACCGTCGACTCCGACTCGGGGGCGGCCGGCGCGGGCGGCGGCGAGACCTTCTTGGCCGGCGCGGGGGCCGCGGCCGGAGCTGGGCTCGGCGCGGACGCGGGCTTGGCAGGGGGCGGCGTGGGGGGCGCAGCCTTCTGGTCGATCTGATCGACCAGATCCGCCAGCGAGACCGCGACCGTCGACTCACCCACATCGTCCGCGGGCGGCGGTGGCGGGGTCGCGGGCTTCGCGGGCGCGGCGACGGCCGGCGCGGCGGGCTTGTTCGCCTCGGGGCGCGGCTTGACGGTGGAGATCGGGGTGAGGCCGCTCTGCGGCTTGCCCGTGCCTTCGCCGCCGGCGAGGGCGAGCTTGTGCTGCGTCGCCTGCAGGTCGCGCGTGAGCTTGTCGATCGCGGCGTCCTGCTCTTCGAGGGCCTGCTCGGCCGACTCGTAGGCGGCGCGCAGCCCGGTGACCTCCTCGTTGAGGCGCGCGATGATCGCGTCCTTCTCGCTGGAGGTCGTCGGGGCCGCACCGTCGGTGGCGATCAGGGTCTGGCGCAGCTCGGCGTTCTCGCGCTCGAGGTCGCGCAGGCGCTGCGCGTCGGGCTGTGCCGCGGCCTGCGCCGCTTCGAGGTCGGTCTTGAGCTTGGCGATGAGGCGGTCGCGATCGGCGAGCTTGTCGTCGAGCTCGGAGCCGGGCATCACGCCGCCGGCGACGCGCTGCAACTCGGCGTCGCGCTGGAGGAGCTGGCTCTCGAGGGCGCTGATGCGCTGGTCGCGCTTGTCGAGCTCGGCGGCGGTCTCGACGCGGTAGCGCGAGAGATCGTCGAGCTGGTGCGAGAGCTCGGCCACCTTGGTGTCGCGCTCCTGCAGGCGATCGTTGAAGTTCGTCTCCTTGGCCTCGAGCTCGAGGATGCGCCCCTCGGCCTTCTTGCGCGCGTCGCGCTCGGCCTTGAGCTCGCCCTCGACCTTGGGGTTGGCAGCGTGGGACGCCGCGACGGCCGGCTTCTTGCCGAGCCCGAACAGCGCCCAACCGATGACGAGCCCGAGCACCGCCGCACCCGCCAAGAGGACGATGATCTCCGTTGCGAGATATCCCATGATCACTCCACCGTGATGTTGAATTCGACGCGCTGGTTGAGCAGGCGCGTGTCCGGGGTTCGGCCGTAGCGCATGTTGCGATAGCCCAGGCCCGCGTACTTGAAGCGCTCGGGATCCATGCCGAGATCGACCAGCATCTTGTGCACCTGGTAGGCACGCTGGCGCGTGAGCATCTTCAGGCGGTCGGGATCGCCGTAGTCGTCGTGGTAGCCCTCGATGACGCCGGTCGCGGTCGGGCAGCGCTGGAGCACAGCGTAGATCGCCTTGACCTTGTCCTCGCCCTCGGGGAGGAGGCGGCCGGTGTTCGACTTGAAGGTGATGCGCTTGTCGCCTTCGATCATGTCCTGGATGATCGCCTGGCACTGAGCCGCCGTGAGCGCGCCGCCCGGATCGACCGGCGCGGACGGCGCGGTCGGGGCGGTGTCGGCGGCGGCGACCTCGGGCGCGGACGGGGCGGTGTCGGCGGCGGCGACCTCGGGCGCGGCGGCGGTGGTGTCCGCGGGCGCGACCTCCGCCGGCTCGGGCGCGGCGTCCGCGCTGGGGCCGGCGTCGGCGGTGGGACCCGGCCCGCCCGCGTCGTCCTCGGCCACCCCGGCGTCGGCCGCGGGCGGGTCGATGGGCGGCTCAGGTGGGGGGATCGGGATCGGCGCGGGCTGTCCGCCGCCGCCGATCTCGATGCGGTTGATGACCGACTTCACGCCGGAGAGGTCGGTCGCCAGCGCCTCGGCGGCGCGGCTGGCGGCCTCGTCGGCGACGGCGCCCTTGAGCACGAGGTCGCGCTGGCTCGCCTCGACGATCACGCCCGGGACCTTCGCCTGTAGCGCGGTCTGCGCGCGGGCCTCGAGCGCGGATTCGACGCGGCCGGGGTACTTGCGCACGGCGTACCAGCCCAACAAGACCAGGCATATCAGCGCCAGCGCGATGATGATCGAACGCCACATATCGATGTTCTTCCGAGCACGTGCGAAGGGGCAGGCCTTCGCCGAGGACGCTACGGACTCCTCGAATGGGAATCCCCGACGGCATCAGTTGTGGGGGAGAGCGGGCCGCTTGTCCAGTGGTGCCGGCCCGGCGAGGTTCCACAAGGCGACCACGAGGCCGGGGCGCGCGTCGCGGAAGACCTCGCGCGCGGCGGCGAGGCGCGCTTCGAGCGCGGGCGGGGGCGAGGCGCCGGTCGCCGTCGACGAGATGACGAGGTCGGCCTCGTCGAGGGTGCCGACGTGCAGATCGAGGGACATGCCCTCGCGCGCGGCCTCGAGCGCGGGCGCGAGGTCTTCGCCGCGCGGCGCGGCGGCGATGATCGGCCAGGGGCGCGAGGCGGCGGCGGCGCGGATGAGCGCGAGCGGGAGCGGCGCGCGGAGCTCGGCCCCGGTCTGGCGCGCCATGCCGAAGGTGGTGCCGCGCGCGGCCTGCATGAGCGGAGCGATGAGCAGCAGGGTGACGAGCAGCGCGGCGCGGGCGTTGGGCGAGAGCGCGGCGAGGCGACGCGCGAGCGACGACGAGGTCAGGCGGGGCAGCTGGCGCTCGATGTAGGCCGAGAGGGCGCCGGCGCCGTGGGCGGCCGTGATCGCCGTCGGTACCCAGAGGAGCGCGAGGAGGGAGTTGCGCGCGCCGAAGAGGCCGCCGTCGAGGGCGCCGACGACGAGCCAGGCGACGAGCGTGAGGATCGGGGTCCAGGCGCCGGCGCGACCGCGGAAGACCGCGGCGGCGAAGCCGACGAGCCAGAGCACGAGAATGGGCAGCGGGGTCCAGGCGACCCACTGCAAGACGGCGGTGAAGGCCTGGGCGCTCTTGCCGGCGGCCTGATCGAAGACCTGACCGAGCACCTCGTGCGGCGGGCTCTGGGTGGAGCCGAAATCGAGGAGCCAGGCGCCGAGGCGCTTGCCGGTCTCGTTCCAGAGCGCGGGCCAGAGCGCGACCAGCACGACGAGCGCGATGAGCGGCACGGCGAAGAGGAGGAGCGGCGCCGACGGCAGGGTGAGCGTGCCGCGGGGCGGCGGCGGCGTGGTGTCGCCGCCGGAGGGCCGCGCGTGCAGCGCCCAGGCGACGAGGATCACTGGCCACAGCACGAGCGCGCTCGGGTGGATGGCGAGCGCGAGCCCGACGAGGAGACCGAGGGCGAGCTGGGCGAGGAAGCCGCCGCGACGGCGCGCGACGCGCTCGAGCGCGAGGGCGAAGAGGGTCGAGACGAGGATGGCCGAGGCGCCGTGACCGGCCGAGAGCGCGGCGTCGATGAGGCCGGGGGTGCCGATGAGCGCGCCGATGGCGACGATCGGCACGATGAGGCGCTCGCGGCGGAGCGCCCAGAAGAGGCAGGCGAGCGCGAGCGCGACGGCCAGCGCCGAGGCGGTCGAGGCGCGCTCCAGGTTGGTGGCGTCGGCGCTGGTCGGCAGGACGCCGATGCCCAGGGCGCCGAGCCAGCGCGGCAGCGGGGCCTCGACGGCGGCGCGCTGGGCGGTGCGCTCGGGCGGCAGGCGCTGGAGGCGGGGGTTTTCGGGCGTGGTCGAGAAGCCGCTGCGCAGGCGCTCGCCGAGCGGGGCGTCGGGCGCGTGCTCGGACGGGGCGAGGCGCTCGGTGAGGAGCCTGGCGCCGAGGAGCGCGTCGGCCTCCTCGGCGGTGAGCGCGCGCGGCATGGTGCCGAGCGCCGGCAGGGCGAGGCGCAGGGCGATGAAGAGGGCGAGCCCGCCGAGGGCGACGTGCCAGGATCGGATCACGCGCGGACCGTGGCACGGGCGCCGGGCAGCGGCAAGCGCGGCGAGCGCCGGGGCGGTGGCGGTCGGTGGCGGTGAGCGACATTGACAGGGCGGGCCGCGAGCGCTATCAACCGGCACCGTCGGGCGGAAGGTCCGCCCGAGATCGAACACATCAGGGTCACGCACGCACGCGGACGCCGGGTCGGGGATCGACCCAGGGCGAGCGGGAGTGCGGGCTCGGACGTGGCCCGGGCGAGCGCGGCGACGCGGCCCCGGTCCCACATGAGATCCAAAGACGTTGTCCTCGTCGCGATGCCCTCGACCGCTTCTGCCGGGCCCCCGAGCCAATTGGCTCGGTGTCTTGTGGCTCGTCGGGGTGGGGCTCGCCGGATGCGGGGACGAGGTCGTGTGTCCCGCGGGGACGGCAGGATCGCCGTGTCGCTTCACGGACGGCGCGGGTGACCCGCCGTCCTTGTTGCCGCCCCTGCATGCAGGTGATGTGGTCGATGCCGATGGGGCTGGCGACGGTGACGTCGCCGATGGAGATGGAAGTGGCGACGTCGAAGAGGTCGACGGCGCCGAGATGAACGAGGGCCCCGATGCCGAACCCGCCGACGACGCCGTCCCGATGGATGGCGAGGTCGACGCCGAACCGGGCGATGCGCGCACGGAAGAGGACGGTGAGGCGAGGGCCCATGACGAGACACCGGACGTCCTGCTCGCAGGCGGGCCCGCGATCTGGTCGAGCACGCTCGACCGGCGGTCGCGGGGTGATTCCGCGCTGTGCCTCGCCGATGACGCCGACGATCGAATGGGCGCGCGACCACGAATGAGTGGCGAGCGCGAGCGGAGACGAGCCGGGGTGACCGGATCTCTGCGCGATGACGATCGTCCGGCGCGACGAGCGCGTGTCTGATGCACACGCGCCCGGCTCGGCCGGGCCGAGCGTCCGAGGTCTCCCTGGAGACCGAAGACCATGGCCGAAAAGCTGCTGATCAATGTCGCTCACGAGGAGACGCGCGTCGCGCTCGTCGAGTCGGGGCGTCTGTCGAATTTCGAGATCGTCACGAGCCGTGCCGACAACAACAAGGGCAACATCTACAAGGGGATCGTGCACCGCGTGAACGCCTCGCTGCAGGCGGCGTTCGTCGACTACGGCGCGGAGAAGCAGGGGTTCCTGCCGCTCGGTGAGATCATCCCGGAGCTGTATCCGAAGGGACAGCACAACAAGAAGCTCGCCATCCAGGACGTCTTGCACCAGGGCCAGGAGATCATGGTCCAGGTCGTCAAGGACGAGATCGGGCAGAAGGGCGCGGGGCTGACGACGGCGATCTCGATCGCCGGGCGCTCGCTGGCGCTGGAGGCGAACTCGGACAAGGCCGGCGTGTCGCGGCGACTCTCCGACGAGGACAGGAAGCGCCTCAAGAAGGAGATGAGCCAGCTCGAGGTGCCCGACGGGCACGGGATCATCATCCGCACGGCGGCGGCCGAGCAGGACTCGGGCACCATCCGCGACAACAAGAAGTACGTCGAGCAGCTCCTGGCCAAGGCGCACGAGCGCTTCCGGGCGCACAAGGGCCCGGGGCTCGTGCACCAGGAGCGCTCGCTGCCGCTCAGGGCGATCCGCGACTACGTCAGCACGACGGTCGAGGAGATCCTGATCGACGACAAGGAGACCTGGGAGGAGGTGCGCAACTTCTGCACCGTGGTCGCGCCGGAGCTCGTCAATCGGGTCAAGCTCTACGACGACCCGCGGCCGCTCTTTTCGCGCTTCCAGATCGAGGATCAGATCGACGACATCTTCGCGCGGCGGATCGACCTCGCGTCGGGTGGCTCGATCGTGATCGATCAGACCGAGGCGCTGGTCGCGATCGACGTGAACTCGGGGCGGGTCAAGACGGACGACATCGAGGACACGGCGCTCAAGACGAACCTGGAGGCGGCGGCGGAGATCGCGCGCCAGCTGAAGATCCGCGACCGCGGCGGGCTGATCGTCGTCGACTTCATCGACATGCGCGAGCGCGACAACATCCGGCGCGTCGAAGACGCGGTGCGCGACGCGTTCAAGAGCGACAAGGCGAAGGTCAAGTTCACCAAGATCAGCGAGCTCGGGCTGATGGAGATCAGCCGGCAGCGGCTGCAGGGCTCGGTGATGCGCGGGTCGTTCACGCACTGCCCGGCGTGCGGCGGGACGGGGCAGATCCGCTCGGTCGAGTCGAGCGCGCTCTATCTGCTGCGGCGCATGAAGGAGACCCTGCTGCGCGGCAACCACCAGCACCTCGAGGCGCGGATCCCCGTGGAGATCGCGAACTACCTGCTCAACCGCAAGCGGCGCGAGCTGGTCGACCTCGAGCGGCAGACGGGCACGTCGATCGAGGTGCGGGCGGAGGCGAGCTGCCCGCCGATGCAGGCCTACTTCGAGCTGATCTCGCGCACGTCCGCCGCGGGGCGGCGGCCCAAGCGCGTGCTGCAGAAGATCGACCTCGTCAGGAGCGAGGTCGAGCGCAGGGATCTCGAGGAGGGCGAGGAGGTCTCGATCGAGATCGCGGTGAGCGAGGAGGCCGAGACGAGCGTCTTCGCCGGGGCGCGCGCGGAGCTCGATGCGCAGAACCGGGCGCTGGAAGCGGAGATGGCGCGCGCCAAGGAGATCGAGCGGGCGCAGAAGGAGGCGGACGAGTCGCTGCGGCGCGAGGCGGAGCTGAAGGCTCAGAAGGAGCTGCTGCTCGCCGAGGCGGAGCGGATCCGCGCGCTGGAGGAGGCGCGCTGGAAGGGCATGTCGATCTGGGGGCGGCTCAAGGCGTGGTTCGGCGGTGGCTTGCCGCCGCTCAAGCTGGAGGAGGCCGGGGCGGCGGGCGAGGGAGAGCGCGAGGACAAGGGCGGCCGCGACGAGCGGCGGCGGCGACGCGACCGGGACGAGCGCGACGAGCGGCGGCGGCGGCGCGAGCGCGGCGAGGGCGAGGGGCGCGAGGCCGGCGACAAGGGCGACAAGGGCGAGCGCCGCGACAAGGGCGAGCGCGGCGACAAGGGCGAGCGCGGCGACAAGGGCGAGCGCGGCGACAAGGGCGAACGCAGCGAGCGTCGTGACCGGGGAGAGCGCGGCGAGCGTCGCGACAAGGGCGAGCGAGCTGCCAGGAGAGAGCGCGACGGCGAGCTGCAGGAGGCCGGCGGCGCGACGAGCGCGGCGGCGGCGGGCGAGAGCGACGCCAAGAAGAAGCGGCGGCGGCGGCGGCGCGGCAAGGGCGGCGACGAGCTCGAGGGCGCGGTGAGCGAGGGAGCGGACAAGGCGCGCTCCGAGCGCGCGGAGCGTCCGGAGCGTCCGGAGCGTCCGGAGCGGGCCGAGCGTGCAGAGCGGGGGCGCGAGGCGGCGAGCGGCGGCGGCGCCCCGAGAGCCGAGGCTCAGCGTGAGCCCCGGCCGCAGGGGGAGACGCGTGCGCCCGCGGAGCCGAGGCGGCCGCGTGAGGCCCAGCCGGCGCGAGAGGGGAGCGCACCGCCGCCGGTTCCGGGCGCGGCGCTGAGCGCGCCACCGCCGGTGCCCACGGCGGGCGCGGCGGAGGCCGCCAAGGACGTGGTGGCGGCGCCGGCGGCGAAGCTGCCGAAGTTCGGGGCGATCGATCTGCGCGGTGGGACGCCGAAGGTGATCGCGCCGCGTCCGGCGCCGAGCCCGGCGGCTTCGAGCGAGCGCGGTGGTGCGGAGGGCTCGCCGGAGGTCGCGCCGGCGAAGGTCGAGACACCCAAGGTCGAGGTGCCCAAGGTCGAGGTGCCCAAGGCCGAGGTGCCCAAGGCCGAGGTCCCCAGGGTCGCGGCGAGCAAGGCTGCGGCGGCGAAGGTGGAGACGGCGGTGAGCGAGGCACCGGCAAGCGGTGAGGCGCGTGAAGACGCGGCGCCGAGCGCGCCGCCGACGCCGCCTGCGCGCGGCGCGAAGGCGAGTGCGGCGGCGGTGCGCGACGCCGGCGCCGCCGTCGAAGGTGAAGGCGAGGAGGCCGAGGGCGACGAGGAGCTCGACGGCGAGGAGGTCGAGGCCGAAGGCGGCGATGGCGACAAGAAGCGTCGGCGTGGGCGCGGGCGGCGCGGCGGACGCGGGCGGCGGCGCGAGGGCGAGGGCGGCGAGGCCGGCGGCGGTGAGGGTGGCGCGCGCGCGGCCGAGATGGCCGTGGCCGCGGCGCCGGCGGATGGGCCCAAGGAGTAGGCGATGCACGACGTCAAGTGGGTGCTCGAGCACCTCGACGAGGCGAACGCGCGCCTCAAGAAGCGTGGCCCGGCGCTCGGCTTCGAGTCGTTGTCGGCGCTGGCGGACGAGCGGCGGCGCGCGGTGCAGCGACACAACGAGCTCAGGGCGGAGCAGAACCGGCTCTCGAAGGAGTTCGGGGCGGCCCAGAAGACGCTGCCGGCGGAGGCACAGGCCGAGCTGCGCGAACGGCTGAAGGCGATGTCGAACGAGGTCAAGGAGCTCGACCAGCGCCAAAAGGAGCTCGACCAGGCGCTCGACGACGCGGCGCTGCTGATCCCGAACATGCCGCAGGCCGAGACGCCGGAGGGCACGAGCGAGGCGGACAACGTCGAGGTTCGGCGTTGGGGGACCCCGAAGGAGCATGCGTTCGCGGCGCTCGAGCACGACGAGCTCGGG
The DNA here is from genome assembly GCA_011526585.1 of Deltaproteobacteria bacterium. Lineage (GTDB taxonomy): Bacteria > Myxococcota_A > UBA9042 > PHBI01 > PHBI01 > WYBB01. The sequence goes on from WYBB01000151.1 coordinate 63,817, forward strand.
CAGCGCCGGGGGATCCTGGACTTCGACGCGGCGGCCCGTCTGTCGGGAAACGGCTTCGCGCTCTATCGGGGCGCGGGCGCGAGGCTCGAGCGTGCGCTGCAGTCGTTCTTCCTGGACTCACACACCGAGAAGCACGGCTACGAGGAGGTGCTGACACCGTTCATCGTGCGACGCGAGTGCATGATCGGCACGAATCAGCTGCCCAAGTTCGAGGACGATGCCTACCGCATCCACCCCGACGACCTCTTCCTGATCCCGACGGCCGAGGTGTCGATCACGAACATCTTCCGCGGCATGATGCTGGATGCGAGCGATCTGCCCAAGCGCCTGTGCGGGTTCTCGCCGTGCTTTCGGCGCGAGGCGGGGTCGCACGGGCGCGAGGTGCGGGGGCTGACGCGCGTGCACCAGTTCCAGAAGGTCGAGCTGGTGCACCTGACGACGCCGGAGGACTCGGCGCGCGTGCATCAGGAGTTGGTGTCGCACGCCGAGGCGATGCTGCAGGCGCTCGGGCTCGCCTATCGGGTGATGGACCTGTGCGCCGCCGATCTCGGGTTCGGCGCGTCGCGCTGCTACGACCTCGAGGTGTGGCTGCCGGTGCAGAAGCGCTGGCGCGAGATCAGCTCGTGCTCGAACTTCCTCGACTTCCAGGCGCGACGCGCGGACATCCGCTACCGGCCCGAACCGGGCGCGAAGCCGCGCTTCGTGCACACCCTCAACGGCAGCGGGCTGGCGATCGGGCGCACGGTGATGGCGATCCTCGAGGTCTATCAGACCGCCGACGAGAAGATCGTCGTGCCCGAGGTGCTGCGGCGCTACATGGGGTGCGAGATCATCTGAGCGGGCGAGTGCTGGGGCCGAGCGAGCTCGGCCCGTGCGGTGCCCGATCGGTCAGATGGCCCAGGTGGCCATCTTGGCCTTGAGGCCCTGATCGAGGGCGTCGAGGAACTCCTGGGTGGTGAGCCAGGGGTGGTCGGCGCGGATGAGGATGGCGAGGTCCTTGGTCATGCGACCGCTCTCGACGGTCTCGACGCAGACCTGCTCGAGGGTGTCGGCGAAGCGCACGACGTCGGGCGTGTCGTCGAAGGTGCCGCGGTACTTGAGGCCGCGCGTCCAGGCGTAGATCGAGGCGATCGGGTTGGTCGAGGTCGGGCGCCCCTTCTGGTGCTCGCGGTAGTGGCGGGTGACGGTGCCGTGCGCGGCCTCGGCCTCGATGGTCTTGCCGTCGGGGGTCATGAGCACCGAGGTCATGAGGCCGAGGCTGCCGAAGCCCTGCGCGACGGTGTCGGACTGAACGTCGCCGTCGTAGTTCTTGCACGCCCACACGAAGCCGCCCTCCCACTTGAGCGCGGCGGCGACCATGTCGTCGATGAGGCGGTGCTCGTAGGTGATGCCGGCGGCCTTGAACTGCGCGGCGAACTCCTCCTCGTAGACCTTCTGGAAGAGGTCCTTGAAGCGCCCATCGTAGCGCTTGAGGATGGTGTTCTTGGTCGACAGGTAGACCGGCCACTTGCGCTGCAGGCCGTAGTTCATGCAGCTACGCGCGAAGCCGATGATCGAGTCGTCGAGGTTGTACATGCCCATGGCGACGCCGCCGCCCGTGAAGTCGAAGACCTTGTACTCGATCGGGGCGCCGCCGCCCTCGGGCGTGAAGGTCATCGTGAGCGTGCCCTTGCCGGGGACGACGAAGTCGGTGGCGCGGTACTGGTCGCCGAAGGCGTGACGGCCGATGACGATCGGCTTGGTCCACCCGGGCACGAGGCGCGGCACGTTGTTGCAGACGATCGGCTCGCGGAAGATCGTGCCGCCGATGATGTTGCGGATGGTGCCGTTGGGAGACTTCCACATCTCCTTGAGGCCGAACTCGGCGACGCGCGCCTCGTCCGGGGTGATGGTGGCGCACTTGACGGCGACGCCGTGCTCCTTGGTGGCGAGCGCGGAGTCGATGGTGACCTGGTCGTTGGTGGCGTCGCGGTGCTCGATGCCGAGATCGAAGTAGCGCAGGTCGATGTCGAGGTAGGGGAGGATGAGCTTGTCCTTGATGAACTGCCAGATGATGCGGGTCATCTCGTCGCCGTCCATCTCGACCACGGGGTTCTTGACTTTGATCTTGGCCATGCTCGTTGTTCCCTCGGTAGTGACCGCGCTCGGTGGCGGGCGTGTCGTCGTTACGGACCCGTCCGTGTAGATCCGAGCGGCGCCGAGCGCAATGCCTCATGTCGATCGCGGCGCGCGCGGATCAGCCCTTCGGATCGTCGGGGACCTTGGGCAACGGCGCGGCGGAGGGCTTGGGCGGCAGCGGGACCGAGGCCCTGGGTGGCAAGGGAATCGCGCGCTTGGGCGGTAGGGGCACCGCGGGCTTGGGCGAGGTCGGGGGCGCGGCGGTGGCGGCCACGGGCGCGGGTGACGGCGGGGTGGGCGCCGCGGGCGTGGGCGTCGGGGCTGGGGACGCGGGGCGACTCGGCAGCGAGACCTGCGTCGGGGGACGCGGGGGCGGCATCGGGATCGCGGAGCGCGTGGGCGTGGGCGCCGGCGAAGGCGCGGAGGGGGGCGTCGTGGGGCGCGTCACCGTCGGCGGACGCGGGATGGCTGGCCTGACGAGCGGTCGGGAAGGCGGCGTCTGCACGGCCGGTGGGGTGAGCGCCGCGGGCGTGGCGACCTCGGGTGCCGGCTCCAGCGCGGCCTCGGGCTCGGGCGCGGCCGCCTCCGGCTCCGACGAGACCTCGGGCTCGGGCGCCGGCTCCGGCGCGGCCTCGGGCTCGGGCGCAGCCGCCTCCGGCTCCAACGCGACCTCAGGCTCGGGCGCCGCCGCCTCCGGCTCCGGTGCGACCTCGGGCTCGGGCGCAGCCGCCTCCGGCTCCGACGAGACCTCGGGCTCGGGCACCGGCTCCATGACGAGCTCAGCCTCGGACGCCGATGCGAGCTCCGGCTCGGACGGCGGCGCAACCTGGGCCATGACCTCTTGCGCAGGCTCGCTCAGGACCTCGAGGCGGACCGTCTCGGCGGCCTGGCCCTCGGCCTCCGCCCAGCGCGCAGCCGCCGCCGCTTCGGCCTCTGCCGCCCAGCGCAGCCCCTCCTCCAGACGCTGTTGCGCGAGCTCGGCCTGGTGCTGCTCCAACGCGAGACGCTTCTCGGCGGCCGCGGCGATCTTCTGATCAGCGCGCGGCGGCAGGGAGAAGAGCTTCTCGAGCGAACGGATCACCCCACTCGGTCCCGCGCGCCACACCCCCGGCGTCACCCGCACGAGCATCCACCCTTGTCGCTGCCAGAAGCGGCGCGCCCACACGTCGCGTACCAACGTGTCCGGCTCGCGCAAGAAGCGCATCGTCTGGATCGCCACGCGCGCCGCGCTCTTCTGCGTCGGCGCCACGGTCATGTCCGGCGCCACCGGCCCGAGCAGCGGGTCGATGGCGACGCCGAGGCCACGCTCGCCGAGCGGCTCGGCGATCATGTCGCGCACGCGCTCCCCCACCCCGCTCACCGGTTCGGGCCCCGGCACCTCGATGCCAGTCGCCACCGCGAGCCGAGACAGCGCCGCCTGTGCGATGCGCTCGTCGCCCAACGTGATCCCCTGCGCGTACCCGAGCAACGCATCGAGCACCTTGACCCCGAGCGCCCCCTGTCGCCCCGCATCCAGCGCCACGTCGTGGAAGCTGCACACGACGGCGAGGCCCGCGCGCGCACGCGTCACCACCCCGGTCAGGAAGTTCTCGCCGTCGGGCGCACCGAGCTGGCCGAGCTCGGTCTGCAAGCGCTTCGAGGTCTCGGTCGTCGCGTACGTCACCGACACGATGATGACGTCGCGCGTGTCCACCGGGGTCTCGAAGAGGTCCCCGATGGCGAGCTGCTCGGTCTCCGGGCGCTCGCGGTCACGCCGCAGGAGCGCGCGCAGCTCCTCGTCCCGCGCCGCGCGCCGATCGAGCAGTCGCCGGATCAAGGCCGCCTGAGCCTTGGTGAATGCGACCACGCCGACCGACGGGGTCGCCTCGCCGAGGCGATCGCCGAGCACGTCCTTGATCAAATCGATCACCTTTTCGGCTTCGACCTTGTTGGTGCCGTGGTGCCAGCGCCCCTCGACCTTGACCCACTTGAGCCCCTCGGACCGTGCCCAGCCGCGCTTCTCGGCGTTGGGCACGACCTGGACCGCACCCGCATAGGCCGCCGCGTTGGGGAAGATCCACAGGCCCTCGCGGCGGGCGCCCCAGGCCCACCAGAGCCCGGTCTGCGGCCACACCCCGCGCGCCAACGGCAGGATCGAGCGATAGCTGTCCAGCGCCAGCTCCGCGCCCGCCTCCGCGGGCACCGCGGGCGGCGCCTGACACGGATCGCCGAGCACGAGCACGCGCCGGCCGCGCAAGAGCGCCGGCAACGCGTCACCGAGCGCGGCCCGGTGCGCCTCGTCGATGACCACCAGATCGAAGGCGTCGCGATCGCGCGGGAAGATCGATGCGACGGCGTCGAGCGGCGTGAACCACACCGGGCGCAAGGTCGCGAGCCCGCGCTTCCAGTAGCGCTCGACGATCTGCTTGAGCGTCGCGCGCAGCCGCTTGCGCCCGGTCTCGTTGACGAGCTTGATCAGGTCCTGCCGCTGGGACTCGAGCTCGGTCTGCGCGAAGACCCGCTCGCGCCAACGGCCGAGCACGACGTTCACGCGCGCGGCCTCGACCTTGCCCATCGTCTCGGCCAGAGCTCTCAGCTCCCGCGGATCGACCAGCGCGCTCTCGATCCCGGCCCCACCCCAGGCCCTGAGCCGGAGCGCGCGCCAGCCCTCCTCGACCGCACGCTCGCACGCCCGCGCCGCCTCCTCGGCGCCGCCGCCCCACACGCGCAGGAAGCGCGGCACGAACGACGGCAGTCGCGCGCACGCGTGATCGAGCGCCAGGACCCGCGGCCCATCGTCGGCCGTGCCGGCCAGAGCAGCCAGTCGCGCCTCGGCAGCCGCCGGTCGATCGCGCGCGATCGCTCGCAGCTCGGCGACGAGCTCCCGCGACAGCGGCGCCTCCAGCGGCGTGAGCGCGCGGTAGACCGCATCGAGCGCCTCGATGCGCGCGTGCTCGTCCACGAGCGCGCACAAGAACGGGCTCGCCGCGCACACGAACGGATCGCCCGAGCGCAGCCAGCCGATCCAGTCCGGGCGGGGCGGGAGCTCGTTCGCCGCCAGCGCAATGACGACGCGCTCTTCGGCGCGGCAGATCGAAAACGCCGTGTCGAGGCGCTGCACGAGCTCGCGCACCAGCGCCGGATCACCGACCTCGGCGAGCGCGAAGGCCGGCTCGTCCGGCAGCGAGTCGAGCAGACGCTGCCACTTCTCGGCCTCACGGTGGAGCGCGATGAGCGCCGCGGGCTCCTTCGGGGTCTCCGGCGGGAGCGTGGCGGTGATCTTGTCGGGCAGCTTCTTGAGCGACCAGAACGCCGGCGAGACGTGCCTGAGCCCGCTGGCCAACATCTTGTCGAGCTTGTCGAGGCTCTGGAGGCGCTCGGCCAGCTCCTTCTTCGGCAGACGCACCAGCTCGGCCGGCACCGGCTCGAGCTCGGCGCTCGCCGCGCGCACCTCTTCGAGGAAGCGCGTGTGGACCTCCTGGGGGGTCGGCTCCTCGAGCCAGGCGATCACCTCGGCGTGGCGCACGAGCGCCTCGGGATCATCGCGCAGCGCGAGCTCGACGATCGGCCACGCGTCCTCGGTGAAGAGCCGGCGCTGCCGATCGAGCTCCGGCGCGGGCAGGACGCCGGAGAGCTTCGCCCAACGCTCGATGGCCGCGCGCGCCGCCGCGATGTCCTCGTAGAAGCGGGCGACGTCGCGGGTCGTCAGCGGGCCCCAGTCCACCCGCGCCGCGAGCGGGTGTGGCGCCAGGTAGCGCGCGGCGTCGGGTGCGAGCGCGGCGATCGTCGGCAAGAGCTTCGTCAGCTGCGCGCGCGTGACCTCGGCCACGCAATCGGAGAGGTCGGGCAGCCCGGCGAAGCTCTCGCCGAGTGAGGCCTCGTCGAGCTCGGCCAGGCCCGGGATGGTGCCGTCACGACCGGTCAGCGCGTCGTAGCTTGCGTCGGCGCGCTCGAGGCGCTCGACCAGCGCGCGCTCGATCCCGGTCAGCGCCTGCACGTCCTGCTTGCTCTCGGGTTGCTCGGCCAGCCCCGAGACGATCGGATCGACCGACTCCGCGACCCCATGGCAGAGCGCGTTGCGATCGCGCCAGGCATCGTGCACGAGCGCGAGGGGCTCGCCGAGGCCGACCTCGGCGAGGCGCCAGGCGACGTCGTCGAGCGCGGCGCGGCGCGGGCTGGCGACCAGCACCTTGAGCCCCTTGTAGATCGCGCCGGCCACGAGGTTGGCCACCAGCTGTGAGCGCCCGGTGCCGGGCGCGCCGAGCACGACCAGGCCGCTGTCGTTGTCGGCGACCAGGTCTTCGATCGATCGCAGCGCGTCCTCCTGCCACGGGTCGGTCGGCAGGACCTGCCAGCGGCGCAGCTGGCCGAAGGTCCCGGCGTCATCGTGGGCGCGCGCCGGAGCGCGGCCGGCCAGACCCGGCTCGTCCGGGTCGACGTCGAATAGCGCCGACGCCCCGGCGAGGTTGTAGCCGTCGAGGCTCGTGCCGAGGAGCGCGTCGTAGTCGGCGCTCGTGCCGGCCGACGACATCGGGAAGCGCCCGAGCACGAGGTGATGCTGCAGGCGCAGCTGCCCCGCCGGGATCCTGCCGAGCGCGGCCGCGTCCGTGGACGCGAACGGCTCGGGCACGGCGGGCAGCTCGGCCGCGGTGTCGGCGAGCGTGACGCCGCCGCGCTGCAAGGTCTTGACGAAGCCATGCCAGGTCGCGGCGTCGCACTTGAAGAGCCCGTCTTCGTCGTGGGCCAGGAAGTCCTCGTAGCTCAGGCGCACGCGCGTGTGGCGCCGGAAGAGCGCGATCAGCGGCTCGTTGAGCCACGGGGCGCCGCCGATCTCCAGGGTCCAGGCCCAGGGCCCCTCCAGGGTCTCGCCGAGCGTCGCCGGATAGAGGAAGAGCGGCGCGCGCACGAGCGTGCCGTCGGCCAGCCGCCCCGACAGCCACGGAAAGCCGACTGCGAGGTCGTCGGCGCCGGTCTCGATGCGCTCGCTGCGGACCGCATGCGCGAGCGCGGCGAGCGCGTTGCCGATCGGCGAGCCGTCGCCGGCAATGGCGAGCACGAAGGGCATCGGCTCGGGCGCGCCGAGCGCATCGGTGATCGACGCCAGCACACGCCCGCCGCGGGCCCCGGCACCGGAGTCGGCCTGCGCCATGCGCGCGAGGTCCAGGGCGACACCCTCGGCCTCGGCGAGCAGACACACGACCGGGCTCGCGAGCGATTCGCTCTGGAAACGATCACGCGCCGCTTCGATGCGCGCCCGTCGGTCGGTGCTCATCGTGTGCGAAGTTAGCAGGGGTGGGCGCGATCCGCCACCGGGTGAGGACCTCGACGGGCCTCGACCGCCCGGCGGGGCTCCGCTCGGACCGGGAGCGCCGCGCGTCGGGAACAGGCGCTCTACGATCGCCGTTGGCACCCGTCGAGCGGTCATCTATAGAGGTGACCGGCGTCTACCCCGGGAGCCCACCGTGATCCGATCGTTGCTCGTCCTGACCCTGCTCGGTGTCGCGGCCGTGCCCGCCGTCGCGCTCGAGCCCGTCCCCGGCCCCGCGACCCCGGCCGACGCCCCGCTGTCCCTCGACGCCGAGCTGGCGGCCCTCTTCCGCGTCGCCGCTTGTGCCGACGGCGCGCTCGACCCGCGCTTCGACGCCAAGGTGGTCGATGACCACTGCCGCGCGCTCGAAAAGACACTCGCCCGCTATCGCAAGACCTGGCTCACCCCGGCCCAGCCGTTCTTCGAGACGCTGGTGCCCGACGACGTGCCCAGGACGATCGTCTACCCGTTCGCCGGCGGCGACCTCATGACCGCGCTCGCCGTCTTCCCGGAGCTCACCGAGATCACGACGATCTCCCTCGAAGCCGGCGGCGACGCGCGCGGGATCTTCGCCGAGTCCTCCAAGGACCTCGCGCGCCACCTCGCGCTGCACCGTCGCTTCCTCGACGAGCTCGTCACCTGGAACCACAACCGCACCCTCGACCTCGCCGCGCTCAAGCGCACCCCCCTGCCCTCGCAGCTCATCTTCGCGCTCGTCGGCCTGGCCGTGCACGGCTACGAGCCGGTCTCGCTGCGCGCGATCACGCTCCTCGAGGACGGCTCGGTCCGGGCGCTGAGCGCCGCCGACTTTGCCGAGATCGACGCCGCCGTCGCCGAGCTGCGCGGCACCCGACGCAACGTGCGCCTCAACGACCTGCTCGCCAACTACGAGCTCGTCTTCCGCAAGAAGGGCGATCCCACCGAGCGCGTCTACCGCCACTTCCAGGCCAACCTGCACAACGACCGCCTCGCGGACGACCCGCGCATCCTGCGCCATCTCGACCAGAAGGGCCGCGTGACCGCGATGACCAAGGCCGCGAGCCACCTGCTCTGGCACAAGGGCTTCTCCTCGATCCGCGACTGGCTCAAGGCGAACATCGCCTGGATGGTCTCGGACTCGACCGGGATCAACCCGCTCCACCTCGAGCCCGAGCGCTGGGAGCAGACCGTCTACGGCTCGTTCGACACCGCGGTCTTCAACCCGACCGCCGAGGGCCAGGTCGCCATGCGCGCCCTCTTCGCGAGTCAACCCTTCCGCCCGCTGCCGATGAAGCTCTTCGGCTACCCGACCAAGCGGGTCAAGGGCCTCTTGATCGTCACGCGACCGCGTTGAGGGCGACCTTCGCCGCCTCGCGAACGACGACCCGCCCGAACGAGGCCCCGACGACCGCGCGACATCCGCCGCCGCCTTGCGAGCCGCCTACCGCACTGTTATGCCTGCCCACCATGCGCCGCTTCATCATCCCGGTGTTGTGCCTCGCGTGGATCACCCTCCCCGCCTGCTCTGAACGCGATCCGCGCCTGCCGACCCAGCTGCCCGCCCCGCCCGTGCCCAACGCACCGACGGTGCCGCGCCCGGACGCCCCGCCCGCGCCGCCGACGCCGCCGCCCCCCGACACCGCGCAGCGCATGCTCGAGGCGCCGACCTGGTCGGACGCGGCCCGCCTCGACGCCTTTGCCCGCGACGCGCTCGCCCGCGCCAAGGAGACGCTCGCCCGCGTGCGCCAGGGCGCCCCCGATGCGGCCACGCTCTACGCCGACTTCGACCAGGTCTTCGTCGAGCTCGACGCCGCCGGCGGCCTCGCCGCGCTCCTCGTCGAGGTCAGCCCCGAGGCCCCCGTGCGCGAGACCGCTGCGCGCCACGACCAGGCGATCGCCGCCTTCAAGGCCGAGGTGTGGCTCGACCGCGAGGTCTACGACCACCTCGCGGCCGCCGATCTCGCACGCCTCGACCCGCTGATGCGGCGCTTCGCCGAGCGCGTGCTGGCCGACTTCCGCCTCGCGGGCGTCGACAAGGACGAGGTGACGCGCGCGCGCCTCGCCGCCATCCAGGCCGAGATCAAGAAGCTCTCGCAGGACTACTCGCTGCGCCTGAACCAGGACACGCGCACCGTCTCGGTCGCCGCCGACAAGCTCGCCGAGATGCCCAAGGACTGGCTCGCCAGCCACCCGGTCGACGAGGCCGGCAAGATCACCGTGTCGACCGACTACCCCGACTACTTCCCGGTCATGGAGTACGCCAGCGACGACGCCACCCGGCGCGCCCTGTGGGAGACCTTCGCGGCGCGCGGCATGCCCGACAACGCCGAGACCCTGCGCCGGATCCTCGTCCTGCGCCAGGAGGCCGCCGGACTCCTCGGCAAGCCGAGCTGGGCCGCCTACAGCGTCCAGGACGCGATGGCGAAGACCCCGGAGACCGTGAGCGGGTTCATCGAGGAGGTCGCCGCCGCCGCCCGCCCACGCTCGGACGCCGACATCGCGCGCGCGCTCGCCGCCAAACGCCAAGACATGCCGGACGCAGCCGCCATCGAGGTCTGGGATCGCTTCTACTACAGCGCGATCGTCAAGGAGCAGGAGGCGCGCTTCGACTCCGAGGCCGTGCGCCCCTACTTCGCGTACAGCCGCGTCAAGGACGGGATCTTCGCGCTCTACGGCGAGCTCTTCGGCGTCGCCTTCGAGCGACTGCCCGACGCCCCCGGCTGGGCTCCCGGGGTCGAGACCTGGGCGATGAAGGACCGGGGCGGCGCCGAGCTCGGCCGCTTCTGGCTCGACATGCACCCGCGCGCCGACAAGTTCAAGCACGCGGCGATGTTCCCGATCCAGACCGGCCTCGGCGGCGCGCGCGCGCAAGCGCCCTGGGCCGCGCTGGTCTGCAACTTCCCGGCGCCGAGCGCGACCGATCCGGCGCTCATGCAGCACGACGACGTCGTCACGCTCTTCCACGAGTTCGGCCACCTCATCCACCACCTGATGGCGCGCGGCCCGACGGTCAAGCTCTCCGCCGACAACGAGGGCGACTTCATCGAGGCGCCCTCGCAGCTCCTCGAAGAGTGGGCCTGGCGACCGGAGATCCTGCAGCGCTTCGCGCGCCACCACGAGACCGACCAGCCGATCCCGACCGAGCTGGTCGACACGATGAAGGCCGCCGACGACTTCGGCCGCGGCATGGACCTCATGCGCCAGATCTACCTCTCGGCGTTCTCGTGGTTCCTCCACGTCGAGCCGCCCGAGGCGATCGACTTCGAGGCGTTCACGACCGCGATGTACAAGCGCTACAGCCCCTACCCGCGCCCCGAGGTCGACGACCTCTTCGCCAACTTCGGCCACCTCACCGACTACTCGTCGAACTACTACACCTACCAGTGGTCGCTCGCGATCGCGAAGGACCTCTACACCCGCTTTTCCGACAACCCGATGGACCCGACGGTCGCCTCCGAGTATCGCGACCGGGTCCTCGCCGCCGGCGCGACGAAGGACGCGAGCGAGCTCGTCGCCGACTTCCTCGGGCGCCCGATGAACCTCGACGCCTACCGCGCCTGGATCACCTCCCAGACCAACCCAGCAGACCCAGAATGAACCGATCGAGCCTCGCCCTCTGCGCCCTCGCCGTCGCCGCGTGCGGCCCCAAGGACCCGCGCCTGCCCGCCCAGGTCGCACCGCCGGCCGTGCCCAACGCGCCGGCCGCGACCGCGCCCGCGCCCGCGCCCGCCGCCGCACCCGTACCTGCACCCTCCCCGGCTCCCACGCCCGACCCGGCGGTCGCACCCGCTCCCACGCCGGCCCCCACGCCCGACCCGGCCACGCTGGGCGACGGCACCGCCGAGGCGAAGAAGCTCCTCGAGGAGCCGGCCTGGGGCGACGCCGCCGTGCTCGGCGGTGCGTGCGACCGATCGCTCGCGCGCGCGAAGTCGGTGCGCGCCCGCTTTCACGACGGCGAGCTGGCGATCGACGACACCCTCGCCACGATGGACGCGCTCGCCACCGAGCTCGACACGATCGAAGGCTACACCTCGCTCATGTTCAACGTGAGCCCGGTCAAGGAGGTGCGCGACGCCGCCGAGCGCTGCCGCGTCGAGCTCTCCAAGCTCGCGAGCGAGATCAGCCTCGACCGCGCGATCTACGACGCCATCGCCAAGGTCCCGCTCGACGGCCTCGGCCCGATCGACCGCCACTTCGCCGAGCGCACCCTGCGCGAGTTCCGCCTCTCCGGCGTCGACAAGGACGACGCCGCGCGCCAGCGCATCTCCGAGATCAACGACGAGCTCACCAAGCTCTCGCAGAGCTACCAGAAGAACGTCAACGCCGACACGCGCTCGGTCGCGCTCGATCCCGCCGCGCTCGACGGCATGCCCGAGGACTGGGTCGCCGCGCACCCGCCCGGCGAGGACGGCAAGGTCGTCGTCACGACCGACTACCCCGACCTCTTCCCCCTGCTCACCTACGCCACCGACGCCTCCGCGCGCCGCGCGCTCGCCAACGCCAGCGCCGCCCGCGGCTACCCGGCCAACGCCGAGATCCTGAAGAAGATCCTGACGCTGCGCCAGGAGCTCGCGGGCCTCGTCGGCTATCCCCACTACGCCGCGCTCGACCTCGCCAACAAGATGGCCGGCAGCCCCGAGGTGGTCGAGACCTTCCTCGCCGACGCCCGCAAGGCCGGCGAGCCACGCCTGCGCGCCGATCTCGCCGAGCTCCTCGCCAAGAAGAAGCGCCTCGACAAGACCGCGACCACCGTCGAGGTCGAGGACCGCTTCTTCCTCATGCAGCTCGTACGCAAGGACAAGCACGGCGTCGACGCCAAGGCGGTGCGCCAGTACTTCCCCTACGACAAGGTGCGCGACGGGCTCATGGCCCTGTACGGCGAGCTCTTCGGCCTGAGCTTCACCCGCCGCGACGGCGTCGAGGCCTGGCACCCGAGCGTGCAGGCCTGGGAGCTCAGCCGCGACGGCGAGGTCGTCGGCCGCTTCTTCCTCGACATGCACCCGCGCGCCGACAAGTACAAACACGCCGCGATGTTCCCGATCCAGACCGGCACCGCCGCCGGCCGCCTGCCGTGGGCAAGCCTCGTCTGCAACTTCCCCGATCCCAAGGACGGCCCGGCGCTGATGGAGCACAAGGAGCTCGTCACCTTCTTCCACGAGTTCGGCCACCTCGTGCACCACCTGCTCGCCAGGGAGAGCCCCTGGCTCTCCACCTCGGGCATCAACGTCGAGTGGGACTTCGTCGAGGCGCCGTCTCAGCTCCTCGAGGAGTGGGCCTGGGATCCGAAGGTGCTCGCGCGCTTCGCCAAGAACGACAAGGACAAGCCCATCCCGGCGCGCATGGTCGAGGCCATGCGCAAGGCCGAGGAGCTCGGCAAGGGCGTCGAGCTCGCGCGCCAGCTCTTCTACGCCGCCTACAGCTTCGAGCTGCATCGCCAGGACGTCGCGAGCCTCGACCTCGAGGCCTTCACCGACACCCTCTACCGCGACTGGAGCCCCTACCCGCGCCCGGCCGAGGACCGCCTCTACGCGAACTTCGCCCACCTCATCGGCTACAAGTCCGCCTACTACACCTACCAGTGGTCGCTCGCCATCGCGAAGGACCTCTTCCAGCGCTTCGAGGAAAAGGGCCTGCTCGACCCGAGCGTCGCCGCCGAATATCGCGACAAGATCCTCGCGCCCGGCGGCACCGCCAAGGCCGAGCACCTCGTGCGCGACTTCCTCGGCCGCGACCGCACCCTCGACGCCTACCGCGAGTGGATCATCCGTTAGGTCGGCAATACGGGCGGCCACAAGGGCCGCCCCTACCGGGCAATCGTAGGGGCGGGCCTCGTGCCCGCCCGCTCTCGACGCGCTGGGCGCGTAGCGTCCGAGTCAATCCCCGCGGATCACCGCCGTCAGGAGGTCGCGCTCGGCGTCGTCGTCGAGCGCGCCCTTGCGCACCCAGCGCACCTGCCCCGACTTCGGCACGACCAGCATCAGCGGCAGCTCGAGCCCCTGCGCACGCACGTAGCTCTCGGGCAGCATGTCGATGTGGCCATCGTCGCGCTGCCACAGCGGATAGAGCCACCCGCCCGCGCGCGGATCGGCGACCACCTCGTCGAGCCCATCGACCGCCAGGAAGACCAGGTCTGCCCCCTGCGCGGCCAGCTCGCTACGCAGTCGCTTCATGCGCTCGAGCTCGTCCGGCGTCGTGCACGGCTTGCACCAGGTCGCCCAGTACGCGACGACCAGCCCGCGCTCACTCGCCTCCAGCGCCTTGGCGAGGCTCGTCTTCTTCGCGCGCCCGTCGCGTGCCTCGAGCCTCGCCGCGTCGACGAGCTTCGGCTTGAAGTCGGCCCTGACCAACGCGCTCGGCGAGAACGGCCGCAGGCGCAGGCGCACCTCGGCGAGCTCCAGCGCCGCGAGCGTCTGCCGATGCTGCGCCTGCAACGCCTCGAGCTGCGCCTCCAGCGGCGCCACACGCGCCGCCGTCTCGCGCAGGCGCGTCAGCTCCGAGCGCTTGATCTCGACCTCCTCGTCGCCCGAGCCCGCGAGGCTCGTCGCCCCGCCGAGCCCCCACCCGAGCGCGACGATTCCGCCGAGCACGCCCGCCAGACGGCGCGTGCTCACGGCTTGTAGCACGGGTAGGTGAAGACCAGCGCCGAGCGGTTCGCCTGCGTCGTCGTCAGCTTCTTGTCACTCAGGCGCTCGATGTCGAGATCCGTCAGGTACATCTTCTCGTGCCCGTAGGTGATGTAGCCGATCTGCCGCGGGTCGACCCCGAGCTCCTTCTCGATGAAGGAGCGCGTCGCCTCGGCCCGGTCGATCGCGTAGCGCAGGTTGTCCTCCCAGGGACCCTCGCGGCTCGCGCGCCCGACGATGATGATGAAGCCGTTTTCGCCGCGCACCGCTTCCAGATATTGCTGCAGCGCCTTCTTGTCGTTGGTGTCGAGGCGCGTCTCGGCCGACCGGAAGGTCACGAGCTTGTGCGGCAGGTGGCGCACCAGCGTCATGTAGTCGTTGCGCGCGAGCAGCGCCGCCTCGTCGACCTGCTTGCACGCGCCCTGGTTGCAGGCGTCGACGATCTCGTCGATGTGCGTGGTCAGCGTGTTGTCGGCGCACAGCGTCTTCTCGGCGAACGCCGCCGCCTCGTACTCGTCACACGCCACGTGCTGCGAGTAGTCCGCGCACAGGGTCGCCAACCGGCGCCGCTGCTCGTCGATGTCGCCCTGCAGCGTCTGCAGCTTCTCCTGCGCCAGCACCAGCTCCTTGGTCTTCTGCTCGTACTCGACCACCTTGACGAAGCCGGGCGGCGTCGGGTCCTCCTCCGGCACCTCCGCCTCGTCCGGCGGCGGCGTCTCGGGCTTCGACGCACAGCTCGCCGTGCCGAAGCCGATCCCCACGATCCCCAGCGTCACCGATATTCCGATCGCTCTCAGGTGCATGTCGTCCTCCCAGTCCGACGGGTCGACACGCACTCTACTCCCTGCCACGCCGCCACGCCACCCGCACGAGCCCGAGCAGCAGCAGCACCGCCAGCGCCCCCGCGCCACCGGCGCCGCAACCGCCACCGCCCTGGATGGTGAAGCCTCCGTCGTCCGCCGCGCACAGATCCCCGATCCCGTCGCCGTCGCTGTCACGCTGCTCCGGATCGGCCACCCCCGGGCACACGTCGCACACGTCGCCGACGCCGTCGCCGTCCTCGTCGCGCTGCTCCGGATCGGGCAACGCGCCGCACACATCGACCGCGTCGAAGACGCCGTCCTGATCGGTGTCGCGCGGGATCTCCAGCACGCAGTCGGCCTCCGCGGCGTTATCCGACACGTCGAGCGCGCGCACGACATAGCTCACCCGCACCGCGCCCTCGGCCGAAGCCGCACCGATCTCGAGCACCTCGCCGCGCACCGTCAGCGGGCACGCGTCGAGCACGCGCTCGCCCTCGTCCGTGACCAGGGTGCAGCTCAGCTGGTCTATCACCGACGTCGCCCCACAGGCGTCGCCCACCCGGACCTGCACACTCGCGGGCAGCGCCAGCGGCACCTCAGCGCAGACGATCTCGGGCGGCGTCACGTCGCGCACCGTCAAGGTGGTCGTGCACGAGCGCTTGTGCCCGCCCTCGTCCAGCGCGGAGAAGACCACCGGCCGCGTGCCGACCGGGAAGCTCCCCGACGCCTCCTCCAGGACCAGCGATCCCTGACAGTTGTCGCTCGACTCCGCGCTCAACGTGCCTTCCCACTGGCACGCGTCCGCCGGCGCGTCGACCGTGACCGCCGGCTCGCAGGTCAGGCTCGGCAGCTCGGCGTCGCTCACCACGACCCGCTGCGTGCACGTGCCGACGTGCCCGGCCCGGTCGCTCGCCCGCCAGGTCACGACCGTCGTGCCGACCGGGAAGAAGCCCGGCGCGTCGGACACGACCGCCACGTCGCCCCCGTCACAGCCGTCGCTCGCCAGGGCGATCCCGATCGCCGGCGCCGCGCCGCAGAGCCCCGGATCGTTGTCGACCGCCACGTCCTCCGGACAGGTCACGACCGGCGCCACGCTGTCGAGCACGCTCACCACGGTCAGACACGACGCGCCGTTGCCGTTGTCGTCCTCGGCGAAGAAGACGACGGGATTGTCGCCGAGGACCAGCGGTTCGCCGCCCTCGCGTCGCAGCGCGGGCTCGCCGCACGCGTCGCTCACCGTGGGCATCAGCGCGGCCAGATCGACCTCCGCGCCGCCGCCGCGGCACTCGAGCACCAGGTCCTCGTGGCAGCCCAGCGCCGGCGCCTCCTCGTCGAGCGGACACGGCGAGACCGTCACCGACCAGCGCCACATCGCCGGGCTCGGGTCGCACCGCAGATCGGGCGGAGCGTCCGCGACGCAGGTCCTCACCTCGAGCGTGTGCGCGCCGACCGCCATGGTCTGTGCCGCCAGCGTCAGCGCGCCGCCATCGCAGCGCACCCAGCCGTCCCCGGCCGCCGGAGGCGATCCTGCGCCGCCGTCGATCCGGCACTCGAAGCGATCGTGATCGCCGTCGTCGGGATCGGCGTACGCGAAGACCGCGTCCTGGCCGCTGCCGAGCAAGGCCGCCGGCCCATCGTCGATCACCGTGTCGGGCGGGCGCGTGTCGATCACCCAATCGAAGCGCGCCGGCGTCGCATCGACCCGTCCGCTCTCGTCGACCGCGCGCGCCCAGAAGACGTGCGCGCCCTCGGCGAGCGGCCCGGCGAAGACCACCGTCGGGTCGCAGTCCTGCCAGTCGCCTTCGGCCGGCGCCTGCGCCCCGTCCGCGAGCAGCGGATCGAGCGCGCACTCGAAGCTCACCGGGCTCTCGTCCGACGCCAGGCCGAAGGTCGCGCTCGCCCGCTGCGAGAGCACCTCGGGGTGCACCGGGATCGTCGTGTCGGGCGGGCTGGTGTCGACCTCCCAGACCCAGGTGGCCGGCGTCGGATCGACGACGCCGGCGTCGTTGACCGCGCGCACGCTCATGACGTGCTCGCCGTCGGCGAGATCTGCGAGCACGAGCTCGCCCCCGTCACACGCGAGCCACGCGCCGTCGTCGAGGCGGCACTCGAAGCGCGTGATGCCCGGATCGCCCGGCGACTCGAAGGTGAAGCTCGCGACGGCGTCGCCGCTCTCGGCCGCCGGCCCGCTGGTGATCGCGGTCTCGGGCGCCGAGCGATCGATGGTCCAGGTCCAGCGCGCCGGCACCGGATCGCTCACGCCCTTCGCGTCGACCACATAGACCCAGAGCGTGTGCGCCCCGTCCGCCAGGCCGTCCACCTGCCAGCTCGCCTCGCAGCGCCGATAGTCGCTCGCGCGCGGCGTGCCCGCCGGATCGAGCGCGCACATCCAGTGGTCGGCGTCGGGCACCGTCGCGCCGAAGAGGAAGCGCGCCGTGCCGCTCTGCGACGGGTCGCTCGGCCCGGACAGGATCAGCGTGTCGGGCAGCGTGCGATCGACGACCCACACGTGGAACGCCGGCGTGGTGTCGACCGCGCCGTCGGGCCCGCGCGCGCGCACCAGCATCACGTGGCTGCCGACCCCGACGCCGAGGACCTGGGTGACGCCGCCGTCGCACGGCGTCCACGGCGCGCCATCGTACGAGCAGTCGAAGGCGACGTTCATCGGCGTGACCGGGTTCAGGTAGGTGAAGCGCGCCGCGGCGTCGGCGGTGATCGCCGGCGGCGCGGTCAGGATCTGCGTGTCGAGCGGCCGGCACACCCCGTCGGAAAACGGCGTCGGCCCCTCGTCGACCGCCCCGTCGCAATCGTTGTCGCGCCCGTCGCAGAGCTCTCCGCTCGGCGCACCGGCGACGACCGAGCAGCCCGCGGTGTTGCCGGCGCAGACGCGCACACCTTCGCGCAGGCACTCGCCGAGGCCGACCGTGCACGCCTGGCCGATCTGGAAGTCCTCGTCGACGAAGCCGTCGCAGTCGTCGTCGACGCCATTGCAGCTCTCGTTGACGCCGGTGCCCGGGATGGCGTCGCAGATCGTCGCTTCGCCGCCGGGCGCGCAGACCGTGACGCCGGCCGTCGTGCAGCCGCCGATCCCCGCCGAGCACGGCACGCCGAGCGAAAAGCCCTCGTCGATCGAACCGTCGCAGCTGTCGTCGGTGCGGTTGCAGCGCTCGGCGGCGCCCGGGAAGACCAGGGCCGCGAGGTCGTCGCAGTCGTCGCAGCCGCCCGGGCAGATCGCCGGGTCGCCCTCACAGCCCAGCTCGAAGTCACAGTAGCCGTCGCCGTCGTCGTCACAGCCCTCGTCGGTCGCACCGTCGCAGTCGTTGTCGTCATCGTCGCAGCGCTCGAGCGCGCCAGGGTGGATCGCGGCGTCGCCGTCGTCGCAGTCGCCGCAGCCGAGCAGGCACGAGCTCGGCGCGGCGCCGCTGCCGCCGATGCAGCCCATCGCCGCGTCGCAGAAGTGATCGCCGTCGTCGTCGCAGCCCTCGTCGGTCGCGCCGTTGCAGTCGTTGTCGAGCCCGTCGCAGATCTCGACGCCGACCTCGGGTCCGTCGTCGCAGTAGAGCGCCCCGTCGTTGTCGCAGCGATACGTCCCGTCGAGGCATTGGTCGTCGTCGCCGTCGCCGTCGCAGGCCTCGCCGACCTGCTCGAAGCCGTTGTCGATCGTGCCGTCGCAGTCGTCGTCGACGTTGTTGCACGTCTCGGTGCCCTTCGGGAGCGGCTCGCAATCGCTGACCTCGTGACCGCCGACGCAGCTCACCTCGCCCTCGTTGATGCAGATCCCCGCGCCGCAGGTGTCGGCGTACTCCTGGAAGTCCTCGTCGACCTCGCCGTCGCAGTCGTTGTCGTCGCCGTCGCAGACCGTCTCGGGGATCGCAAAGCGCGCATCGTGGATGAGGTAGATCGCCGGCGTGCACGCACCCCACTCACCACCCTGGCAGAGCTCGCGGATCCGCATCGCGCCGACGCACACGCCCTCGGCCGGCTCGCCGCCGAGGTCGCAGGCGACCGGCTCCAGATCGGGATCGGCCGCGTCGAGGAGCCCGTCGCAGTCGTTGTCCTTGCCGTCGCAGAGCTCGGGATCGCCCTCGCGTTCGAGCGCCACGCACCCGTCGACGACGGCGCCGGCGACACAGCGCAGCTCGCCGGTGTTGTGGCACTCGCCCACGCCACACTCCGAGGGCCCGACGACGAAGTCGTCGACCGTGCCGTCGCAGTCGTTGTCCTCGTCGTCGCAGCGCGTCTCGGGTCCCGCCTCGTAGAGCGCGGACCAGGCCGAGAACGCCGCGTCGTCGCAGGCGGCCCACTCGCCCCCGACGCAGAGCGCCGCGATCCGCTGGGCGCCCGCGCAGACTCCCTGCAGGTCGCCCTCGCAGGCGCCGAGGACCAGGCCGCCGCCCGCATCGCCGTCCACGTCGTCCGCGTCGACCAACCCGTCGCAGTCGTTGTCGACCGTGTCACAGACCTCGGCGGCGTCGTGATGGATCTCCGGATCGAACGGGTCGCAGTCGTCGACGTCCGGATCGCCGTCGTCATCCTCGTCCGGATCGCACGGGCTGCCGACCGGATCGAGCAGGTCGTCGTGCAGGAGCGGACACTGATCACAGACGTCGCCGAAGGTGTCCTCATCGCGGTCGAGCTGATCGGCGTTGGAGGTCAGCGGGCAGTTGTCGGCGCCTTCGCACTGAACCTCGAAGACCGGGGGTTGCGAGCAGTCCGGGATCCCGTCGTGGTCGAAGTCGCGGATCGTGACGAGGCCGTCGGGGCGGACGACCATGCAATCGTCGAGGACCGCCTGGCAGGCGGCCTCCTGGCGATCCGTCAGGCGCCGTATGCCCAGGCTCAGCGTGAGGGACATGTCGGTCGGGGTCTCGCTGGTGAAGAAGGAGAGCTCGTCGCTCGCGATGTCGACGGCCATGCCCAGGCTCAGGCAGAGGTTCTCGTCGGACTTGAAGAAGATGAGATCGATGAGGAGCTGCAGACGCTCGGGCAGATCCAGCTCTTCGGGGTTGGAGGACATGAGGTCCGCGAGGCTCAGGCCGGGGATCTCGAGGTCGAGGCACATCAGGTTGGCGGCGCTGTCGGCCGCGCCCTCGTCGGTGCCCGCTCCCCAGAGCGGCGGCAGGTAGCCCGAGCTGGTGCCGACGCTGAGCCCGGACTCGAAGTCGACGATCCACGGGTGGTGGCGGCGATGCGCCGGCAGGCAGGGCGAGCCCTCGACCGCTCCCTGCATGCACAGGCTCAGCGTCTGGCTCAAGAGCGCGACCAGGCTCTCGCGCGTATAGCAGGGGCACGCGTCGGGCGCGACCTCCGGCTGGGGTTCGACGGTGTAGCCGAGGCAGCCGCAGCCCGCGTCGGGCTCACAGGACACGCAGATCCCCTCGTCGTCGGCGAAGGGTCCGCCGCTACAGCGCTGGGGGTCGGCGCCGGGCTCCGGCTCGACCAGCGGGGGGATGCAGTCGTTCTGGCCCGGGCCGATCATGACCAGCTCCCACTCGCTGCCGCCGACACACGCACACTGACCCTGGCAGACCGTGCCGGCCGGGGTGCCCTCACCGCCCCAGCACGTGCCGGTGATGTTGTCGTCCGACCCGAGGAGCTCGACGGCCTCGGGCGGGAGCCCGCCGAAGAGACCAGCGAAGCCGAAGGCGGCGTCGAGGCCCATGGCCGGCATGAACTGGCAGGGGTCGCCGACCTTGCTCGCGCCGTCGTTGCACGCGCCGATCCCGCAGAGCACACAGTCGGTGTGCTCGCGGCAGGTCGCGTCGTCGCAGTCGACGAGCCCGTCCCCGTTGTCATCATAGCCGTCGGAGCAATTCTCCGGGCCCACGTCCTCGAGGTCACAGGCCGGACCGCCCACGCCCTGCTCGCAGTAGCAGGTGCCGGTCTCGGGGTTGCACATGCCGCGGCCGCTGCACTGCGGCGTGCCGGGGCAGCGCACGATCTCGACCGGGTCGATCGCGTCGGGTACCCCGTCGAGGTTGGCGTCGGTGCGCCAGCGCTCGAGGATGGCGATGCAGCTCGCCTCCTGGGCTTCGGTCATGAGGACGCCGCGGATCCGGCTCTGTTCCGCCGAACGGGTCTCGATCTGACACGCGTTGATGATCGAATCGAAGAGGAGCCTGCTCCCGCTCCCGTCCGCCTGCTCGAGCTCACACGCGATGAAGCGCGTCGGATCCTGTGAGACCGAAGCGCCGAACGGATTGGCCCACCTCGGCGCGCCCGCGCAGACGTCGACGTCCGCGAAGCTCGTCGCGTCGCAGCCCCAGTACACGGGCGCCCCGTCGGGCAGCACATAGGCCCTCAGGTCGTCGTCGTCGAAGCACGGACAGCCGGTGAAGCTCGACGGATACTCGTCGAGCGTGCTCTCGATCGCGATGATGACCCCGCCGGCTCCGACCTCGGCGTCGAGCGCCGCGCGACAGATGCAGTGACCCGCGCAGGGCAGCGTGTCGTCACGCGCCTCTCCGGCATAGCAGCGCCCGTAGATCGTGGTGCCATCGAACGGGATGATCGCGGTGCAGACATCGCCGACGTTCTTGTCGAAGCACGGTCCCATGAAGCAGTTCCGACACACCGGCTCGTCGCGGCAGCCAGCGTCCATGCAGTCGAGGCTGCCGTCCATGTCGTTGTCCATGCCGTCGGTGCACGAGCCGGGGTTGTCGATGTCCTCGGCGCCCGAGCCGCCCATGCAGCCGAGACCACCGACCCGCGGATCGCAGAAGCAGAAGCCGCTCGTGGGGTTGCAGGTGCCGCGCCCGAAGCACGGCTGGGTCTCGTTGTCGTCGTCCGGCGCGGTGGCGTAGCTCGCGTCGACGCCCGCGGCCGAGAAGGCGCCGCCGCCCCCGCCGCCGATCTCCCCGAGGAGGCCGGCGAACGGATTGACGCGGCAATCGCTCAGCCTGACGACGTGCTGGGCGCAGTCCGCCCCGCCCCACCCCGGCTCGCAGACGCAGCCCTCGGCGGTGCAGGTCCCGTGCGCGCCGCAGTCCCCCGGGCAGAGCACGTTGCACCAGCCGTCGTTGTCGAAGTCGTGGTCGCAGGCGTCGCCGATCCCGTCTTGATCCTGATCGAGGTTGCCGGCATCGGCGACCGCCGGGCAGAGATCGACCGCGCCGCAGACGCCGTCCAGATCGTCGTCGTTGAGCGGATCGCCGAGGCAGGCGTCGCAGAGGTCGCCGACGCGGTCTTCGTCCTCGTCCTCCTGCAACGGGTTCATGCTCGCGGCCGGGGTCTCGGGCGTGACACAATTGTCCGGCCCGAGCTCGCAGTCCGCGAGCGCGACGCCGCAGCGCCCGTCCGAATCGTAGTAGCCGTTGACGCACAGCCCCTCGTCGCCGCAGCAGCCCGCGCCGAGCGGCCAGCCGCTCTCGAGCGCGACGACGTTGCTCTGACACCCGCGCGGGAAGCCTTCGTCGTCGGCCGCCTCGCAGCGCCAGGCGCAGAGACCGTCGGGGCCACAGGCATAGCGGGAGTCCAGGTAGCCCTCGAGCCCGCACATCTCCGAGCGCCCCGGCAGACACTCCGGCGGGCACGGCGCCTCGGCGGTGGACGGCACACACGCGATGACGCCGGGCCGGATCGCGCGCGCACAGTGCTGGCGTCCCTGGAAGCTGTTGCGACGGACGTAGAAGTCGTTGCACCAGTCGGAGGTGTCCTCCTCCGAGAGGCCGAGCAGGCAGCGGCCTTCGTGGCAGTAGACCGGTCCGCCGTCGCCGATCGCTTCGCACTCCTCGTCCTCGACGCAATCGGGCGGCACGTCTCCCGGCGCCGGCTGCGGCTCGAGGCACGCCTCCCCGTCTTGCCCGTCCCCGACGCCGGGCACGCAGTAGCCTTGCGCGTCGCAGCAGTGCGGCGAGAGATCACCGCCGCTCACCTCTTGCACGAATTCGTTGCGGCGGTTGGCGCAGCTCACGTCGCCGGCCACCAGCAGGAACGCACAATGCACGCGGCAGCTCCCGTCGACGCAGGCGACGGTGGTGACGTTGTCGTCGCCGTCGAGGAAGGTCGCGGGCCAGCCTTCGCTTTCCAAGACAATGGAGTAGCACTCCAGATCGGAGACGCAGCGACCGGTCCCGAAGCCCGGCGCATCACAGACCCCGTCCTCGTCGGCGTCGGGATCACAGGCCGTGCCGACCCCATCGAGGTCGTGGTCCTCCTGGCCGGGGTTGGCAACGGCGGGGCAGTTGTCGTCGGGCACGCAGCGATCGTCGCCGTCGGCGTCGTTGTCGCGGTCGGCCGGGCATGCGTCGCAGGCCTCGCCGATCCCGTCGCCATCCTGATCGAGCTGGTCGGGGTTGTGGGACAGCATCGGCCCCTCGGGCGGGTCGCCCCGATCCGGCAGCACGCAGTTGTCGGCTCCACCCGAACACGTTGGGTCGATGGTATAGGGCTCGACCACGCACTGGCCCTGTTCGTCGGTCCTGCCGCCGGCGCAGAGCCCTTCGGCGTCACAGCAGCCGAGCCCGACGAATGGCGCCCCGGAGGCGATCGCGGTCTCGCCGTCGCGACAACCCAGGGAGGTCTCCGCCTCGGCGACGGCGCAGCGCACCCGGCAGAGGCCGTCGCTCCCGCAACCGAACTCGTCCGGCTTCTGACAATCGTCGCCGCTCCGGCACTCGGCGCCGCACCGCACGCTGTCACCGTGCGGCAGGCAGGCCCACTCCCCCTGGCGCACCTCGACCTCGCAGTGCTGTCGCCCCACGAATTCGGTCATCCGCACGTCGTGTCGGTTGCACGGATCGCCGCCGCGCTCGTCGAGCAGCACCTCGACACGCAGATAGCAGCGACCGGCGTGACAGAGCTCACCCTCGTCACAGTCCTCGTCGCCCTCGCAGCGCTCGGCCGGTTCGGAGCCGTCGCAGACCGCGGCAGGGCCACCGCCACCGGGCACGCAGTAGTCCGCGGCGTCGCAGCAGAGCTCTCCCTCGACGCCGGCGTTGAGCGCGATCGCCGCCAGGTCGCTGACGTAGCCACAGCTCCCTCCGAGCAGGCGCAGCGAGGTGCAGGTCGCGCGGCAGCGGCCGGCACGGCACCCGAAGTCGACGCTCTCGAGGCCTTCGTCCAGACCGGCAAAGAGCGCCTCGCAGTCGGCGTCCACCCGGCATTGCCAGCCACGCGGCGGCGCGTCGCACACGCCGTCGTCGTCCTGGTCGTTGTCGCAGACGTCGCCCCGTCCGTCGTCGTCGAGGTCGGCCTGGTCGTCGTTGGCGACGTCGGGGCAGTTGTCCTCGGGCGGGCACGCGGCGTCGCCGTCGCCGTCGTCGGGGTGCTCGAACGGGCACACGTCACACGCCGAGCCGACGGTGTCGTTGTCGTCGTCGGCCTGGTCGGCGTTGGGGATGAGCGGGCAGTTGTCGGGACCGTACACGCACGGCAAGGGCCGGGTCTCGCTCGCGCAGGTGCCGTCGGCGAGCGCGCGGCCGAAGCCGCAGATCGTGTCGTCGTCGGCCTCGGCCGGCGTGCAGCGCGGCCCGCTGAAGAGCCACTCGACCTTGGAATCGGCGCACGTCAGGTTCTCGTCGTCGAGCGCGCCGACGGTCGGCTCGCAGGTGCCCTCGTCGCTGCAGACGGTTGCGATCCCGAGGTCGATCAGCGCCTCGTCGTCGCAGTCCCAGTCCTCCTCGCAGCTCCCTGGTCCACCGGACCACCGCTCACAGCGACCCTCGGCGTCGGCGACCGGCACGCAGTAGTCGAAGACGCCGTCGCCGAGATCGAGCTGCACCTGACAGTAGCGCTCGCCGAGGAAGGCGCTCACCGCGGTCGCCCCACACGACCCGAAGTCGGGGGTCACCTCGTCGCTCTGGACGGTGCATTGCCCGGCGTGGCACCCGGGATTGGACGAGATCGGGCGCAGGTCCGTTATCCAGGCCTCGCAGTCCTCGACCACGTCGGGATCGTCCGCATCGCACTCCGGCTGGGGCTCGACGCCCGGCGCACACAGGCCGCTCTCGGAGTCGGCGACGCCGGGGACGCAGAAGCCGTCGTCGTCCTCGCAGTGCGAGACGCGCCGCCCGCCGTTGAGGAACCCGAGCGAGACCGCGACCTGCCAGCCCTTGTCGTCACAGCGCCGCTCGCCAGGGAAGCGGGCGGGCTTCCACCGACATCGCCCCTCGACGCATCCGATCTCCGCGCTCGGATCGTAGGTGGAAGGATCGACGATGGGGAGCAGGCGTGAGTACTCCGACCAGACGTGGCAGTCGCTGTGCTCGACGCACTGCGGCACCGGCACGCTCCCGTCGCAGACGAGGTCGCCGTCGAGGTCCGGGTCGCAGAGGTCGCCGAAGCCGTTCTGGTTCGCATCGGCCTGGTCGTTGTTCGGATCGAGCGGGCAGTTGTCGACGTCGTCGCAGATCCCGTCGCCGTCGGTGTCGTTGTTCGGGTCGTCGGGGCAGGCATCGCACAGGTCCCCGATCCCGTCGCCGTCGCGGTCGGCCTGATCGGCGTTTTCGACGCCGGGGCAGTTGTCGGGTCCGACGAGGCATCCCGCCGGCCCGGGGTCGATCGGGCAGAAGCCGAGCGCGTCGGCCGGGCCGTAGCCGCACGCCGCCGAGGGTCCGCCGTCGACGCGCATGCACCGCTGCATGCCGGTCTCGTCCCAGATGTCGCCGCTGGCGCAGGGCAGGCCCTCGGACTCGAGGAGCCAGGCCGGAAAGTCGCAGCTGCCCTGGTAGCAGACACCGAACTCACCGTTTTCCGATTCGCAGGGCACGTCGTCGATACAGCCTGCGGTCCAGCCGTCAGGCGCGTGACAGTCGTCGCCGGCAAGCGGCATCGGTGCGCAGAACTCGCCGCTACCGTCTTCCGTCGCAGCGGTCACCCGGCACAGGCGCGCGCCGAAGCGCTCGCCGAAGATGAGCGAGCGGCAGCCGTCCGAGAGGTCGCCGGTGAAGTCGGCGCCGAAGACGCACTGTCCCTTGTAGCAGGTCGCCGCGTCGGGCATCGCCTCCTGCTCGAAGAGCGTCGCGAGGTGGCCGAGACAGAACGCCTCGACCCCCTCCGCGCCCGGCACACACTCGTCGGGCGCCGGCTGACCGGTGCACGTGCCGTCGGCCGGGTTCGCTTCGCCCGGGATGCACGCCCCGTCCTGCTCGCAGTGAGGCGCGCGGATCCCGTCATTGAAGCGCGCGATGTCGAAGAGGTCCTCACCCGCGAGCTGGTCGCAGCGCAGCTCGGCCGCGGCCACGATCGCCGCGCTCAGGCGGCAGCGGTGCTGATGGCAGACCAGCACGCCGGGCTCCTCGCGGATGCAGTCGGCGTCGATCGTGCACTCGTGGGCGATCCCGACGTGCGGCGGCTCGCACACCCCGTCGCCGTCCTCGTCCGGATCGCAGGTGTCCCCGAAGAACGTGTCGTTGGGGTCCTCGGGGCACACGTCGCAGGGGTCGACGACCCCGTCGCCGTCGAGATCAGGGTGCGCGCGATCGTCGATCCCCGGACACAGGTCCGGCCCCTGCGCGCACACGTCCACGATCGGCGGTGTCGGCACCCCGTCGAGGCAATCGGGCACACCATTTCCGTCGACGTCGCGCGTGCAGGTCGTGAGGTTCTCGAAGCATCGCAGGAGCTGCCGCTCGGTCAGGGTGTAGCGCAGCACGTCCTCGGTGTGCGGGCCTTCGTCTTCGATCTCGCACTCCATCGCGGTGATCGACACGTCGAGCTCGAACCCAGACAGGTAGTCCGGCGCGAGGGCGAGCTCGCAATCCAGCGAGCCGCCGGCCAGTACGCGGCCGAACTCCCCGTCGGTCTCCGGCGCGAGCGCTCGCGCCCAGTCCGGCAGGAGCGCCCCACAGTAGCTCAGCGGGTCTTCTCGGCGTTCGCAGGAGGCGCCGAGGCCGAGCCTCGCGATCACCTCCGCGGGATCGAAACACGGACACTCGTCGTCGTCGCCGGGCGGCAGCAACGTGACCAGGTCGTCGCCGGCGAGCTCCACCTCGGTCGAGCCGCCGAGGCAGATGCACTGCCCGAGGCACGGCAGACCCTCGGCGCGCTCTTCACCGCCATAACAGCGGGCCACCGGCGCGCCGGCGCCGTCCTCGTCGAAGCGGCAGATCTCGCCCACGCGCTTGCCGCGGCACGGGGTCGTCGGGTGCCCCTCGCACTGGCATTGGTCCGCGCAGCTCGGATCGGCACAGTCGATGCGTCCATCGCCGTTGTCGTCGAGCCCGTCCCAGCAGGTGCCCTCGTATCCGCTCGAGCTCTCGCACTCGGCTCCATACCAGACCTGCCCATCGTACAACCCGCACACGCACTCACCGGTCGCCGGGTCGCAGACACCTCGCCCGTTGCAGTCCGACGCGCACTCGCGGCGACCGTCCCCGTCGAGATCGGCGACCTGGTCGATGAGCTCGTGGCAGACGCGCGTCTGCTCGACCGTGACCGCGCGCACCTCGACGTGTCCGGTCGGGTTGCCGTCGATCTCCTGGGAGTCGACGCTCACGCAGAAGCCGTGGTTGTCGCCCGCGACGAAGACGCGCTCGCCGAGCGGCATGTCCAGGGTGCAGTTGCGGTACCCGAAGTCGGCGCCTGCCCCGAGCCGCGCCCAGTCCGGCAGCCGACACGAGGAGCTGAACTCCACGACCGTCTCGCAGCGCGGCGCGGCGACGGTGTCGCCCAGCGCCTCCGTCACGTCCTCCAGGTCGTAGCACGGACAGCCGACCTCCGCGTCATCGAGCGGCACCGGGTTGACCGTGTCCGGGATGTCGACCCGGATCCCGAAGCGACACACACAATCACCGATACACGGCTCACCGACGGCGCGGAGCCCACCGGCGTCGCAGGTCCCATCCGCGCCGAGACCGGTGTCGACCTCGAAGCGGCAGGGATCACCCACCTGCTTGCCATGGCACCCGGCGACCGGACACTGCTCGCAGCCGCCGACCTCGGCGCAGCTCGGATCGACACAGTCCGCCAGCCCGTCGCCGTCGTTGTCGAGGCCGTCGTAGCAGGCCTCGCCCTGCTCCTGCAGCTCACCCGGCCCGGCGCAGCCGATCCCGCTGAACCCGTCGTCGCACACGCACGAGCCGGTCTGGTGATCACAGACGCCGCGCCCGTTGCAATCATCGCCACCGACACACGGCAGCCGCAGCACGAACCCGACCTCCTGCGCGCAATCCACCCCGCCGAAGCCCGGCACACACGCGCACCCGAACGGCGTGCAGCTCCCATGTCCGCTGCAGACGAGCTCCGGGTCCGAGCTCGGACAGGCCGGGTCGCAGATCAGATCGCCATCCTGATCGTAGTCGCTCTGCGCGCGCGCCTCGCCGGCGCGGCCGACCGCGAAGAGGAGGAGGAAGAGACCGACGGCCTTCATCGCGCACCTCCCTGTCCACGCGCATCTCTGTCGCGCCTGCGTCTCCGTAGACCGCGGCCGGCGAAGGCCAGGCCGCAGAGCACGAGCACCGCCACGCTCGCGCCCGCGCCGCCACAGCCCGCGCCGCCTGCGGCCTCGACGTCGCCGAGGTCCGGCGCGCAGGCGTCGCCGACGCCGTCGCTGTCGCTATCGCGCTGCTCGGGATCGGCGATCGTCGGGCACACGTCGCACCGATCGCCGACCCCGTCGCCGTCGCCGTCCGACTGCTCGGGGTCGGGCATGGCGGGGCAACGGTCGACCGCGTCGGCGACGCCGTCGCGATCGAGATCGCGCGAGAGCTCGAACGAGCAGTCGACGGCGGCCTCGTTGCCGCTCAGGTCGAGGGCGCTGATCCGATAGCTCACCGTCACGTCGCCGTCGGTCGCCAGGGCGCTCACCTCGACCGTGTCGGCGCGCGCGCGCGCGGGACACGTCGGCTCGCCGTCGCGCCCGTCGGCGTACGCGCAGCGCACCGTCTCGACCACCGCCGTCGCGCCGCAGGCGTCTTCGACCGCGGCGCCGACGATCGCCGGCACCACCCCGCCGAAGTCCCCGCAGCGCACGACCGGCGGCGTCACGTCACGCACGGTGAGGGTCGTCGTGCAGCTGCGCTTGTGCCCGCCGGCGTCCAGCGCCGTGAAGACCACCGGGTGCTCGCCGACCGGGAAGCTCCCGGTCGCGTCCTCGATCTGCAGGGTCTCGCCGCAGTTGTCGCTCGACTCGGCCGCGATGGCGCCCTGCCACGCGCAGAGATCCGGCGGCGCATCGACCGTCAGGTCCTCGCTGCAGCTCAGGCTCGGCACCTCGGCGTCGTTCACCGTCACCCGCTGCGTGCAGCTCGCCGCATGGCCCGCGCGGTCGACGACGCGGTGCACGACCTCGCTCACGCCGACCGGGAAGAAGCTCGGCGCGTCGCTCACCACCAGGAGCGCCTCGCGCGCGTCGCAATCGTCGCCGACCGTCGCCGCCGCCAGTGCCACCGCCGCCCCGCACAGGCCCGCGTCGTTGTCGACCACGACGTCCTCGGGGCAGGTGATCGTCGGCGCGGTCGTGTCGCTCACGACCACCAGCGTCAGGCACGAGGCGCCATTGCCATTGTCATCGTGCGCCGAGAACACGATCGGGTTGTCGCCGACGACCAGCGGCTCGCCGCCGATCCGCTCGACCGTCGCCTCGCCGCAAGCGTCCTCGACCTCGGGCGCGAGCGCCGCCAGGTCGACCGAGGCCCCACCCGCGACGCACTCCGCGCCGAGGTCCGCGGCGCAGACCATCAACGGCGCGTCCTCGTCCAGCGGGCACGGCGACCCGCTCACCGCCCAGCGCCACAGCGCCGGGCTCGGGTCGCAGCGCAGGTCGGGCGGGCCGCCCTCGACACAGGTGCGCACCTCCAGCGTGTGCGGCCCGACCTCCATCTCGCCCGCTTCGATCGTCAGCGCTCCGCCGTCGCACGCGACCCACTCGCCGCCGTCCACGCGGCACTCGAAGTGCACATGGTCCGGCTCGTCGGGGTCCTCGTACGCGAAGAACGCCTCCTCGGCGGCGCCGATCAGTGCGGCCGGCCCCGCGGTGATCACCGTCTCGGGCGCGCGCGTGTCGATCACCCAGGTGAAGCGCGCCGGGCTCGGATCGGTGAGCCCGGCCTCGTCGGTCGCCCGCGCCCAGACCGTGTGCTCGCCGTCGGCCAGCGCGGTGAAGACCTCGCTCGCCTCGCACGCGCGCCACGCGCTCTCGCTCGGGGCGCCTGCACCTTGCGGGAGCGCCGGATCCAGCGCGCACTCGAAGCTCACCGGGCTCTCGTCCGAGGTGAAGCCGAAGGTCGCGGTCGCGCTCTGCGCGAGTGGATCGGGGTGCACCGCGATGAAGGTGTCGGGCGGCGTGAGGTCGACCACCCAGGTCGTGGTGGCCGGGGTCGGATCGACGGTGCCGCCGTCGTCGACGCTGCGCACGCTGAAGACGTGCCGGCCTTCGGCCAGGTCGCGCAGGGTGACGCGACCTCCGTCGCACGCGAACCACTCCCCATCGTCGAGGCGGCACTCGAAGCGGCTCGCGCCAGGGTCGCCCGGGTCCTGATAGGCGAAGCGCGCGACGTCGCTGTCGGCGCGCGCCGCCGGCGCCTCGGTGATGTGCGTCTCGGGCGCGCTGGTGTCGATCGTCCAGACCCAGGTCGCGGGCTCCGGATCGGCGACGCCCTCGTCGTCGACCACGTAGACCCACAGGCGATGTGTGCCGTCGGCGAGCCCCTCGACGATCCAGTGCGCGTCGCAGCGCACGTAGTCGTTGGCGCGGGGCGGCACGGTGCGCGGGTCGAGCGCGCACATCCAGAAGGCGACGTCGTTCACCGTCGCGCCGAAGAGGAACTCGGCGCGCCCGCTCTGGGACGGGTCGTCGGGCGCGGCGAGGATCAGCGTGTCGGGGATCGTCGGGTCGACGACCCAGGTGTAGTGATCGGGCGTCGGATCGACGGCGCCGTTGGGTCCGCGGGCCCGCACCAACAGGACGTGGCTGCCCGGTCGCACGCCGTTGACGGTGAGCTGGCCGCCGTCGCAGTTGACCCAGCCCGCCGCGTCCAGCGAGCAGTCGAAGGTGAGCTGCGCCGGCGTCTCGGGGTTGACGTAGGTGAAGCTCGCGCTCGTCTGCGCGGTGGTCGCCTGCGGCCCGGTCAGGATCTCGGTCTCGAGCGGCGCGCAGATCGGCTCGCCGTCGGCGGTCTCGCCCTCGTCGGCGTCGCCGTCGCAGTCGTTGTCGAGCCCGTCGCAGATCTCGGCGCTGCCCACGCCCGCGACCGCCGAGCAACCGAGCCCGCCCGCGTCGCAGACGCTCACGCCCTCGCGCCGGCAGGCGCCCAGACCGACCGCGCACGGCCCGCCGACGTCGAAGTCCTCGTCGGTCGCGCCGTCGCAATCGTCGTCGAGCCCGTTGCAGCTCTCGCTGCCGGCCGCCAGCGGGACCGCGTCGCAGGTCGTGCCGTCGCCGCCCGGCGCGCAGGCGATCTGCCCGCTCGCCAGGCACACGCCGGTGCCGCGCGTGCAGCTCTGGCCGAGCACGAAGCCCTCGTCGATCTGCCGGTCGCAGTCGTCGTCGCGCGTGTTGCAGCGCTCGGCCGCGCTCGGCGAGATCTGCAGGTCGAGGTCGTCGCAGTCGCCGCAGCCGAACGCGCACGCGAGCGGCGTCCCGCTGCACACCAGCTCTGCGTCGCACCAGCCGTCGTCGTCGTCGTCGCAGCCGTTGTCGACGCCGTCCCGGCAGTCGTCGTCGCGGTCGTTGCACGCCTCCTCGGCGCCGGGGTTCACCGCGTCGTTGGCGTCGTCGCAGTCGCCGCAGCCCTCGGGGCAGGCGGCGAGCTCGACCTCCGGCCCCGACAGGCACGCCATCAGCGCGTCGCACCAGCCGTCGTCGTCCTTGTCGCAGCCCTCGTCGATCTCGTCGTCGCAGTCGTTGTCGACGCCGTCGCAACGCTCGGCCCCGACCTCGGGGCCGTCGTCGCAGTAGACCGCGCCGTGCGCGTCGCAGCGCCAGAGCCCGTCGAAGCAGCCGTCGCCATCACCGTCGCACGCGCCGCCGAGATCGAAGCCATCGTCGACCTCGCCGTCGCAGTCGTCGTCGAGCCCGTTGCAGAGCTCGGCGGCGCTCGCGCCCGGGATGCAGGTGCTCTCTTCCCCGCCGTCGACGCAGACGATGAGGCCGATCGCCTCGCAGATCCCCTGCCCGCAGCTCACCGGTCGCGGCGAGAAGTCCTCGTCGGTCGCCTCGTCGCAGTCGTTGTCGAGCCCGTCGCAGATCGACTCGTCCTCTCCGTAGTCCTGAGAGTGCGCGAGGAAGATCCCCTCGGTGCACTCGGCGAAGACGCCGTCCTGGCACAGCTCGGGCACGCGCATCGCGCCGGCGCATACGCCGTCCTGTTCGTCGCAGGGCTCGGGCTCCAGATCGGGATCGGCCGCGTCGACGAGCGTGTCGCAGTCGTTGTCCTCGCCGTCGCAGATCTCGTCACCTTCGGGCAGCGGTGCGCAGTCGTCGACCTCGGCGCCGGCGACGCAGGTCACCTCGCCGACGTTGGCGCACGCGCCGACGCCGCAGCTCGATCCGCGCATGACGAAGCCGTCGACCGCGCCATCGCAGTCGTTGTCTTCGTCGTCGCAGCGGGTCTCGACCTCCTCGTAGAGCGCCGAGCTCGCGGCGAAGCTCGTCGCGTCGCAGGCGACGAAGTGCCCTCCGACACACTGCGCCGCGGTGCGCGTCGCCCCGGCGCAGACCCCGGCGAGCTCGCCGTCACACGCGTCGAGCACCAGGTCCGAGTCGAGCGCGTCGACGAAGCCGTCGCAGTCGTTGTCCTCGCCGTCGCAGATCTCGGCCGCCGCGCGGTGGAAGTCCGGGTCGTCGTAGCGACAGTCGCTCACGTCCGGATCGCCGTCGTCGTCCTCGTCGAAATCACACGGGTCATCGCCGTAGGGATCGAGCGCGCCGTCGTGCACGAACGGGCAGACGTCGCAGACGTCGCCGGCGAGATCGCTGTCGCTGTTCAACTGGTCCTCGTTGAAGAGCGCCGGGCAGTTGTCGGCGCCCTCGCAGGCGATCTCGGCGACCACCGGCGCCACGCAGTCCGGCACCCCGTCGTAGTCGAAGTCGCGCACGATGATCGCGCCGTCGGGCCTCACCGCGAGGCAGTCGTCGACGATGGCGCGGCAGGCGGCCTCCTGGGTGTCGGTCACACGCCGCATGCCGAACGACATCGTGAGCTCGAGGCTGCGCCCCTCCGTGAGCAGCACGTCGTCGACGGCGAGATCGAGGCCGAGGTCGAAGCAGAAGTTCTCGTCCTCCTGGAAGAAGAAGCTCGTGATCAGCATGCGCAGGTCGTCGGGCACGGTGACGTTGTCGTCGGAGAGGTCCTCGAGGGTGAAGCCGGGCAGGTCGAAGCCGACGCAGGCCGTCGTGTTCGGGAACTGTGCAAAGCCTTCGCCCTGCGGCGGTCCCCAGAGCGGCGGCAGCACACCTCGAGTCGTGCCGACTGAGATCCCGCGCTCGAAGTCGACGATCCACGGGTGGTGCCGTCGGTGCGCGGGCTGGCACGGCGAGTTGGGCATCGTCATCTCCTGGCACTGGCCGATCAGCGACGCGCTCAGGAGCGCGACGATGTCGTCGCGCGAGTAGCAGGGACACACGTCTGGCGGGTCAGGCTCGAGCGACGCCTGGCGGATCCCGAGGCAGCCGCAGCCCACCTCCGGGTCACAGCCGATGCACACGCCCTCGTTGCCGCCGAGCGGCCCGCCGCCGCAACGCTGCACCTCGGTCTCGCCCTCGCCGTCGTTCGAGCCGCTCTCGATCGGCGTGACACAGTCGTTATCCGCCGGCCCGACGACGATGAACTGCCACTCGGCGCCGCCGACGCACGCGCACTGCCCGTCACAGTCGCCACCGGCCGAGGTCGCCTCGCCGCCGTAACAGGTGCCGGTGATGTTGTCGTCGGCCAGCGCCTCGAAGAGCTCGGGCGGCAGGTCGGACTGGTTCTCCGCGCTCAGGAGGAAGAGCTCCCACATGCTCGGCATGAAGGTGCACGGGTCGCCGACCTTGCGCGTGCCGTCGTTGCACTCGCCGATCCCACAGAGGTCACACGCCCCCGAAGCGCGGCACGCCGCGTCGTCGCAGTCGGTGAGGCCGTCCCCGTCGTCGTCGACCCCGTTGTAACAGTCGTCTTCGTGGAGCGGCAGGCAGACGCCGGCCGCCTCGTCGCAGCCGTATTCGCACTCCAAGTCACCCGAGCACTGGGTCCCGGGCCCCTCGCGCCCCTCGCACGCGACGCCGCTCACGCCCGGGTCGCAGAAGCACGCGCCGGTCAGCGGGTTGCACTGGCCGCGCCCGTTGCAGACCGGCACGCCCGGGCAGCGCAGCGGGCCCGGATCGGCGGCGTCCGGGATCCCGTCCTGGTTCACGTCGGTGTTCCAGCGCTCGAGGATCGCGACGCAGGCGGCCTCCTGCCGCTCGGTCATCACGACGATCCGCGCGCTCTCGGTGCCGTTCGGCCCCCGCCCGACGGCACAGGCATTGATGGAGGGGACGAGCTGGATGAGCCGGTCTTCGCCCTGGAGCTCAGCCATGCAGGCGAAAGTCCGGGTGGGGTCGTCGACGCTCGCGGCACCGAAGGGGTTGGCCCAGCGTGGGCCGCCCTCACACCCGCTGAATCCGAACTCGTCCCAATTGCAGCGCCACTCCCCGTCCTCGCCGATCACCAGGGCGAAGAGGTCCTCGTCGGAGAAACACGGGCAGCCCTCGAAGTCCGTCGGGAACTCCTCTTTCAGATCCACCGCGCTGGCGCCCGTGAACGTGGCGTCGGCGGCGAAGCGGCAGAGACAGTCGCCGGCACAGGCGCCGCGGTCGTCGCGGCCTTCACCCGCGTAACAGGCGCCCGTCAACGTGCCATAACCGTAGTATGGGACCGTGCAGTCGTCGCCGACGTTCTTGTCCGCGCAGGGCCCGAGTACGAGGCAGCCGAACGAACAGGTGTCCGCGGTCGCACAGCCGGCGTCCATGCAGTCGAGGCTACCATCCTCGTCGTCGTCGATGCCGTTGGTGCACGAGTCCGGATCGGACGCGTCTTCGAGGGCGCTGGCGTCACCGGAGCACGCCGGCCCGCCGACATACGGATCGCAATAGCAGAATCCATTCGTAGGATTGCAGGTGCCGCGCCCATGGCACGGCAAGGTGGCGTTGTCATCGAGGAGCGCGCCTGCGTCGGTCCTGGCGCTGGCGAGCGTGGGCCCCTCGAGCCCACCGTCGAGGATGGGGAAGACCCGCTCGCGGCAGTCGCTGAAGCGCCGCAGGTCCTGCGCGCAGTCGACCCCGCCCCAGCCCGGCGCGCACACGCAGCCGCCATCACCGCAGGACCCATGTTCACCACAATCGTTGGGACACAGGGCGTTGCACAGGCCGTCGCCATCGAGGTCGGGATCGCAGGCGTCGCCGCGCCCGTCCTGATCGGTGTCGCTTTGATCGTCGGCGACGTCGGGGCAGACGTCGACCGCGCCGCAGATCGCGTCGCCGTCGGGATCGTTGAGCGGGTCGCCGAGACAGGGATCGCAGATGTCGCCGACCCGGTCGGCGTCCTCGTCGTCCTGCGAGAAGTTCTGGGTCGTGAGGAAGTCGACCGGATCGACGCAGTTGTCCGGCCCGGGCACGCACTCGGCGGGCTCCGTCGGCACACACTCGCCGTAGGTGTTTTCGACCGAGTCGATGCACAGCCCGCCGCGCCCGCAGCAGCCCTGCCCGAAGGAGAAGCCGCTGACATAGCTGACGAAGCGCGCACCGCAGCCGCCGAGCTCGTCGGCGTCGGTGCAGCGCACCTGGCAGAGCCCGTTCGGTGCGCACACCTGTCTGGGCCAGTCCCCGCGATAGCCACAGCCGTGCTGGTTCGGATCCTCCTGTCCAGGCTCGCACTCCGCCTCGCAGGGTCGCTCGGGCGTCGACGGCAGGCACAGCTCGGTCTCACCGATCCGGCGCGTGCAGTGCTGCTCACCGCCGAAGACCTCGGTCCGCGCGGAGAACGTGTTGCACGGGTCTTCGGCGCCCGACGCCGAGAAGTGGCTCCGCCGATAGCGGCAGGTGCCGTCGAGGCAGGCGACCTGGTCACTTTCGAGCCGCTGGTAGCAGTCGCTCTCCTCGTCGCACTCATCGGCCATCGGCACCGCGGCGCAGGTGACGTTGTCGTCGTCGGTGCCGCCGGGCACGCAGTAGCCGTCCTCATTGCAGCAGTGCTCGCGGCGGTCGAGGCCGGTCGCCCAGATCACGCCGACCTCTGCGCGGTCGCCGCAGCGCAGGTCGTTGTCGGCGAGCCAGCCGCAGCCGACGCGACACACCCCGTCGATGCACGCCGTCGTCACATTGTCGTCGCCGGCGTAGCTGTCGAACATCAGGCGGCACGCCTCGTCGCTTTCGCAGCGGCCCGTGCCGAAGCCGACGACATCGCAGACCCCGTCGGCGTCGTTGTCGACGTCGCACGGGATCCCGACCCCGTCGCCATCGGGGTCTTCCTGTCCGGGGTTGTAATCGAAGGGGCAGTTGTCTTGATCGAGCACCCCGCACAGCCCGTCCTCGTCGTCGTCGTTGAGCGGATCGCCCCCGCACGGGTCGCAGAAGTCGCCGATCCCGTCGCCATCTTCGTCCTCCTGAGACGGGTTCCACGAAGGCATGCGACCGTGCGGCGGGATCCCGGGCAGGTGCAGCACGCAGTTGTCGGGGCCGAGCGTGCAATCCGCCGGCTCGACCGCGACGCACTGGCCGGCGGCGTCGAGCGCGCCGCCCACGCACAGACCCTGTGAACAGCACCCGGTGCCCAGCGCATGTCCCGACACGAGCGCGACCTCGAAGAAGTCACAGCTCAGGCCCTCCTGAGCGACCAGCGCGCACGGGATCGCGCAGAGTCCGTTCGGACCGCACACGAACGGGTCGTCACAGCCCTGACCCTGTTGGCACTCGGCGGGACACGCGCGCGAGTCGCTGGCGGGCAGGCACACCGCCTGCGCCCCGATCACGGCCTGGCAGTGCTGCTGGCCGTAGAAGTAGTCGACGCGCGCCTCCTGGGTATTGCAGGGGTCGGTCACGTTGCTCTCGAGGTCGAGGCCCGATGAGAGCCAGCGACATTGCCCGTCCAGGCAGATCGTGTGCTCGGATTCGAGAAACGCGATGCACTCGGCGTCGTCCTCGCATTCGTCGTCCTGCGCGCTGGCGTCACAGCGGCGACCCACCTCGTCCTCGCTGCCGCCGGGCACACAGAATCCCTGGGCGTTGCAGCAGTGCTCCTCGACCACGCCCCCGTTGAGCCCTACGCCGAGCTCGTCGCGCACGTGGCCGCAGCCATCACCCGTCTCTGCGAGGAACTGGCAGCTGGCACGGCAGAACCCGCCGATACAGGCGAGCGCCTCGGTGAGCTCCGCACCGGCCTCGGCGAAGATCGCGGCACAATCCGCGTCGCGCACACAGTTGCCGCTGCCCACCGCGGGCTCGTCACAGACGCCGTCGCCGTCGATGTCGGGATCGCACTCGAGGCCGATCCCGTCGCGGTCGAGGTCGAGCTGATCCGGGTTGGCGACCTCGGGGCAGTTGTCGAGATCACCGCAGACCCCGTCGCCGTCGCTGTCGTCGGCGGCGTCGCCCGGGCAGACATCGCAGAGGTCGCCGGCCCCGTCGCCGTCACCGTCGAGCTGATCGGCGTTGACGAGACCGAGGCAGTTGTCCGGCCCGCCGCTACACGGAAGCGGGCGCGGGTCGCCGCTCGCGACGCCGCAGGTGCCGTCGGTGAGCGCGCGCCCGAAGCCGCAGATCGCGTCGTCGCCGGCGTCGCGGATCCGGCAGCGTGGCCCGCCGGAGTAGAGCTCGACGATCGGCGCAGCACAGGTCACGAGGTCGAGCCCCGGCTGCGGACCCAGCGCGGCGAGCGTCGCCGGGGTCGGCTCGCAGACGCCCTGGGCCGAGCAGACGGTGAAGCCGAAGCCGCCCTCCACCTTGGTGAGGCAATCCTCGTCGTCTTCGCAAGTCCGGCTCGCCGTCTCCGAGCACCCGCTCGCATCTCCGCCGTCGAACGGCGCGCACATCGTCGTCGGCTCGCCTCCGAGCACGTGCTCCACCGCGCAGTGCCGCGCTCCGATGATCGACGTGTAGAACCCGTCACCGCAGGTCATGTTGTCGTCATCGAAGTCCTCGAGGAGCTGCGCCGGGACGATGCACACGCCGGCGATGCAGGCCGCCTCGATCTCCTCCTGGAAGCCGATGCTGTTGATCCAGTTCGAACAGTCCTGATCGGCGTTCGCATCGTCGACGTCGCACTCGGGCTCGGGCAAGCCGGGGATCGTGCAGTTGCCGTCCTCGTCGGGCAGGCCGGGGATGCACAGCCCGCTGCCGTCGTCGAAGCAGTGCGAGTCGCGGCGGCCTCCGTTGAGCCAGCCGAGGAAGACCGAGGTGGTCCACGGCTTGGCGTCGCAGCGCGCACCCGGTCCAAAGAAGTCGCGCTTCCAGCGGCACTCGCTGTCGTGACAACCGATGAACCCGGGATCGATCGGGGGGCGCTGCCAGGTCGGGGCCATGCTCGCGAGCTGGGCCCAGACCGCGCAATCGGCGTCGACCTCGCACTCGGAGGTCGGGATCGCGATGTCGCAGACCCCGTCGAGATCGGCGTCGGGCTCGCACGAGTCGCCGAAGCCGTTCAGGTTCGTGTCGGTCTGCTCGGCGTTGCCCACCGTCGGGCAGTTGTCGACGTCGCCGCAGACGTCGTCACCGTCCATGTCGTCGTCGGCATCGAAGGGACAGAGGTCGCAGGCGTCGCCGGCGAGATCGCCGTCGGAGTCGAGCTGGTCGGCGTTGGACACACCCAGGCAGTTGTCGGGGCCGACCTCGCACGGCACCGGCTCGGTGTTGACCGGGCAGTGGCCGTCGGGCAGCGCGGCGCCGTAGGCGCAAGCATCGGTGGGCTGGGCATCGACGGGTCGGCAACGTGGACCGCCCAGAGCCAGTGATTCGGCACCCGCACACCTGAAGCCGATGACATCGAAGGCGGAGAGCGGGAAGTCGCACGTGCCTTCGTTGCAGACCAGCGGCCCCATCGGCGCGCCCGCGCAGTCACCGTCGTCGAGACAGCCCGCGGTGCCGCCGTCGGGCGGCTCGCAGTCCTCGCCGGCCAGCGCGTACGGCGCGCAGAAGCGCTCGGTGTAGCCCGGCCCTGGCCGATCCACCGCACAGCCGCGACCACCGAGCTTGAAGCCCATGTCATTGGCGCGGCAGCCGCCGGGGAAGTCGAAGGACGAGGTCACCGACTCGCCGGGCACGCACTGGCCGCGGTAGCACATCGCGTCGATCGTGGGCGGGATCCGGTCGCCGAAGAGCTCGAACAGGCGATCGATACAGGCCGCGCCGGCGAACGGGTCGTCGACGTCGCACTCCGTCTCGGCGAGGAAGGGCGGCTCGCACTCGCCGGTGTCGGGGTGGGCGGCGCCGGGCACGCAGACCTCGTCGCTCGGATCTTCGCAGTATCCGACCCGCACGCCCCCGTTGAAGAGCGAGAGCAGGTTGATGACGTTGGGGTCATCGCTGTCGCAGCGCGTGCCGGGTCCGAAGGCCGGGAGGCTGATCGTCGCGAGGCGACACGTGTGCGCGATGCAGCGTCCGGTGTACCCGTAGGCGCTGCAGTCGGCGTCGCTGTAGCAGGCCTGGCCGTTGCCGACGCCCGGAGCGTCACAGATCTGGTCCAGGTCGGCGTCGGGCGAGCAGAGGTCGTCGGGATCGTCGGGGCATGGATCGACGTCGCCACAGACCTGATCGCCGTCGGCGTCGTCGTCGGGATCGAGCGGGCAGGGATCGCAGTCGTCACCGCGGCCGTCACCGTCGCGGTCGAGCTGCTCGGGGTTGTCGAGCCCGAGGCAGTTGTCGGGTCCGGCCTCGCAGACGTCCGCGACCGGCGGCGGCGGCACGCCGTCGAGGCAGTCGGCGACGCCGTTCTGATCGAGGTCGCGCGTGCAGGTCGTCAGGAGCTCCGTACAATGGGCGAGCTGCGATTCGGTGAGCGCGTAGTGGAGGATCTCGTTCACGCCGCCCACCGTCGCGGTGCCGCACAACATCTTGCCGCTATCGACCCAGCGCCCTCGCTGGCCCGTGGGAAGGCTGGCCACACACGTGTGGTAGCCGCTCGCCAACGCGGGCACGCCGCCATCGTCGACGATCCGGAACTGGTGCTTGGCCCAGTCGGGCAGCCCGGCAAGACAGCCGTCGAGCCGCTCGGGTCCGCCCACTCCGCAGGTGCCGGTGAGCCCCACCTCGGCGACGAGGGCGGCGGCGTCGAAGCACGGACACTCGTCGCCCTCGGCCGGCGGGATCAGGACCCGGTCGAGATCGCCGGAGCCCTCGGTCTGGACGCCGCTCATCCCGCCCAGACAGATGCACTGCCCGAGACAAGGGGCATTGTCCGGCCGGTCCTCGCCGCCATAGCAGGTCCCGGTCGGGAGGCCGTCGGCCGCCTCGTCGAAGCGGCAGACGTCGCCGACCTTCTTGCCGCGGCACGGCGTCTGCGGCGCATCCGGGCACTCGCACTCGGCGGCGCAGGTCGGGTCGGCGCAGTCGGCACGGCCGTCGGTATTGCCGTCGATGCCGTCCTGGCAATCGGACTCGAGCAGCTGCGAGCTCGACCCGCAACCCGGGCCGTACCAGAGCGTGCCGTTCTCGTAGCGGCACACGCACTCGCCGGTCGCGCCGTCGCAGGTGCCGGCGTAGCCGCAGCCGCTCGGACACTCGAAGCGGCCGTCGGCGTCACGGTCACGCAAGACTGCTAGCGCCTCCACGCAGGCGCGGCCCTGCTCGGCCGTGAGCAGGCGGATCTCGTTGCGCAAGCCGAACGGGTCGCTGTCCATGTCCAGCCGCTGACACGACGGTGTGTAAATGCCCGCGCTGAAGTCGATCGTCACTGTCCCGTCGTCGAAGGGCTGCACCCGGCAGTTTACCAGGGGCACGTCGAGGCGCGTGCTCG
The DNA here is from genome assembly GCA_011526585.1 of Deltaproteobacteria bacterium. Taxonomy (GTDB): domain Bacteria; phylum Myxococcota_A; class UBA9042; order PHBI01; family PHBI01; genus WYBB01. Next base: position 104,471 of record WYBB01000151.1, read on the forward strand.
CGCGGGACCAACCCGGGGGCATGCAGGACGGCTCTGTGATGTCCAAGCGCTGACAGCTTACGGTGGCCTCGCCGTACGCATCCAGCTCGTCGACCGTGAAGCAGGGACAGCCCGGCGTGTCGTCGGGCGGGAAGCTCGTGTCGGTCGTCTGCTCGCCGACGACGGTGCGCACGCCCGCCGCCCGGCACACGCAGTCGCCGATGCACGGCTCGCCCGCGGCCCGCCCGTCTCTCGCGCACACGCCCTCGAGCTCCAGGTTCGACAAAGGCGGGACCCAGGTGCACGCCGCCCCGATCGCCAGCCCGTGGCAAGCGGAGACGACGCACGACGCGCACGACTCGACGCCGGCGCAGCTCGGATCGGCGCAGTCGATCCTGCCGTCGCCGTCGTTGTCGACGGCGTCGGTGCACTGCTCGCCCGTCTCCTGGCCGTCGCCCGAGCCGAGGCAGCCCGGCCCGCTGGCTTCGGCGTCGCAAACGCAGAGCCCGGTCGCGTGATCGCAGACGCCGTGGCCGTTGCAGTCGTCGCCGCCCGCGCACGGCAAGCGCAGCGCGATCCCTACCTCCTGCGCGCAGTCGACCCCGCCGAAGCCGCGCTCGCACGCGCAGCCGCTGGCGGTGCAGGCGCCGTGCCCGCTGCAGGTGAGCGCGGGATCGGTCGTAGGGCAGGCCGGATCGCAGGCGCCGTCGCCGTCGAGGTCGTAGTCGCCGCAGGCCTCGCAGCAGCCATCGGCCGGGGTCACGTCGGCGCGCTCCGGGAATGGCGTGAAGGGGCAGAGGTCGGGCCCGGCCAGGCAGACATCCTGCACCGGGTCCGGCCCGTCGCAGAGGCCATCGTCGTCGTCGTCGGGATCGTCGCAGTCGAGGAGGCCGTCGCCGTCGTGGTCGACGTCCGCGACGCCGCAGCCACATGCGCCGGGCGCGGTCTTGTCCGGATCGAGATCGCAGGCATCACACGGCGCGCCGAAGCCGTCGCCGTCCTCGTCGGTCTGGTCGGCGGCCTGGAGCCCGGGGCAGTTGTCGACGCAGTCGAGGGCCCCGTCGTCGTCGCTGTCGACGTCGGGCACACCGCAGCCGCAGAAGCCCGGCTCGCTCTTGGTCGGATCGTAGCGGCAGAGGTCGACACAGTTCGGCGTGCCGTCGCCGTCGGTGTCGGTCTCCGGCTCACCGCAGCCGCACGCGAGCGGCTCGGTCTTGAAGGCATCGAAGTCGCAGACCTCGCAGGCGTCACCGACGCCGTCGTCGTCGCCGTCACCCGCGACCTTGCGGCCGTCGGCATGCAGCGGCAGGAGCCTGAAGTCGGTCTCGTAGCTGATCTCGTTCAGCACGAGCACCTCGGGCTCCACGGCCCCATGGTCGTCGAAGCTCACGACGATCGGCACGAAGAAGGTGCACGAGCCGGCGCAGAGGCTCGGCGCATCGCCGGTCACGCTGATCGAACCGACGAGCGCCGCGTCGATCCGCCCGTCACCGGTGAGCTCGGCTGCCGCGACCGCGACCACCTGGCTCACGAGCTTGTCGCAGGTGCCGAGCACGCGGCACGGATCGTCGGGCCCGATCGCCGGGTGCTCGATCCACAGATCGGTCGGCAGCCGCCTGGTGAATCCGCCGGCGCCGTCGCCGACGTAGAGCGCGACGCCGTGATCGGCGGCGGCGAGGATGTCGACCTGCCCGTCGCGGTTGAAGTCCGCCAGCGCGAGGTTGCGCGCGTTGGGCCCGCTCGCGTACGGGCAGCCGAGATCCGCGTCGCACCCGGGCGCGAGCGCGAAGTCCCCCTCGGGCTCGGCCATGCGGTTGAGGTAGACCGTGATGGCGGTATCGACGTGCAGCACGACCAGGTCGTGATCGCCGTCGCCGTCGAGGTCGGCCGCCGCGAGGTGATGGACCTCGCCGCTGCGGGACGAGGGCAGGAAGATCGTCGCGCCGGGCGCGAACTGCCCGCTGCCATCGCCGAGCCCCACACCCAGGGTGCCGATCCCGAGGCTGGTCGCGACGTCGAGCGCGCCGTCGCCGCCGAAGTCGGCGACCGCCAGACCGGTGTAGCCGACGTCCGCCATCGTCTCGAGGACCGTGAGGAACGCGAAGCGCCCATCGCCGAGGCCGCGAGCCACGTAGAGCTGCCCTGACGCATGCTGGACCGTCATCAGCGCGTCGACGAAGCCATCGCCATCGACGTCGCCCAGCGCGATCGCGCTGGGGTTCGCTTGCTGGGTGGGCAGCTCTGACTCCAGCGGGGCGGCGAAGGTCCCGTCGCCTCGCGCGAGCTGAGTCAAGAAGGCGGTCGCGCTGGCCGAGACGAGATCGTCCTTGCCATCGCCATCGACGTCGGCGCTGGCGTGGATCGAGCCCCCGGGCGCCGAGCCCGCGGGTTGGAGCGCCGTCGGCGGATCGAGCGTCGGGCGGTAGGCGATCTCGAGCGCGCTCGCGGTCGCGACCAGCAGATCGATCCCGCTCGCCGCCACCGGCGCCGGGTTGTCGTCGAGCGGACAGGTGTCGATGCAGTCGGGCACCCCGTCCGAGTCGCTGTGCACCTCGGGCACGCCGCAGCCGCAGGGCCCCGCGACGTCCTCGGGATCGTCGGGGCACTGGTCGAGGCACCCCGCCACCTCCTCCCGCCCGCAGCCGCAAACGGCCTCGACCGATCGGTTCGGATCGGTCGGGCACTCGTCGCAGGCGTCGCCGAAGCCATCGCCATCCCGGTCGCCGGCGATCCCGGTCGGGTCGAGGTGCAGCGCGACGACCGCGAGACCCTGAAAGCCCTGGACGGCGTCGACGATGACCTCGGGCGTGCCGAGAATCTCGCGGTGCGCGTCGAAGGCGAGGATGGTCACGACGTCCTGACGACAGCCACCGATGCAGATCGAGGTCTCGTTGCTACCGATCTGGACATAGCCGCCGAGGGCGAGCTCGGATCCGGCGTGCCCCACCAGATCGAAGTCGGCGGCGACGGCGGTCCCTTCTGGGTTGAAGCTCCAGGTGCAGCCGCCGGGCTGACACGAATCGGCCGGCTGCACACCGGGATGACCGATGTGCAAGGGGCTGAAGGTGCGCGTCTCGAAGCCGCCCGCGCCGTCGCCGAAGAGCACCATCAACCCGACTTGCGATGGCGCTCCGATGTCCAGGCGTCCGTCGCCGTCGAGATCGGCGAGCGCGAGCTGGCTGGCGCTGCCGGCGCTGAGCGCGCAGCCGCTCGTCGGGTCGCAGCCCGGCGCGAGCGTGAGGGTCCCTGGTGAGATCGTGGAGTTGAGGTAGATCGTGAGATCGCTGTCGTTGGCCAGCACGATCAGATCATCCAGGTGATCGCCGTCGACGTCGGCGGCGTAGATCGCTCGCAGCGCGAACGACGACGAGCTCGGCAGGGTGAGCTGCAGGCCGGCGACGAAGGTGCCGTCGCCGCCGCCGTCGAGCACCTGGATCGTGCCCGAGGTACCCAGATCCGTGACGAGATCGAGGTGGCCGTCAGCGTCGAGGTCGGTCGCCGCGAGGGTGCGCGCGCCCGACGCGCCGATCGCGCTCACGAGCGGCGTGGCCAGCGCGCGGTTGCCCAGGCTCCTGACGAAGTACAGGTTCGCGCTCAGGTCGACGAAGGCGACGTCGGTGAAGCCGTCCTCGTCGAAGTCCCCGGTGGCGAGCGCCACCGGGATCTCGCTGAGGGTATGGAAGCGCCCGACATCGAAGGCACCGTCGGTGCCCAGCGCGTCCACCCGCAGCTGGGACGGGTTCGAGATGCTGGACACGAGCTCGTCGCGGCCGTCGGCGTCGAGGTCGACTCCGATCGTCGCGTAGGCATACTCACTCGACCGCGCGAGCATCGGGCTCGGGAGGGCCCCGTCGTCAGTGCGCAAGGCGAAGCCGAAATTCGCATGTGTGTGCGAGATCAAGTCGATCCCGCTCAGGACCGACGGATACACGTTCTTGTCGGCCGGACAGGTGTCGATGCAGTCGGGCACGCCGTCCTCGTCGGCGTCCTCGACCGGCGGCTCGGGCGGGCACACCGTGTCCCCGGCGACGCACCACATGCCGTCGGGGTTGCAGACGCTCGGCGGCCGACAGCGTACCGTCGGGGCGAACGCCTCGGTGAGCGCGGTGCACGTCCCGTCGCTCGTGCCACCGGCGGCGACCGAGCAGGCCATGCAGTCGCTCGTCGCGTCACCGCAGTCCGTCGCGCAGCAGACCCCGTCGCTGCAGAAGCCCGACTCGCAGTGGGAATCGAGCTCGCAGACCGAACCGTCTTCGAGGCGGACCGCCGAGAGCGTCCAGACATCGTTGAGATACGTGGTGGAGCTCATACCTCCGAAGAGGATGACCCGATCCCCCTGGCCATCGAAGGACAGGGCATGGCCATTGCGGCCCGGGGGGCTGCTGGCCAGGGTCAGCATCGCCCACGCGTCGGTGCCGCCATCCCACACCCAGGTGTCGTCGCTGCCGCCGGCCCCACCGAAGAGCACGATGCCCTGCCCGAGCGGCAGCAAGGCCATCGCGGGGTAGTAGCGCGCCGAGGGCGAAAGCGCGGGCGAGAGCTGGGTCCAGCTCGACCCGTTCCAGGCCCAGACGTCGTTCAACGGGAGCGCCTGTGAGTTTCCGCCGAAGAGCACGACGCGCTCGCCCGCCGGGTCGTAGGCCATCGCACCACCCCAGCGCGCAGACGGGCTGGCGCCGGGAAACCGCTGGCTCCACGCCCCATCCCAGACCCAGGTGTCATTGCGCTCTCCTCCCTGACCCGAGCCCCCGAACAGGAGGACCTCGGCGCGGGCCTCGTCGTACGCGAGCATGTGATCGCCACGCGCAGGCGGGCGCGGGCCGGCGTCGAGAGCCCAGGTGGTCCCGTCCCAGAGCCAGGTCTCGTTGGAGTCCCCGCTGTAGCCACGGCCACCGAAGAGCAGGACCGATCGCGCGCGGCGTCGGCCGCCATGGCATGTGCGCGCCGCGGGCTCGGGCTCGTTACCGGATGGCGCGGCTGCCAGACCTCGCCGTCCAGGCGCCAGGTGTCGGCGAGGTTCTCGAGGCCGTTGTAGCCTCCGAACACGAGCATGCCGCCGCTGACCGGGTCGAACGCGCTGGCGTGATAGGTGCGCACCGAGGGCGCGGTGCTGTGATCGCTCCACGCGCTGCCGTTCCAGGTCCACGTGTCGTTCAATACCGGCTGGCCTTGGCTCGGCGACCCGATTCCGCCGAAGACGACGGAGACGCCGCGTGCGGCGTCGAAGGCCATGCCGTGCGCGCGGCGCCCGCGCGGTGATGAGGGCAGATACAACGTCCAGGCGCCGCCGTCCCACTCGAAGACGCCGGTATAGACCTGCCCGTTGGAGACCCCGCCGAAGAGCACGACCCGTTGGCGACCGACGTCATAAGTCATCGCCAGCTCGCTGAGCTGCGGAGGACCCGCATTGCTGCTCGCGAGGCTCCAGCTCGTGCCGTTCCAGCGCCACGTGTCGCGCGTCGCGTACACGCCGAAGAGCACGACCTCGCCGCGCGCCGCGTCGTAGGCCATGGCGTGACCCGCGCGCGCGCCCGGGCCGGCGACGAGCTTGTTGCTCCAGGTCGTGCCGTTCCAGACCCAGGTGTCCTCGAAGACCTCGGGCGCCGCGTTGTCGATGCCTCCGAAGAGCACGACCTCCTGGCGCAGCTCGTCATAGGTCATCGCGAACTGGCGCCGGGCCTGCGGGCTCGTCGGCGAGCTCACGTCGGTCCAGGTCGTGCCGTCCCACACCCAGGTGTCCGCCAGATCTTCGTCGGACGAGCCGGCACCACCGAAGAGCACGACCCGCCCACGGGCCGCGTCCCACGCAAGCTGATGCGAGTGACGCGCGGGCGGGCTCGTCGCGGGCTCCGCTCGGGTCCACGTGCTCCCATCCCAGACTCATCTTCGACACCTCTCCTGACGAAACTGCGTGATTCCCGGAGGTTCGCGGGCACACTTTGGCTCTAGGCACTACAAACCTGTAGGGGCCTGCGTGGCTTCGAGCTCGGTCGCGACCCTTGGGACCCGCACGCCCGCCGCGGCGAACACCTTGGCGGCCTGGCCTTGTAGGTCGGTGCGCAGACGGTAGCG
>WYBB01000152.1 GCA_011526585.1 Deltaproteobacteria bacterium
AGCCACCGGCCGGCCCTGGCCCCGCCCCTCCGGGCGTGCGCCGGAACCCGGCGCCGGTGTCGGCCCCGCCCGGCCCTCGCCGCGGGCCGGCCGCCTGGCGCTCCGCCCGGCGCTGAGCCTCGTTGATGAGGTTCTGCATGATCGCGTCGTCGACGCGGCGCACGACCTGCACGAGGCTCGTGCTCGCCGGCGCGGCCGCCGCGGCGCGCGCGGCCTTGTCGCCCGCGTCGCCCGGCTCTTCGTCCTTGGCCACCGGCACCTCGGGCGCCGCCTCGGCGCGCTCCGCGCTCGGCGTCTCGACCGGCTGCTCCTCCTCGGCGCCCGCCGCCACCATCGCCTCCTCGGGCTCCGGCTCGGGCTCGGGTGCACGATCGGCGACGCGTTGGCGACCGCCTCCGGCGCGCGGGCCCTCGACGCGCCGCGAAGGCCGCGAGACCACGACCGCCTTCGACTCGGTCGGCACCGGCCTCTCGACGGCGACGCGCGCCGGCTCGGGCTCGGGCTCCGGTGCTTCGGGCGCGGCGGCGTCGGCCGCGACGAAGTCGCTCGGCTCGAGCGCGGCCGTCGGCTCCGGCTCCGGCTCTTCGCTGATGACCTTCTTCCTGCGGACCGTCGTCGGGCTCGTCGCGATGCTGCCCGCGCCCCCCGCGACCTGCGTCGCCGGGACGGCCGCGACCGCCGGCTCGCGCTCGGCCTCGACGCGCTTCCTGCGGCGCACGACGTTGCCGTCGACCTTGGTCTCCTTGCTCGCGGCGCGCCGAGGCGACTCCTTCACCTTCAGCCTCACCCGCGTCACGTCCTCGGACGACAGATGCGTCAAGTGCTTTTGTGGCACGTCGATGCCGAGCTCCTTGCAGACCTGCTCAACCTGAGAGGTCTCGAGCCCCATCTCCTTTGCCAACTCGAATACGCGAACCTTGCTCATCCGTTCTCACCGTCCGGCCCCGAAGCTGTGGGCCCGGCCCCGACCCGCCCACGGCGGGTCATCACGTGTCCCCGAATCGCTCCGCCCCCACATCTTTCGAGGGCTTCACAGGCTTCCAGGGCCTCGGGGCGGCGCTTCATACCAGACCCCCGAGTGAAAGTAAACTCTGACACCGCGCACAGCTGCGCCTCGATCCGCGCGGCGATCACCGCGCTCCTGGCCGCCGCCCAGGGTACCCCGGCGACGATCCCGACGAGCTCGTCCTGCTCCCAGAGCGCGCGCGCACGACGCGGCACGACCTCGTCGAGCGAGCCCACCGCCACGAGCCCACCGCGCCGCCACGCCGAGCGCAGGTAACCCTCCAACCGCGCGCGCAGCAGCGCGGCCGTCTCGGCGACGACAATCGCCTGGTCCTCACGCCCGAGGTTCACCCCGAGCCGACGCTGCAGCGCGCCGCGCTTGAACGCCCGCTCGAGACAGAGCGGCGACGGCCCCACGTTGACGCCACGCCCGCGCGCCGTCTTCGCGAGGTCGACCCTCACCACCCGCTTGCCTTCCCCCGACTCGACCGCGACGTAACGCAGCAGCAGCTCACGCGGTGCGCGCACACGACAGGCGGCGCAGCTCCGCGTGGGAGCCGACCAGCGCGTCGTGGTCGCGTGCGTATCCGGCGTCGTCGTCGTCACGTTCAGGGGTCGGCTCCTCGGGGTGTCTCGTCTTCATGGCGCGTTCGAGCGATCCCGAGGGATCAGCCCTGCTGCTGCTGCGCGGGCTGCGCGACCGGCTTGACCTCGCCGTTGACGAGGCGCTGCATCGCCGCCTGGCGCCCACCCGCGCCCCAGAGCTTGCCCGTGGCGCGCGCTTCCAAGAGGTCCTCGCACACGTCCTGCAACGCCTCGGCGGTCTCCTGATCGAGGTCCGGCACCGCCAGGAGCTCGCTCGCGTCGGCGTTGATGATGTTCTCGGCCGAGTGGAAGCCGAGCTTGAACATGAACTCGACCTGCTCGGAGTCGAGCTCGGGCATGTGCTGCGTCAGGAAGTAGCGCAGCTCGTCCTTGAACTCGGCGATCTTCGACTCGGGGTGGATGTCGATCTTCCACGACACGAGCTGGCTCGCCAGGCGCACGTTCTGCCCGCGCCGCCCGATCGCCAGCGAGAGCTGGTCGTCGGGCACGATGAGCTCGATCGTCTCGTTACGCTCGTCGATGAGCACGCGCACGACGTCCGCCGGCGCGATGGCGTTGCACACGAACTTCGCGATGTCCTCGGAGAACGGCACGATGTCGATCTTTTCGCCCTTGAGCTCCTGCACCACGGCCTGCACGCGGCTGCCCTTGATGCCGACGCAGGCGCCGACCGGATCGACGTCGGGGTCGCGCGAGGCGACCGCGATCTTGGTGCGCTCACCCGGCTCGCGCGCCACCGCCACGATGCGCACGATGCCCTCGTAGATCTCGGGCACCTCCATCTCGAAGAGCTTGAAGATGAGGCCCGGGTCGGTACGCGACAGGATGATCTGCGGCCCGCGCGAGTCGCTCCGGACCTCCTTGACGAAGGCCTGCACGCGGTCGCCCGCGCGATACGACTCGCGGTGCATCTGCTCGCGCGCCGGCAGGATGCCCTCGGCCCGCGGCAGCGCGACGATGACGTTGCCGCGCTCGAAGCGGCGCGCCCGCCCGGTGACGAGCTCGCCCTGGCGATCCTTGTACTCGTCGAAGACGCGGCTGCGCTCGGCCTCGCGGATGCGCTGCTTGATCACCTGCTTGGCGGTCTGCGCCGCGATGCGCCCGAAGCTCGAGCGCGCCTGCTTGATGCCGAGGATGTCGCCGTGCTTCTTGTCCTCGGCGTCGGCCTTGTCCTTGTCCTTCTCGAGGTAGAAGATCTGGAAGCCGAGCTCGTCGCCGATCTCGGCGTCGGGGTCGACCAGCTTGGCCTGGTCGAGGGTGATCTCGCGGTCGGGATCGTCGATCTCCTCGACGACCGCCATGAACTGCAGGAGATCGACCGAGCCGGTCTCCGAGTTGAAGTTCGCCTCGAGCTCGCGATCGCCGCCGAAGATCTTGTGAGCCGCCGTCTCGATCGCGTCCTCGATCGCCTTGACCAGCACGTCGCGCGGCAGGTCCATCTCCTTGGCGGCGTGATCGAGCATGAGGTTGAGGTTTTCGATTTCCATGGCTTTTCTCCCTGTGGCGGCGCCTCGCTCGGGGGCGGCGCGCGCGCCTCTTCGGACGTCTCGGGCGTCGTCGCGACGCTAGAAGCGATACTCGATGTTGGCCTGGGCGATCAGGCGATAGGGGATCTCGACGCGCTCACCGCGCACGTCGAGCGCGATGCCGTCGTCGCCGGCCTCGGTCAGGCGGGCGATGTAGAAGGACTCGTTGTGCGGTCCGACCGGCGCGCGCGTCTTGACGCGCACGTCGAGGCCCTGGGCGAGCTTGAAGTGGCGCGGCACCTTGAGCGGGCGGTTGACGCCGGGCGAGCTCACCTCGAGCAGATAGGCCGACTTGATGACGTCCTCGACGTCGAGCAGCGGCGAGAGCTCGCGCGAGATGCGCGTGCAGTCGTCGATGCCCACCTCGTCCTGCACCGGCTCGGACTCGTCGCGCTGGGCCGAACCGCGGTAGGCGGTCTTGTTGGCCTTGTCGATCGTCACGCGCAGGAGGTAGCGCTTGGGACCGCGCTTGAGCTCGAGATCGACGAGCTCCAGCCCTTCCCGCTCGAGCACGGGCTCGACCAGGCGGTGCAGGCGTTCGATGGTCTCTGCGAGGCGGCGTTCGAAGTCTATGGCGGACACGAAAAAGGGCCCTCCTGGGGCCCCACCTGTGCTGGCCATGCCAGCGCGATGAATTCGGCGGCCTGCTAGCATGCCCGCACCCGCGGATCAAGGATTATCCCGCGCCTCCGGTGACCGTCCGTCCCAGCGCCAGCCCACGGGTCGATAGTGCAGATAGAGGTTGATGTAGTGCTCGCCCGCGAGCGGCCGCGGCCGGTGGTGCGGGATGCGCGCGCCCTCGTAGAGCAGCATCTGTCCCGGCGCGAGCTCGAGCTCGACCGGCGGCTCGCCCTCGGGCTCGAGCACGAGCGGCCAGGGCGCCTCGAGCGAGGCGGCGAGCGTCATCGTCGACGAGACGATGTGCGTCTCGGGCGTGTCGACGTGGCGCAGGAGCCTGGCGTGGCGCTGGTAGACGCGCGGGCCGTAGAACTGCACCGGCTCGAGCGGCCGGCCGGCCCAGTGCGCGTGCAGCGGCAGGAGCGCGCCGAGCAGCGCCTGGTAGGTCGGATCGCCGCGGTTGACCCAGCTCGGGCTCTCGGCGCTCGGGGGCAGCGCGGCGAGATCCCAGCGCGCGTCGACGAGCCCGTGCAGCATCGCCTCCGCCGGCGTCGCGTGCTCGGGGCGGAAGTGCCGCCGGCCCGGGGAGAACCACGTCGCGCTCAGGAGCCCGACGAGGATGGTGAGCATCTCGGGGTCGAGCTCGATGACCTCGTAGCCGCTCGCGGTGAGCCTGGGCATCGTGCTCCGCGCCGCCGCGATCAGCGCGTCGTGGCCTGGGGTCGTCTTCGCTTCGGGCTCGGTCATTTCGGCGCTGGCCTCCTCGGGAATCCTTGCACATCCCCGGCCGCGACGCTAAACCCCGACGAGGTATGGTGCACGAGGTGCCGGACGTGGACGACGAGCGCGCCGCCCGAGACGGCGATCGCGATGGCGCGGAGGAGCGTCGCGCGACCTCGCGTGGGCTCATCGGCGGCGACCTCGAGACGCGCGCCCGCACCGCACGCGTGCCGCCGCTCGATCACCCGTTCGTGCTCGCGCCCTATCGCAAGGACGGCGACGAGGAGGCGACGCGCGCCTTCGTCGCGCACCACCCGCTGCACATCGAGATCGGCTTCGGCCGCCCGCACTACCTGATCGACCTCGCCCGGCTCCACCCCGAGGCGCACGTGCTCGGCTTCGAGATCAAGCGCGACTGGGTGCGCGCCGCCGCGACCCGCGCCGAGCGCGAGGGCCTCACCAACGTGCGCGTCATCGAGGGCGACGCCCGCCCCCACCTCGAGCGCCTCGTCGCGCCGGGCACGGTCGACGGCCTGCACGTGCTCTTCCCCGACCCGTGGTGGAAGAAGCGCCACCACAAGCGCCGCGTCTTCACCGCCGACTTCACCGCGCTGCTCGCGCGCCTCCTCGCGCCCGACGGCGACCTCGTCACCAAGACCGACGTGCCCGCCTATGTCGACCAGATGATCGACGAGGCGCTCGCCCACGACCTCGAGCTCGTCGGCCAGGGCAGCGCCGATCCCATGCTCGCCGCGCTGCCCCGCTCGCACCGCGAGAAGAAGTGCCTCGAGCTCGACGTGCCCTTCCACATGCTCCGCTTCCGAAGGAAACCCGCTTCATGAACGACATGCGCTGGCTCCCGCTCGTCTTCGCGGTGCTGATCGCGTTTGGCTACTTCGCCCTCATCATGCAGTCGAAGGTGCGCCTGCTCTTCGCGACCCAGCACCGCGCGCGCTTCTTCGCGCAGGTCCCCAAGCGCGTCGCCAACGTGATGACCTACGCCTTCGGGCAGAAGAAGATGTTCAAGGAGAAGGGCGCGGGCCTCATGCACGCGTTCATCTTCTGGGGCTTCCTCGTCCTGCAGATCCGCACCGCCTACCTCATGGTCTGTGCCTTCGATCCGAGCGCGCAGATCCCCTGGGTGCACCATCAATACACCCTCATCAAGGAGCTCACAGCGCTGGTCGTGCTGGGCGCGGTGATCTGGGCCGCCTATCGCCGCCTCGTCACCAAGCCGCCGCGCCTGTCGCTGTCGGGCGAGGCGCTCCTCATCCTCGGCATGATCGGCGGGCTCATGGTGTCCGACATCCTGCTCGACGCCTTCGCCTACGCGCTGGCGCAGCAGCCGAGCGGCTTCGAAAACGCCCTCTTCTTCGACTGGGCGGCGCTGACCGACCAGGCCGCGCGCACGGCCGCCATCGAGGCGGAGCTCGCCTGGGCACCGATCGGCGGCACGCTCTCGGGTCTCTTCACCGGCATGTCGACCGAGGCGCTGATGGCGATGCAGGAGCTGATGTACTGGGTGCACATCGGCATCGTGCTCGTCTTCCTGAACCTCTTGCCCGGCTCGAAGCACTTCCACGTCATCACCTCGATCCCCAACGTGCTCTTCGCGGATCTCAAGGAGCGCGGCGCGCTCGAGCAGATCAAGGACATGGACAAGCAGGAGAAGTTCGGCGTCGGCGACGCGCGGGACCTCACCTGGAAGCAGGTCCTCGACACCTACACCTGCACCGAGTGCGGCCGCTGCGGGGTCAACTGCCCGACGACGATCACCGGCAAGGTCTTGAACCCGAAGCTGCTCATCCTCGACATCCGCGACCACCTCTATGCGCGCGAGCGCGAGCTGGTCGTCGGCGAGCGCGACCTCGCCGGCTGGGAGGTCCCCAAGTACGAGCGCAGCCTCGTCGAGGACGTCAAGGAGGAGGCGATCTGGGACTGCACGACGTGCCGCGCGTGCAGCGAGGCGTGCCCGGTCATGATCGAGCACGTCGACAAGATCGTGGATCTGCGCCGCCACCTCGTGCTGATGGAGGCGAGCTTCCCGAAGGAGCTCAAGCAGACCTTCAAGAACCTCGAGTCCAAGGGCAACCCGTGGGGCCTGCCGACGAAGGACCGCACCAGGTGGGCGGACGGCCTGGAGATCCCGCTGCTCGCCGATGCGCCCGACGCCGAGTACGTCTTCTGGGTCGGCTGCGCCGGCGCCTACGACGAGCGCCAGAAGAAGGTGAGCCGCGCGCTGGTGAACCTCTTGCGCGAGGCTGGCGTGAAGTTCGCGATCATGGGTGACGACGAGGGCTGCACCGGCGATCCGGCGCGCCGTGCCGGCAACGAGTACCTCTTCCAGCAGCAGGCGACCGCAAACGTCGAGGCGATGAACGCGGCCGGCGTCGACAAGAAGAAGCTGGTGACGCACTGCCCGCACTGCTTCAACACGATCAAGAACGAGTACCCGCAGTTCGGCGGCAAGTTCGAGATCGTGCATCACTCGGTGCTGATCGAGCGCCTGGTCAGGGACGGCCGGCTCAAGCCGCGCCAGCAGCCCGAGGGCGTCAAGCGCGTGACCTATCACGACAGCTGCTACATCGGCCGCTACAACGACGTCTACGAGGAGCCGCGCAAGACGCTCGCCGCCATCCCCGGCCTCGAGCTCAAGGAGATGGCGCGAAACCGCACCACCGGCATGTGCTGCGGCGCCGGCGGCGCGCGCGTGTGGATGGAGGAGCACCGCGGCCAGCGCATCAACCACGTGCGCGTCGAGCACGCGCTCGAGACCCAGGCCGACACCATCGCGGTCGCCTGCCCGTTCTGCAACCTGATGATGGAGGACGGCATCGGCGCCAAGCAGGCCCAGCTCAAGGCCAAGGACGTCGCCGAGCTGGTCTGGGAGTCGCTCGGCAAGTCGTAGGCCAGGTGACACCCGTGACGGGAGCCTGCTCCCGACATGGGCGCGCGAGCTTGCTCACGTCGCCCCGCGAGCGCATGATCGGCGCCATGGCCGGCGAGGACGACGAGCTCTACGCGATCTCCGCGGACCTGACGCTCAGGGCGGCGCCTGGCGGCTGCGAGCCCTCGGAGCTCGCCGGCGTCAGCCGCGCCGAGCTCGCGACCATGTTCGAGCAGATCCGTTGGTTCTCCCGCCTGTCCGCGTCGAGGCGACTGGACGTGGCCAATGCGTACCGGCGGCGGGTGCTGAAGCTGGGCGTCCTGGCGGACCGCGATGCAGGCTGAGCCGGAGCTGGACTTCCCGCGGGTCCTGCGCGAGCTGATCGGGCGTGGCGTGCGCTTCGTCGTCATCGGCGGCCAGGCGGTGATCCTGCATGGCATCCCGCTCTTCTCCTTCGACTTCGATTTGTGGGTCGACCCCGCGGCACGGGAAGAGGTGCTGACGTGGCTGGAGTCGGACGACGACAACGAGCTCACGGCCGGTCCGCGGGATCTGGCCCCCATCGTCAAGGTGTACGTCGGCCATGACCGACTCGACCTCTTCTTCGTCAGGGCGATGACCAATCGCGACGGCGTCACCTTGACCTTCGACGAGGTGCACGGACGCGCGCTGCGAGTCTCCGATCCGGGCGCCGGGCTCGAGGCGGTCCCGATCCCGAGCATCGACGATCTCATCGCCCTCAAGCACATGGCGGGCTCGCCGCGCGCCAAGGACGAAGAGGCGATTCGCTACCTCAGGGCCAAGAAGCTGCTCGAGCCTGATCAAGGCGAGGATTGAAGGGTGATCAGCGACGAGCGCGAGCGCGCACGCGCCGAGGAGCTCAGGCTCGCGCTGAGGCGCGCGGCCGCGCTGGGCGCGGTGGCCTACCTCGCGCTCCTGCCGCTCGACCTCTACCTCGCCGGCGCGCTCTTCCACGAGGCCGATCTCGGCTGGTGCCTCGCCCTGCGCCTGACCGGCGCCGCGGCGCTGGCGACGCCGCTGGCGATCCGGCGGTACGGCTGGAGCGAGCGCGGCCTCATCGCCTTCACCTCGACCATGGTGCCGCTCAGCGTCGCCGGGCTCGCGCTGCTCGCGCTCGAGTTCGGCGGGCTCGTCAGCTTCTACGTCCTGATGCTCGCCTTCTACGGGATCGCGCTCGGCACCTTCATGCCATCGCACTGGACGCGCATGACGGTGATGCTCGTGCCGGGTCTCGTCACCTACTACGCCGTCTTGCTCGCCGGGGTCCTGCGCTCGGATGCGCTCGCGCCCCAGCTGCGCGACGCCGGCGCCGTGGCGACCTTCGTCGGCCAGGCGGTGCTCGTCCTTGGCCTGGCGATCTTCGCCATCGCCGGTGGCCACGCCCACTGGCGCGCGCGCACGCGCCTTCAGGACGCGCGGCGTCTCGGCCGCTATCAGCTGCGCGCCTTGCTCGGGCGCGGCGGCATGAACGAGGTGTGGCGCGCCTTCGACACCCGCCTCGGGCGCGAGGTCGCGCTCAAGCTCCTGCGCTCGCACCACGCCGACGACGCGGCCAGCACGCGCTTCGTACGCGAGGCGCTGGCGACGAGCGCGCTCACCTCACCGCACACGATCCGCCTGCACGACTTCGGCGCCAACGAGGACGGCACGGCCTGGATCGTCATGGAGCTCCTGGAGGGGCGCGATCTGGCCGCGCTGGTCGAGGCGCACGGCCCGCTCGACCCGCGCCGGGTCGTGCACTTCGCGCGTCAGGCCGCCGAGTCGCTGGCCGAGGCCCACGAGCACGGCATCGTGCACCGCGACATCAAGCCGGCCAACCTCTTCGCGCTCTCGACGGCCGGCCAGGAGGACACGCTCAAGCTCCTCGACTTCGGGATCGCGCGCCGCCTCGACGCGAGCGACTGGAGCGCGACCCTGGTCGGCACGGTCGTCGGCACGCCGGCCTTCATGGCGCCCGAGCAGCTCTCCGGCGCCGCCGCCAGCCCCGCCAGCGACGTCTTCGCCTTCGGCGCGACGCTCTATGCGTTGCTCGCGGGGCGCCTGCCGTTTTCCGAGGGCGAGCACCTCGGCGCGCGCCCGTCGGTGCCACGAGAACGGCTCGGCGCGGTCGCGCCCCACCCGCTGCCGCCCGAGCTCGAAGCGCTCGTCACGCGCTGCATGGCGCCCGATCCGCGCGATCGGCCGGCCGATGGCGCCGCGCTGGTGCACGCGCTCCAGACGCTCGCGCTCCCGCCCTGGACGAGCGACGAAGCGCGCGCGGCCTGGGCTCGCGCCGATGCCCCTCGCTGAGCGGTGTCAAGCCAGCGAGCCGCCGACCGCGCGACCGCTCACCTGGGATCGCAGCGCATCGCCTGCGCGTCGGGCGTATGGCACTTGTAGCAGACGCGCTCGTTCTTGTTGCGCACGCGCACGCAGTCGCCGGTGCGCGTCCAGCTCGCCGGGTGCGGGCTCACGCGGAAGTAGGTGCGCGCGGTCTCGTTGACGCCCTCGGCGCCGTGGCAGGCGATGCAGCTGTCCTCGGTGTGACAGCTCGCGCAGGCGCGGATGTTGCGCTGGGCCTGGAAGGCGTGGTGGTTCGGCCCGCGGATCCCCTGCGCCGGCACCTCGCGGCCGGTGACGTCGCGGTACTCGACCCAGCCGTCCGGGTGGAAGCGCTTGTCGGTCGGCGGGCGGTTGCCGGGGCTGTCGGCGACCTGGGTCGCGGTGTGACAGTCGACGCAGAAGGTCTGGCTACGGTGGCAGGAGCTGCACTCGGGATCGTTGCGGCGCGCGGGGATCGTGTGCGAGAGGATCCAGTTGTTCGGGTGCACCTTGAGCGGCTTCTTCACGCCGTTGTGGCAGTCGAGGCACTCCTTCTGGGTGTGGCACGCGGCGCAGCCGTCCTCGCCCAGGGTCGCCACGGCGCGGTGCGACTGGAGCCAGTTGTCGTCGTGCGCGTCCATGAAGTACCAGCCCTCGGGCTCGAGCTTGCCGCCGGGCAGATCGGTGTCGACGCGCCCGTCGGGGTTCGTCAGGTGGCAGGTGCGGCAGGCGTCGGGCGCGCCGCTCTCCGGCGAGTCGCCGCCCTCGTGACCGTCATGGCACTCGATGCAGGTCGCCATGATCGGGAGCGCGTTGTCGCGCGTGGCGAGGTCGACCCCGGGCACGTCCTGATGGCAGCGCAGGCAGTCGATGCCCTTGTCGATGTGCACCTTGTGGTTGAACTTGATGTGCGGCTCGGGCAGCACGATGGCCGGCGGGTGCACCTCGACCTGGCTCGTGTCGCTGAAGGTCGCGCCGGGGAGCCACTTCGGCTCGAAGCCCGGGTGGCAGGTCTCGCAGCTCGCCGGCGGATCGGTCGCCTCGCCGCGCGCGGCGGCGGCCTGGTCGTGGCAGTCGAGGCAGACCGCCTCCTTGGGCAGGTTGCGATCCCTGGCGCGCAGGCTCGAGCCGATGGTGGTGTGACACTCGGTGCAGGTGACGAGGTCGACGTGCAGCTTGTGCGAGAAGCGGAGCGGGATCGTCTGCTCGGGAAAGATGAGCGGGCTCGGCGTGTGCTTGCGACCGAAACCGGCGGCGAGCGCGCGCTGACCTTCGGCGGTCATCGGATCGGGCGCGGCGGGGCGAGGCGCGGGCGGTGGCGCGGTCGGGTCGCCCGCGTGCACCGCGCTTAGCGCGAGGCCCAGCACCAGCGCGGCGGCGCCCGTGACCACGAGCGCCCCGAAAGAGACCGAGCCGCGGGACGCGCGCGCGGATGTCTTGGCTTGCTCCATCACAACCACAGATCCACGTCGATGAGGGCGAAGACCCGGAACTGATGGGTCTGGAGCCGGTTCATGTTGTGCTCGGCGACGACGGCGAAGGCCGCGCGTTTGTCGATGAGATAGCGGCCGCCGAGCTGGTAGCCGAAGGAGAACGCGTCGAGCTCGCCCTGGACCGCGTCGTCGAAGGCGAGCCCGGTGAGGCGCCCCTCGAGCTCCCACTCGCGCGGCACGACGGCCCACACGCCGCCGAGGTCGGCGAGGAAGCGATCGCCGGCGTAGCCGCCGTCGAAGGAGACGTCGAGCATGACGCGCCCGTCGATCCCGCGTGGCCCGAAGAAGTGCGCCCAGCCGGCCATCGCGCCCCAGCCGATCACCATCGTGTCGACCTCGCCGTAGAGCACCTCGCCCTGATAGCCCTCGTTGCCGGCGAAGCCGAGCTTGGTGCCGGCGTAGATGCGGTCGTTCTTGCCAGGGTAGAGGCGCCAGCGCGCGGCGAGGTCGTTCATCGGATAGACGGTGAAGATGTTGAAGATCGAGTCGCCGTCGAAGGACGGGGTCGTGCGCACGTACTCGAGCTCGACCTCGTTGGCGTCGCCCAGGCGCGCGCGCCCGCCCGCCTGGATGCGCTCGAAGCGCGCGTTGAAGAGGTCCCAGGTGACGACGCCGTTGAGGTCGACACCTTCGACGAGGCGCTGGTGGAAGGAGCCGCCGATCTTCTCCTGGTCGACGGCGCCGTCGGAGAAATAGCGCCGATAGCCCAGGCGATAGCGCGCGTAGGCGAGGTTGCGCGTGACCAGCGCGGCGCCGAAGGCGAGCGTCACGTCGTCGCCGTTTTCCTCGACGCCCTCGATGAAGCGTGTGCCGTCGACCTCGAGCTGCGAGGCGTTGATCCCCCACATCTCCTGCTTGACCTCGGCGCCGGCCATCAGCTCGACCCCGAGGAAGAACGGCGTGTTCACGGTGACCACCGCGCCGTCGAACATCAGGTAGTCGAGCCCGTCGGCGAGGAGCTGGCGGCCGAGCTTGAGCTCGAGCAAGCCGCCGAAGAGGTCGCGCCCCTCGATCCAGGCGTACTGGATCGAGAGCTGCGAACGCTCCTGCGTGGGCACGCGCTCGAGCTCGTCGTCGGAGAGGCCGAAGTCGACGTCGAGGCGGAAGAGGCTCGTGAAGGACCAGCGGCTCTCACCGCTGCCCTCGATGTCGAAGAGCGACAGCCCGAGGTACTGGTGCAGGCGGTTGCGGTTGAGCACCTCGTTGCCGCTGGTCACGAGCTGGTAGGCGTCGCCGATCGTCGACGACTCGACGCGGAACTCGATGGCGGCCGCCCCCGGCGCCCCCATTCCGCACATGATCGCCGCGACGGCCGCCCCTGCCCTGAGCACGTTCACACGGCGACGATCGCCGAAATCCTCGCGACGCGCAACACGCCCCTCCACCCGCACCCGCACCCGTGCCCGCGCCCGTGCCCGTGCCCGTGCCCGTGCCCGTGCCCGTGCCCGTGCCCGATTTGCGCTGCGCGGGCTGGAGGCCGGGGTTCAACACGTTTCGCCTCCTCGTTTCGGGGCCGTCACACGTGGGTGGCGGCTCGCGCTCGTGGGATGGCCGACCGCTCCCGGTTCCGCTCCGTCGCCCCCGCGGGGGGCGTCGGAGCTCCACGAGGTCGCGGTCGACCTTTCCCACTTCGCGCGGCCGCCTGCGGCCGGCCGAGGGGGCTGCAATATCGGGTGGCCGGAGTATGGGGCGTTGGTTCGCGCGCTTCGCGCTCGACCCAACGCCCCTGATCAATCTTGCGGACGAAGTGCTGGCGCGCGCCCGTGCCCGTGCCCGTGCCCGTGCCTCATTGCGGACGAAGTGCTGGCACGCACGTCCCTGCCGCACCCGCACCCGCACCCCTGCCCGCGCCCGCGCCCGTGCCCGCGGGTTGCGGGTTCAATCCCCTGCCCCGCCCACCTGCCTCACGACGGCGTCAGGAGGTTGCGCAGCGTCTCGGCGCCGATGGCGTAGGGGGTGTGGCAGTACTCGCAGGTCAGCGAGACCACCTCGCCGCGCGCGACGATCTGCGCGATCTCCTGCGCGCCGAGGGTCGCGATCGCGCTCAGCACGCGCGCCTCGGAGCAATCGCAGCCCGAGCGCACCACCCCCTCGAAGAGCTCCTCGTGGGGCAGGCCGAAGAGGAGCTCGTCCTTGAGCAGCCTCGCGTCACCGTCGTGCTCGACCATGAAGGCGTCGATGTTCGCGAAGTCGTGCGTGAGCCGCTCGGTCATGAGCGCCAGCGGACCCTCGTGGATCTCGGGCAGGATCTGCACGACGAAGCCGCCCGCCGCCACCACGCGCCCACCCTCGACCACCGCGGTCACGGCCAGCGTGCTCAGCACCTGCTCGGACTCCTGCATGTAGGTCATCAGCGCCTGCGACATGCGCGCGCCGGTCGCCTCGACGATGCTCTGGTGGATCTGGCCGCGCGGCATGCTGCGGATCACCTTGAGCACCGCGCCCTCACCGAGCAGCTCGGCGAGCGCCCCGTCCCCGACACGATTGACGAGCCCGCGCGTCATCGCCCCACGGCTCTCGTCGCCCCCCTCGTCGGGGTGCGAGTCGGCCAGCATCTGCCCGCGCTCGGGGCGCGAGAGGATCGCCTGCACGCGGTGGCTCGGCGACATCGTCTCGCGCACCAGCACCGCGCCGGTCAGGAGCTCGCCGAAGACGCGTGCGTCGCCGCCGTCGACGCCCTGGATCGCGATCGCCTGCTGCACCAGGTCGGTCGTGCGCACGGCGATCACACGAAACGATCCGTCGATGGTGATGGCTCTGATGACGCGGTCCTGCACGTGTTGTCCCTTGCGCCGATCGGCGCGCTCTGCCAATCGTGTGCCGGCCGCCTTTTGCCACAACCCGGCCCCGCAACGATAGGGAATCGCCACGATGCTCGCGCGCACGCCGCTCCTCGTCGCCCTCGTCGGCTTGTCGACCGCCGCCTGCGGCGGCAAGCCCAAGCCCAAGCCCCCCGCCGCCGCGACCACCTCGGCGCCGACCGCCGGTCCCGGCGCGGAGGCCGGCGCGCCGGCTCCGACCGTTGCCGACAGGCCGCAGGCGCGCACGCGCGGCGGGGTCGATCTCGAAGCGGCACTCGCCGACACGGGCGAGGCGCGCGAGCGCATCCTCGCCGCGGCCAGGGCCCTGGCCGAGGACCGCGCCGACGGCGTGCGCCGCCTCGTCGCCGAGGGGTCCGCCGCGCGGGCGACGGTGCTCGCGCTGCTCGCGAGCGACAACTTCGACGAGCTGATCGGCGCCATGCGCGTGCTCGCCGCCGCGGGCGATCCGAGCGGCGCGCGCCCGGACGCGAACGACGCGGTCTTCGCGCTCCTCGACCACGAGGTCGGCGCCGTGCGCGACGTCGCCTGGCAGACCGCATCGCTCGTCGCCGACGGCGCGGCGCTGGCCAGGCTCCTGCCGGGCCTGCCGCGCGAGCGCAAGCTCGCCGTCGTGCGCCTGCTCGCCGGCTGGGACGGCGCCCCGGTCGAAGACGCGCTGTGGGCGCTCGTCACCGGTGACGACGCCGAGCTGGCGATCGAGGCGACGCTTGCGGCGAGCGCGCCCGGCAAGGTCGCGAGCACAAAGATGGCCGCGCGCATGAAGGAGCTCATCAGCGCCGAGCGCGAGGATCACCTGCGGCTCGCCCTCATCCTGAACCGCCGGATGCCGCCCGCGCCCGACCCGCTCATCAAGGCCAGGGTCGCGCCTTCGACCAGGGCCGCCATCGATCGTGCGCTCCAATCCAAAGAGGAGGCGTTGGTGCTCGAGGGCGTGCGCGCGACGCTCGCCCTGCCGCCCGAAGAGCGAGAGCCGCTGCTCGAACAGCTCGTGCTCGACCCGCGCCCTGCCGTGCGCGCCGTGACCGCCGAGGTCCTCGGTCAGCACACCACCAAGGCGCGCGCCAAGCTCGTCGAGAAGCTCCTCGAGGACCCCGAGGGCGACGTGCGCATGGCCGCCATCGCGGCGCGCGCGCGCTTCGGCAGCGACGACGAGAAGATCGCCGCCCTGAGCGCGCTCCTGAGTGAAGCCCACCGCGGCGTGCGCATGGCCGCAGCGATGTCGCTCGCCGCCCCCGAGCTCGTCGAGCGCACCACCGCCACGCTCGTCCAGCAGCTCGAGCGCGAGGACGCCGAAGGCGACAAGGCGATCCTCGGCGCGCTCGCCAGCGCCGACAAGCGCGCGCCGCTCGCGGCGCTGATCCAGCTCGTCGGCGACAGCGACAAGACCCGCGCCGTCGCCGCGCACTTCGCGCTCACGACCGCGACCGGCAAGGACCTCGGCGTCGATCTCGGCGCCTGGCGCGCCTGGCTCGACGAGCGTCACCCGCCACCGCCGCCACCGCCAACACCGCCGGCACCCTGACCGGGCTCCTCACCCGCGATCAATGCGGGCGGTGCTCGTGCCGCAGGGTCTTGCGCCGGGCGCGGAGCCCCTTGTCGAGGCGCAGCTTGACGACGTTGATCATCGCCTCGCGCACGATGCGGCCCGACATCTTCGACTGACCGACGCGCCGATCGGGGAAGATGATCGGCACCTCGGCGATGCGAAAGCCGGCGAGGTAGGCCCGGTAGGTCAGCTCGATCTGGAAGGCGTAGCCCTTGGAGCCGATCGCCGAGAGATCGATCGTCTCGAGCACCTCGCGGCGGAAGCACTTGAAGCCGCCGGTGAGATCGCGCAGGCGCAGGCCCATGACGAGGCGCGCATAGAGGTTGCCGCCGCGGCTCACCAGCTTGCGCATGAAGGTCCAGTCCTCGGTGCCGCCGCCGGGCATGTAGCGGCAACCGAGCACGAGGTCGGCATCCGCCGCGGCCCTGAGGAGATCGGGCAGGTACCTCGGCTGGTGCGAGAAGTCCGCGTCCATCTCGAAGACGAAGCGGTAGTCGCGCGCGAGCGCCCAGCCGAAACCCTGGATGTAGGCGGTGCCGAGCCCCATCTTGCCAGGCCGGTGCATGACGAATACGCGCGGGTCGCGCGCCGCGATCGCGTCGGCGAGCGCGCCGGTGCCGTCGGGGGAGTTGTCGTCGACGACGAGCACGTGGATCGCCGGCACGACCTCGTGGATCGCTTCGAGCAGGCGCGGCAGGTTGTCGCGCTCGTCGTAGGTCGGGACGATCACCAGCGCGCCGCGACCGTCGATCGCCACGTTGTCGGTATCCATCAGAACGACTCCGCGTAGAAGGAATCCAGGAGCGAGCGGAAGCGCTCGGCGAGGTGTCTGCGCCTGAGCGTCATCGTCGGCGATAGCGCGCCGGGCTCGGCGGTGAGCTCGCTCGGCAGGATCGCGTGCTTCTTCAGCGCCGCATGCGGCGGCAGGTGCTGGTTGACGCGCTGCACGGCGGCGTTGATGCGCGCGTGCACGACCGGGTGGCGCGAGAGCGCCTCGAAGTCCAGGTGTGCGAGGTTCTCGCTCGCCGCCAGGCGCGTGAGCTCCTCGCGCTCGAGCGCGATGAGCGCCGTCGCAAACTCGCGCCCCTCCCCGTGCACGTAGGCCTGGGCGACCAGCGGCTCCTCGCAGAGCGCCGCCTCGATCGGCCGCGGCGCCAGCGTGCGCCCGGTCGCCAGCGCGATGATCTCGCGCTTGCGCCCGGTGATGAACAGGCGCCCGCGCTCGTCCACGCGCGCGAGATCGCCCGTCGCGAACCACCCCTCGGCGTCGAAGACCTTGGCGGTCTCGGCCGGATCTCGCCAGTAGCCCGGGCTCACCACCGGACCCCGCACGAACAGCTCGCCGTCGGTGCCGAGCCGCTGCTCGACCCCTGGCAGCGGCGCGCCGACCGAGCCGGGCGTCAGCGCGACCTCGCGATCGAGGTGGGTGAGCGCCGCCGTCTCGACCATGCCATAGCACTCGCGCAGCGCGAGCCCGTGCTGCTGATAGAAGCCCTGCACGCCCTCGGCCAGGGGCGCGCCGCCCGAGATCAGCGCGCGGCAGCGGTCGCCGAAGCGCCGCGCCAGCGCCGGCTTGATGACGCGCGTGGCGATCCCGCGCCGCAGCCGCTCGCCGATGGTCGCCTCCTCGCGCGTGTCGATGCGCGCGGCCGCCCAGCGCGAGACCAACCCGCTGATCGCCCCGCCGGTGCGCAGCTGGCGCATGACCTCGCTGCGCGCGCGCTCGTAGACGCTCGGCACCGCCATCATCACCGTCGGCCGCAGGACCGCGGCGTCCTCGAAGAGCGTCGCCTCCGATCGCGGCAGCGCCGTCACCGGCGGCGGCCCGTCTCCGAGCCCGTCACGCCGCGCTGCGAGCCCGCTCCACAGCGCCACGCGCGCCAGCGCCTGCGCCAGCGGCATCGCCACCAGCACCACCTCGGCCTCGCGCTCGGCGCGGCCGCGCGCCCGCGTCTTGAGGAGCCCCCCCTCGCCCTCCTGGGCATGGAGCGAACGCGCGAGCGAGCGCGTCGCGGCGTCGAGGTTGTCGTGCGTCCACATCACGCCCTTGGGCTGCCCCTCGGTCCCGGGCGTGTAGCAGATCGTCCAGCAGGCGTCGGGCTCGACCGCCGCGCGCGAGGCGCCGGCCGGCTGGTGCAGGCTCCGACCCTGGCCGCGGTACTCGAGATCGGCCAGCGAGGTGAAGGCGAGATCGCTCGGGCCGAGCTCGTCGAGCGTCGCGTGCGCCCCGGACGCGAGCGTCATCACCTCGTCGATCAGCACCAGCGCCGGTCGCCGCGGCAGCGCGTCGGCGACGGCGATGAGCTTGCGCGCCTGCCAGGGGTTTTCCGCGACGACGACCTGCGCGTCCGCCGCGACGAGCACGCGCTCGAGCGTCGCCGGCTCGACGTTGGGGAAGAGCGGCACGCTGATGAGCCCGGCCATCACGCACGCCAGGTCGACCAGCACCCACTCGAGGCGCGTGTCGGCGAGGATCACCACGCGCGCCGCCTCGGGCAGCGCACCCTCGGGGCCGAGCGTCTCGAGCCCGCGCGCCAGGGCCGCGGCCCGCGTCGCCAGCGTGCGCCAGCTCACCGCCACCGCCGCGCGCGCGCCCTCCCCCTCGCCGCGCGAGACGAAGCGCAGCGCCTCCGCGTCGGGATGGACTGCCACCCGGGCTTGGAAGAGGTCGTCGAGCGTCGGCCGAGCGCCGAGCTCTCCGACCGCGGCGCGCAGATCGGCCATCGGCGGTGCAATGCCCGAGATCGGCGGGCGGGTCAACGCGCTCGACACGACCGCCCATTAACTGGACGGCGCGATCGGCTGCGCGGATATAGGCGCATGGTCGATCGTACCCGCCAGAGACGCCGCATCCGCATCGGGCTGGCGCTCGGCCTCGTCGCCGGCACCGCCTGGGCCGCCCTCGAGGAGCGCCCCGAGCGCGGCCCCGCCCAGGCCGCCACCGTCGCCGCCCTGCCCCCGCCGGCGATCATCACCGTCGCCCCGGGCGAGCCGCGCCCGAGCACGCCCACGGACGCCGGCGCGATCGCCGCCGCGCCCGAGCCCGAGCGCTGGGCGATCCCCGCGGGCGCCATCGATCCGCGCCGCGCCACGCTCATCGACGGTCGCCTCGGCCAGGTGCTGGAGGACGGCACCCTGATCGGCTTCACGCTCGACCCGCACCTGCAGGCGGTGGCCCAACGCACGCTCGAGCGCTACGCCGTCACCTGGGGCGCGATCGTCGCCGTGCGCCCCAAGACCGGCGAGATCCTGGCATTCGCAGAACACGCCGAAGGCCGCCCCGACCTGTCCAGACTCCCACTGCATGCGGGCGCGCCCGCCGCGAGCATCTTCAAGGTGGTGAGCGCCGCCGCACTTCTGGAATACGGCCAGCTCACGCCCGGGAGCGAGATCTGTACCCACGGCGGCCAGCAGAAGCTGACGCTCTATCACCTCAAGGCCAACGAGCGCCTCGACACGCGTTGCGAGACCTTCGCGCAGGCGCTCGGCAGCTCGAACAACGTCGCCTTCGCGCGCTGGGCCGACGACAAGCTCGCGCCGCTACAGCTCCAGGCGATGGCCAACCGCTTCCTCTTCGGCAAGCGCATCCCCTTCCCGTGGGCGGTCGGGGTCTCGCGCGCGCGCGTGCCGACCGGCAGCCGGCTCGGCCTCGCGCGGACCGCCGCGGGCTTCGAGAACACGACCCTGTCGCCGCTGCACGCCGCGCTCATCACCGCCGCCATCGCCAACGACGGCGTGATGATGGCGCCGCAGCTCGTCGCCACCGCCGACCGCGCGGACGAGCGCGTCTTCGAGGCCGAGCCGGCCGTCCTGGCCGAGATCCTGACCCCGGCCGTCGCCGGGGATCTGCGCGAGATGCTCGCGGCGTCGGTGAGCTACGGCACCGGCAAGAAGTTCTTCGAGAAGAAGGGCAAGCCCCGGCTGCCGGTGCGCGCCGGCGGCAAGTCCGGCAGCCTCTCGGGCAGCGAGGACGGGGTCAAGCGCCACTACTCCTGGTTCGTCGCCTTCGCGCCGGTCGAGGAGCCGGAGATCGCCGTCGCCGCGCTGGTCGTCAACGGCGACGAGTGGACGATCAAGGGCGCGGTCGCCGCGCGCGATCTCCTCGAGGCGCACTACGATCGAGGCGCGCCCGATCCCGCGGAGCGCGACCCCCTGAGCCCCTGACCGCGCCGTCGCCGGCCTCGTCCGACGGCAGGGCGAGCCACGTCGCCGCCCGCGCCATCCGTCAGCGGTAGCCAGGCGCACAGAGATCGTTAAGATGCGTTCTCATGAGCCCCGTCGACCAGGCCCTCGTGACCATCGCCGTGATCTTCGCCGTCGGCGCCATCGGTGAAGGGATCTTCCGCAAGACCGGCCTGCCCGACGTCGTCTGGCTGATCGCGGTCGGCGTCCTGATCGGGCCCGTGCTCGGCCTGGTCTCGGCCGCCGAGCTGATGGCGATCGCCCCGCTCTTCGCCGCCATCACGCTCGTCGTCGTGCTCTTCGAGGGCGGCTCCAACCTCAAGCTCGGCGAGCTCGGCGCAGCCGTCGGGCGCGCGTTGCTCACGGCGACCCTGACCTTCGGCCTCTCGATGCTGCTCGTCACCGGCCTCGTCATGCTCGGGATCGCGCTCGGGATCTGCCCCGAGAGCTGGAACCTCATGCACGGGCTCCTGCTCGGCTCGATCCTCGGCGGCTCCAGCTCGATCGTGATCATGCCCGCCATGGCGCTGGCCAAGGTCGAGCCCAAGGTCTCCAACCTCGTCAACCTCGAGTCCGCCTTCACCGACGTCTTCTGCGTCGTCGGCGCCTCGGTGCTGATCTCGCTCATGAGCAGCGAGGCCGCCGGCAGCGCCCACCCCGCGCTCGTGCTCGGGCAGTCCTTCGGGATCGCGCTCGCGATCGGCGCGGCGGGCGGTCTCCTGGCCCTGGTGGTCCTGCCCTTCCTCGAGAAGAGCGACCACGCCTACACCCACATGCTCGCCGGCCTGCTCGGCCTCTACGTCGTCGTCGGCCTGCTCGAGGGCAGCGCCGCGCTGGCCGTGCTCACCTTCGCCGTCATCGTCGGCAACGCCGCCTCGATCCGCAAGGGCCTGCACATGAAGGGCGTCGGCCTCGGCCTGCAGGTCACCTCGGTGCACAGCCAGATCGCCTTCATCATCAAGTCCTTCTTCTTCACCTTCATCGGCACCATGCTCGGCCCGCCCTGGCCGCTCTTCGCGCTCGGCGTCGGCTTCGGCGTGATGCTGCTCGGCGCGCGCTTCGTCGCCGTGCGCATCGCGCTCCTCGGCCAGAGCTTCGACCCCGCGCGCCGCCGCGTCGTCGTGACCTGTCTGCCGCGCGGGCTCGCCGCCGGCGTGCTCGCCACCCTGCCCGCCGCCTCCGGGATCCCCGACGTCGACTTCCTGCCGCCGCTGGTCTTCGCCGCCGTGCTCACCTCGATCCTGATCTTCGCCTTCCTCTTCCCGCTCGCGAAGAAGGGCCTGACACCGCCTGCCCCCGCGCCCGCCGGCAGCCCGGGCGATAACGCCCAGCCCCCCGCTTCCGCCCCCTCGTAGTCGTCGGCGATCGTCGGCGTCCGAGCTTGCATCCCGCGCGGTGACCGCCCACGATCGGCGCGTGAACGTCGTCATCACCACGCTCGGTCCCGACTCACCGACCTCACGTCCGCTCGAGATCGTCGAGCGCAAGGGACTCGGTCACCCCGACACGATCTGCGACGCGCTCGTCGAGAACCTGAGCCGCGCGCTCTGCCGCGCCTACCTCGAGCGCTTCGGCCTCATCCTCCACCACAATGTCGACAAGGCGCTGCTCGTCGGCGGGCTCGCGCGCCCACGCTTCGGCGGCGGCGGCGAGCTGCTCGAGCCGATCGAGATCCACCTCGCCGGGCGCGCGACGCGTGAGCTGCGCGGCGCCTCGATCGACGTCGACGCCATCGCGCGCGAGGCGACCTCGACCTGGCTCGGCGAAAACCTCCGCCACCTCCGCGCGCGCGACGTGCGCATCCACACCCACATCCGCCCGACCTCGCCCGATCTCGCCGAGCTCTTCGTGCGCAGCCACGCCACCGGCGCCGCGCCGCTCGCCAACGACACCTCATTCGGCGTCGGCTTCGCGCCGCTCGACCGCCTCGAGCGCACGGTGCTCGCCGCCGACGCCGCGCTCCACGACGCCGACCTGCGCCGGGCGATGCCCTTCATCGGCGACGACACCAAGGTGATGGGCGTGCGCACGGGCGAGGCGCTCGCGCTCACCGTCGCCTGCGCCTTCGTCGGCGCCCACGTTCGCGATCTCGGCGATTACGTCGCCAAGAAGGCGATCTTGCGCGAGCACCTCCGCGAGGCCACCGCGCGCGCAGCCGGCAGCGCGGTCGACGTCGTCGTCAACAGCGCCGACGGCGACAGCGACGACAGCGTCTACCTCACCGTGACCGGGCTCTCGGCCGAGGGCGGCGACGACGGTCAGGTCGGCCGCGGCAACCGCATCAACGGCCTCATCACGCCCGGGCGCCCGATGAGCCTCGAGGCCGCCGCCGGCAAGAACCCGGTGAGCCACGTCGGCAAGCTCTACAACCTCGCGGCCGAGCGCCTCGCGCGCGCGATCTGCGAGGAGCTCGACGCGATCGACGAGGCGTATTGCGCGCTGGTCTCGCGCATCGGGCGCCCGATCGACGAGCCCTGGGTCGCCGAGATCGCGCTGCGCACCCGCGCCGCACGCTCCGGCGATGCGACCCTCGACGAGGCGACGCGTGCGCGCATCGACGCCATCGCGCACGAGCACCTCGCCTCCTTGCGCGAGCTCTGGCGCGAGCTCGTCACCGGGGATCGCCCGCTCTGGTGAGGTCCTCGATACGACATCGCCGACGACGACGACGCGCACGCTTGTCGAGCTTCAGCGGCGCGCGAGCTTCTTGCGCACGATCGCCTGGCGCGCGGCGCGGCGCGCGGCCTCGGCCTCGGCCTCGCTGATCGCCGCGAGCTCGGGGTCGCCAGCGGCGGCGCGGGCTTCGGCGATGCGCACCGCGTCCTGCACGAGCGCGCCGTCGTCGGCCTCGTCGCGCGCGTATGTGTCGCCGACGTCGCCCGCCTCGCGACCATCGCGGTCGTCCTCGAACGGGTCGGCCTCGTCTTCGCGCGCGTCGGCCGCGCGCGTGCGCAGGTCCGGCTTGGGCGCGCCGGCGAGCGCCGCCACGAGGGGGCAGCCCGGCTCCGAGGGGAGGCCGCGGCGATACCGGTCGAGGAGCGCACGCGAGCGCTCGGCGAGCATCCGTCGCACCTCGTGCCGCGCGCCGGCGACGCGCGGGATGTGCATCGCGTCGTAGGCCGTGGTCTGGTGCCGCAGCCAGGCGATCACCGCGGCCTCCGCGCGGCGCTCGACGGGGATCCGCCTGGTGCGTGCGACGGTGCCGCTGCCGACCGGGGTCGCGTGCTCGGCGACGCGCTCGGCGAGCGTTCGCGCGAGCGCCGCGTGGCTCGCGTGAAAGGCGAGGAAGGCCTCGACCTGGCGCCCGAACTCGCGCACGTAGTCGGCCTCGGCGCGGGCGCGGCGCGCGCGGCCGGCCTCGAGCCGACGGGTGTACTCGGGCGCGGCGCGGGTCGACGTCACCGAGCGCTTCGCCGCCTCGATGCGCTCGGCCGGCGCCCACACGCCGCGCGACATGCGCTTGTTGCGCACGAGCTCGCTCACGGTCCACGACGGCCCGCCGGCCTTCACGCGGCGCGTGAGGAGCGCGTCGCCCGGAGCGAGGTGCGCCCACCCTTCGGGGATCGCAACCACCTCGCCCGACGCCATGCGCACCGTATTCGGGCGTGGGCCCGGGCTCACCTCGAGGCTTTCGTCCTCACGCTGCGTCGCCACGGCCCGCGTCATGTCGCGCGCGCGCGGTGGCGTCAAGCGCGACGTCTGTCCGCGGAAGTCTTTGACTTCATTCGGGACCTGGCTACGGAGCTCCGGGTCGCGAGCTGCCGTTCCGACTGACACTCAAACCTTGACCAACCACCCACGATTCGCTAGAGCCCGCATCGGTCGGTCGGCCCCGTCACCTTCTTCGCTCAAAGAGGGACTCATGCTGCGTCGTCGCTCGATCATCGCGCTCGCCTTCGTCGTCACCGCGCTCGGCTGCTCCGAGGGGGAGCCCGCGACCCCGGGTGAAGAGGTCACCTGCGAAGGCAAGTGCGACGGGGGCACGGCCGAGGCGCCGCTGCTCGCGCGCTGCTGGATCGAGGCCGAGGCGCTGAAGTGCGACGTGCTCGCCGCGTCGCCGGTCCAGGCGACGACGCTCGAGGTGCGCATCAAGGACACCGCTGACCCGGCGTCGCCGCTCTATCGCTCGTCGAAGGTCGCGAACAACGGCAGCGCCGGCGCGACGCTCGTCGAGCGCCTGAGCTATCCGCAGCACCTGCAGCTCGTGCTCACCGTGCGCAGCGCGCCGGGCGTGTGGGCCGGCAACCCGCTCCTGCCGATCGAGCTGCCGCTGACGCTGCATGGCGCCGGCGACTACACGGCGGCCAAGCCGCTCGAGGTGAAGCTGCCGTATCGCCACTGGGCGGTCGAGATTCTGAACCCGCACGCGGTCGACGCGATCGTGCTCGGCAAGACCGCCGGCGCGGATCTGTCGCCGCTCGTCGTACGCGACGGCGCGAGCGCGCTCAGCAGGGTCGACATCGGCTTCCCTTTCAGCGTCGAC
This sequence comes from Deltaproteobacteria bacterium, assembly GCA_011526585.1. Lineage (GTDB taxonomy): Bacteria > Myxococcota_A > UBA9042 > PHBI01 > PHBI01 > WYBB01. The sequence continues at coordinate 24,211 of WYBB01000152.1, forward strand.
GCCGCGCAGCGCGCGCAGGTGTTCATGCTGCCGGCCGACGACGGCGCGCGCGTGACCGCCGACGTGACGATCGGCGACGCGTTCTTCAACCCCGGCTTCACGCCGATCGAGTACAGCGTCACGTTCGCCGGTCCGGGCCGCTACGTGCTCGGCGCCACCGGCCTGCGCGCCCCGACCGCCGAGGAGCTGACGCTGTTCGGCGATCCCCCCGCGCCCGTCGTCCCTGACCCGACGGACCCGACCGACCCGACCGACCCGACCGACCCGACGGACCCGACCGACCCGACCGACCCGACCGACCCGACGGACCCGACCGACCCGACCGACCCCGTCGAGCCGGTCGACCCGTGCAACGCGTCGTGCGGCGCGACCGAGGTGTGCGTCGGCGGCGCGTGCCGCGTGCGCAGCGCGCAGACCGAGTCGAACAACGCCCTGTGTGACAACGACGACGCCGACTGCGCGGACGGCTTCGTGTGCGCCGCGGGCACGTGCCAGTACTTCGCGCAGCAGACCGAGTCGTACCAGGGCCTCTGTGACGACGACGACGCCGACTGCGCGTCGGGCCACGTGTGCGTCGCGAGCCAGTGCCAGTACCTCGCGCAGCAGACCGAGTCGTACCAGGGACGCTGCGACGGCGACGACAACGCCGACTGCGCATCGGGCCACGTGTGCGTCGCCGGCGCCTGCCAGTACCTCGAGCAGCAGACCGAATCGTACCAGGGCCGCTGCGACGGCGACGACAACGCCGACTGCGCGTCGGGCCACGTGTGCGTCGCGGGCGGCTGCCAGTACCTCGCTCAGCAGACCGAGTCGTACGATGGACGCTGCGACGGCGACGACAATGCCGACTGCGCGTCGGGCCACGTGTGCGTCGCGGGCGGCTGCCAGTACTTCGAGCAGCAGACGCAGAGCTACGACGCGAGCTGCGACGATGTCTCCGATTGCGCGGCCGGGCACAGCTGCTCGGCCAACAAGTGCGTGCGCTGATCAGCGGCGCGGACGCGCGAGGCGGTGGGCGAGCACCAGCGCGAACATCGCGCGCGACGGTACCATCGCCGGACGGCTGCGCGGCACCGCCAGGACCCGGGCGCGCGACCGACGGCGTCTTGGCACCGCGCCCGCTCTGGTGAGGCGCTCCACACCCTGATAGGCTCGGCGCATGCGAGCGATCCGCATGCACACGACCGGTGGGCCCGAGGTGCTCACGCTGGAGACCGTGCCCGATCCCGTGCCCGGCCCGGGGCAGGTGCTCGTGCGCGTCGAGGCCGTCGGCGTCAACTTCATCGAGATCTATCAGAGAAGCGGGCTCTACCCGATCGCGCTGCCCTCCATCCCCGGCAGCGAAGGCGCGGGCACGGTCGTCGCCCTCGGCGAGGGCGTCACCGGGATCACGCCCGGCGCGCGCGTCGCCTCGGTGGCGTTCACGGGCGCCTACGCCGAGCTCGCGCTCGCCCCGGCCGACGCGCTGGTGCCGCTGCCCGACGCGGTGAGCACCCGCCAGGCCGCGGCGCTGATGCTCCAGGGCATGACCGCGCACTACCTCGCGTGCGCGACGCGCCCCCTCGCCCCCGGCGACACCTGCCTCGTGCTCGCCGCCGCCGGCGGCGTCGGGCTCTTGCTGATCCAGATCGCCAGGCGGCGCGGCGCGCGCGTCATCGCCTGCGCCTCGAGCGACGACAAGCGCGCACGGGCGCTGGCCGCCGGGGCCGACTTCGCCATCGGCTACGACGCGATCGCCGACGAGGTGCGCCGCCTCACCGCGGGCGCGGGCGTCGCGCTCGTCTACGACTCGGTCGGGCGCACCACCTTCGAGGCGAGCCTCGCGTCGCTCGCGCGGCGCGGCACGCTCGTGCTCTTCGGCCAGGCGAGCGGCCCGGTGCCGCCCTTCGACCCGCAAGAGCTCAACCGCCGCGGCTCGCTCTTCCTGACGCGGCCCAAGCTCGGCGACTACACCGCCACCCGCGCCGAGCTCCTCGAGCGCGCCGGCGACGTGCTCGGCTGGGTCGCCGACGAGAGCCTGCGCCTGACGATCGATCGCGAGCTGCCGCTGTCCGCCGCCGCCCAGGCCCACACCCTGCTCGCTTCGCGCGCCACCTCGGGCAAGCTCGTCCTCGTGCCCTCACTCGAGGGGTAGGGCCACCGGGCCGAGCTCGTCCATGACGTAGGGATCGGTCGGCTCGCCGCCGCTCATCGTCCAGGGACCGCCACTCGGGGAGAGCGGGCGATAGCGCGCGTCGATGCCGTCGAAGTCCCAGGTCGTGACGTAGACGCTGACGCCCTCCCAGCTCGGCAGTCCAAAGGAGCTCGTCGCATACTCGAACGTGATCGTGCGGGTCGGTCGGTCGACCGCGATCTTGGGGCGCCCGATCGCGGGGTCGCCCCAGTCGGTCTCGCTGGCGCCTTGGGTCTTGTGCAGGCTGTTGCCCCAACCATAGGCGAAGTGCATGAAATCCCACATGAATCCATCAGGCGCCGTCGCCTGGATCTTCGGCAGCATCGCCAGGCCCTCGAGCGCGGGCGCGTCGAAGTAGACGTTGAAGCAGACGTGATCGAAGAGGTTGGCCGGGTTCCAGACGGTCGAGATCTCCCCGATCCGGATCTTCAGGCGCAGTGTCGTCGCGCCGACCTCGGCGACGACCTCCTCGATGTCCATCGAGCGACCCGCCGAAAAGGTCGCGTCCTGCGGGTAGCCGTAGGTGCCGCTCGGCCCGGTGTCGTCCCCGATCGGATCGGGGAAGCTCGCGATCACCCCATCGAAGACCGTGCTGGTCGTGAAGGTGTAGCGCGGCGAGGCGACGTTGTCGGCGGGTGCGTAGATCGTGAGCGTGTGTAGGTTGTCGCCGTAGGGGAGCTGGCTCACGGGCAGGGTCGCGCTCCAGGTGCCGTCGGCCGCGGGCGTGACGGTCGCGGCGCGCTCGAGGTAGTCGTCGAGCACGACGCGCAGCGAGGTCGCCGGCGGGTCGACCGTACCCGCGATGACGGTGTCCTCGGTGAGCACCGCGCCCTCGAGCGGCGTCGTCACGGTGATCGTCACCGCGGGCGGCGGCGGCGGCTCGACGATCGTCGTCGGCTGGAGCACCAGCGCCGAGCGCGCGGGCATGACGTGCGGCACGAGCGCGCCGTCGGGACCGGTGAAGAGCGCGGGGCCGACCCCCTCGTCGCCCCGCGCGAAGGCGACGTCGAGGCGCCCGCCCGGCGCGAGCCCGGTCGCGAGACCGCTCAGGAGCACGGCCTCCTCGGCGGTGTTGAGCGCGACCAGCGCCGCGCCGCCGTCGCCCGGGAGCGCGCGCCGCCACGCGATGACGCCGGGCCCGGCCGCGCTCGCCTCGAGCACGGTCAGATCGCCGCGCGTCAGCGCCGGGTGCGTGCGCCGGAGCTCGGCCAGCGAGGCGATGAAGCGATAAAGCTCGGCGTTCGGGTCGAAGTGGTCGACGCCGCCCGACATCCAGCCCTCGGCGAACATCGCGGCACGCGTCTCGCCGAAGCCCTGCTCGGTGCCCTGGAAGATCACAGGGATCCCCGGGATGGTGAAGAGCACGGTGAGCGCCTGCATGAGCGCGTCGGGGCTCACGGCCGCGACGAAGCGCTGCACGTCGTGGTTGTCGACGAAGGTCGGCATCACGTACGGGTCGGGGTAGAGGCTCGGGTCCATGAAGCGCTCGAGGCGGTAGGCGAGGAGCTCGGTCGCGCGACCGCCGCCGATGACGCGGCCGAGCTCTTCGTAGAGCGGGAAGGCGAGCACGGCGCGCAGGGCTGGCGCCTCGGGGCTGCCGAGGTAGCTCGCGACCTTGCGGTCGCCGGCGTCGTCGAGCGGGGCCGAGACGTCGAAGACCTCGCCGAAGGTGAGGAAGTCGTCGCGCCCGGTCGCCGCCGCGGCGAGCGCCATGCCCGGGTGGGCCGGGTCGTCGCCGTGCACGAAGTCGTTGAAGAAGTCGACCTCGACGAACTTCGCGGTGTCGACGCGGAAGCCGTCGACGCCGACCTCGCGGATCCAGTGGGCGTAGCTGTCGCGCAGCGCCTCGCGCACGACGGGGTTGTCGGTCGCGAGATCGTCGAGATCGGAGATCTGCCAGGTCTTCTCCTGCACGGGATCGGTGTAGTCGGAGATCGCCGGCGTCCAGTGGTAGATCCCGAGCGCGCGGTCCTCGGGATCGGTCGGGTCGTTGCGGTCGAAGGGCGCCTGGGTCGGGGCCGCGGTCGGCAGCGACCCGGGGTTGAGCACGGCGTTTGTCGCGGGGTCGTCCGGGTCGTAGGGCCCGTCCCAGGAGAAGAAGTTGCCGGTGTGGTTCACGACGATGTCCTGGATGAGGAACATGTCGCGCCGGTGCAGCGCGTCCGAGAGCGCGCGGTAGGTCGCGAGTGTGCCCTGGTGCTCGTCGACGGCGGTGAAATCGCGCGCCCAGTAACCGTGGAAACCGCCGAACTCGGCGAGCGGATCCCACCACTGGTTGGCGACGGGGGGCGTCACCCAGACCGCGGTCGCGCCGAGGCCCGCGATGTAGTCGAGGCGGTCGATGACGCCCTGCAGGTCGCCGCCGGAGTAGTGGCTGGTGCGGGTGGGGTCGTATTCGCCGGCGCCCTGGTCGTCGTTGGAGGGGTCGCCGTTTTCGAAGCGGTCGGTGAAGACGAAGTAGATCACCTGCTCGGCCCAGTCCGGCGAGGGCACGTGCAGGAGCAGCTCGGGGCCGGCGTCGGTCTCGTCCGCGGTCTCGTCCGCGTCTTCGCCGTCGGCGACCTCGGGTGTCTCGCTCGTCTCGGCCGTGTCCGACGCGTCGCTCGTGTCCGCGGTCTCGCCGGTGTCGGGCGCGGGCCCGTCGTCATCGCCGCACCCGGCGATCATCATGCCCACGATGAAGAGCAGCGAACGTGCGACCAGGGTGACCATGGGAGCCTCCTCGACGATGTCGTGCGGGCCTGCATTTTCGGTTCCACACGAGGTGGCGCGCGCACCTGGATCAATCGACCGGGAATCTACCACCACGCTCGCGCTTGACGCTCGCGCGGCGACGCTTGTCGTCGATGCGCCGCTCCTTCGAGGCGCGCGTCGGGCGGGTCGGGCGCCTGGGCTTGGGCGGCACGAGCGCCTCGCGGATCAGCGCCGCGAGCTTTTCGCGTGCGTCGGCGAGGTTGCGGATGCGGTTGCGCGTCGCCTCGCTGGTGATGATGACGCGCCCCTCGGCGTCGAGGCGCCCGCGGCAGGCGGCGGCGAGGCGGGCCTTGACCGGCGCGGGCAAGGCGGTCGTGTTGGCGAGGTCGAAGCGCAGCTCGACCTTGGTCGCGACCTTGTTGACGTTCTGCCCGCCGGGCCCCGACGAACGCACGGCGATCACCATGAGGTCGTCACCGGGGATGACGACGGCGTCGGTCACGATGAGGTCGGTCGACATGGTCTGCCCTTTATGACAGCTTTCCGTGCGGCTTGGAACGAGGCGATACGATGACGGAACGGCGCGACAACCCCAAGAGCTTCGTGGTGACGACCGGCGATACCCGCGCGCCCAACCGGGCGATGCTGCGCGCGGTCGGCTTCGGTGACGGCGACTTCGCAAAGCCGATCATCGGCGTCGCCGACGCGCACTCGACGATCACGCCGTGCAACGCCGGACTCCGACGGCTGGCCGACGCGGCCGCCCAGGCGATCCACGACGCGGGCGGCATGCCGCAGACCTTCGGCACCATCACCATCTCCGACGGGATCTCGATGGGCACCGAGGGCATGAAGCTCTCGCTCGTCTCGCGCGAGGTGATCGCCGACTCGATCGAGACGGTCGTGCGCGCCCAGAGCCTCGACGCGGTGCTCGCGGTCGGGGGCTGCGACAAGAACATGCCGGGCGCGCTCATCGCCATGGCGCGCCTCGGGCTGCCGGCGGTCTTCGTCTACGGCGGCACGATCAAGCCCGGCCACCACGCCGGGGTCGATCTCAACATCGCCAGCGTCTTCGAGGCGGTCGGCGCGCTGCAGGCCGGGCGTATCGACCGCGCCGCCTTCGAGGTGATCGAGCGCAAGAGCTGCCCGGGCTTCGGCTCGTGCGGCGGCATGTACACCGCCAACACGATGTCGAGCACGATCGAGGCGCTCGGGCTCGCGCTGCCCGCCACCTCGACCATGGCCAACGTCGACGACGAGATCGTCGGCGCCGCGGCCGCGGCGGGTCGCGCCCTTGTCGCGATGTGCCGGGGCGGCCTCACGACGCGCGAGATCCTGACGCGCCAGGCCTTCGAAAACGGCATCACCGTCGCGATGGCGATCGGCGGCAGCACCAACGTCGTGCTGCACCTCCTGGCGATCGCCAGGGCCGCCGGCGTGCCGCTCGGCCTCGACGACTTCGAGGCGATCCGCAAGCGCACGCCGCACCTCGCCGACACCAAGCCGGCCGGCCGCTTCGTCGCGACCGATCTGCACAGGGTCGGCGGCGTGCCGCTGGTGATGAAGATGCTGCTCGAGCGTGGCCTCCTGCACGGCGATGCGCTGACGGTGACCGGCAAGACCGTCGCCGAGAACCTGGCGGCGGTGGCGGCCACCCCCGACGGCGAGGTGGTGCGGCCCTTCGACGCGCCGATCTATCCCGAGGGACACATCGCCATCCTGCGCGGCAGCCTCGCGCCCGAGGGCGCGGTGGCCAAGGTCAGCGGCGTCAAGGTCCCGGTGATGCGCGGGCCGGCGCGGGTCTTCGACAGCGAGGAGGCGGTGATGGCGGCGATCGAGGCGCGGCGCATCGTCGCCGGCGACATCGTCGTCATCCGCTACGAGGGGCCGCGCGGCGGACCGGGCATGCGCGAGATGCTGGCGCCGACCAGCGCGCTCATCGGCCAGGGGCTCGGCGGCGCGGTCGGGCTCATCACCGATGGGCGCTTCTCGGGCGCGACCCACGGCATGGTCGTCGGGCACGTGGCGCCCGAGGCCGCGGTGGGCGGGCCGATCGGCCTCGTCGAGGACGGCGACGTCGTGCACATCGACGCGACGCGCAACGTCCTGGACCTCGAGGTCTCCGACGAGGTCCTCGCCGCGCGACGCGCGCGCTGGAGCCCGCCGCCGAGCCGCTGGGATCGGGGTGTGCTCGCCAAGTACGCGAGACTCGTCGGGAGCGCCTCGGAGGGCGCGATCACCGACTGATCAGAAGTACACGCGGATGTGCGCGGTGAAGTCGATCGGATCGAGGTCGACGTAGGGCACGAGGAGTAGGCCCGGCCGATATTCGATCACGATGTCGAGCGGGATCGGGATGAAGTTGAACTCGAGGCCGAGCACGAACGAGGCGGCGAGCGCGAAGTAGTCTTCGTAGTGCTCGTCCTTGTGGTCGTAGTCGTCGTCGTCGAAGCCGACGCCGACGCCGGCGCCGAGGTTCCAGGCGAGCTCGAAGGCGTTGCCCGCCCGGGCGATCGCCGGCATCTCGAAGAGATAGTCGGCGGAGAAGCCGAAACCGCCGAAGCGGCGCCAGCGGTGATCGTAGCCGCGGCCGCCGAACTCGCCGAGGTTGAACTGGAGCGCGTTCTTGCCGTCGATGAAGTACTTGGCGGAGAGCCCATTGGCGATGGTGCCCATGCCGATGCCGAGGCCGAAGCGGCCCGGGGTGCGGATGGGCTTGGCCTCGGCGGGCGCCGACGACACGAGCGTCAGGACGAATAGGCAGGCGATCAACGGCTTGAGCGTGTAGGTCATGTGCGGCTCCGAGGTGGGTGAAGATGCACCACGGCGCGTCGAAGGGCAAACCGCGTGGCGCACCAGGTCAAGGGCAGGTCGCGTCGACCGTGAAGGTGTAGGTCTGGTCCGCGGGCTTGCCGGGCTCGCGCGCGATCACCACCGCGAAGTAGATGCGGCCCTCGGTGTCGATGACGACCAGCGTGAGCGTGTCCGAAGGCGAGCCGGTGAGCTTGCCACCGAGCTCGAGCGTGTTGTCGCCGGAGGTCGGATTGATGAAGACGGTGATCTCCTCGGTCGTGGGGAAGGCGTTGGCGCCGACGACCTCGACCCCGTTGAGCAGCAGCGAGGCGCTGGAGACGTTGTTGTTGTAGACGACGAGGTAGATCGCCAGGCACGGCAGGTGGTCCTCGTCGTCGGGGATCCCGTCGCCGTCGCTGTCGCCATCGGAGACGACCGTCTCCGAGCCCGGCACGTCGGGGCCGGGGTCGACATCCTCGATGAGCGTGTCATCGAGCGTATCGTCGATCTGCGCGTCGCCCGGCGCCGAGGTCTCCGAGGTCTCGGCCGTGTCGCTCGGACCGCCGTCGCCTCCCGACCCGTCGCTCGTCGTCGCGCCGTCGCCGTCCGAGGTGTCGCCGTCGGGAGACGAGACGGTGTCGGTGCCAGGGGGCGCGACGAAGGGCACACAGAGATAGACCGGATCGGTGCCCGACTCGGCGGCGGGGATACACGCCTGCCCGGCGTCGCACTGGTCGACGCAGGTCTCGACGCAGACCTGGCCGATCGCCGAGGGAACGCACCAGCCCGAGAAACACTCGGCATCGTCGACGCATGGCGCGCCCTCGGCCTGACCGACGACGTCCTCCAGCTCGACCGCCGCGTCGCCATCGACGCCGAGGCCGTCGTTCCCCGGGTCCGCGCCGTCGGGCGGGGTGAGCGTGCCGCCGCCGTCGCCGCCGCCGGGCGCGTCATCGTCGCCCGGACCACCCTCCCCCGAGGCGCCATCGATCGCCTCACCGAGCGCGTCCGCCGTGGCCTCGCCACCCGAGGCGTCGTTGTCGCCGGACCTCTCGTCCGAGCCATCGGATTGGCATCCCCAGAGAACCGCGCTCGTCACGAGCATCACTCGCAGCTTCATGGAATACACCCCCCCGCGTCCATGACCGACTGACCGCACTCACGGTAGGCATGCCTCGAGTCCTTGTCAAACCTCGGGTCACGGGACGCGCACCGGGCCTTGGCTCGTGCGGTCTTGCCAAATTCCGTCACCTCGCCGAGAATACGGTCGCCCACGGGACGCGCTGCGGCACTCCCGCGCCCGCCACGACCGGAGAGTGAATGGACGACAAGAACCAGGCCGAGGCCTCGGTCGAGAATACACCGGAGCGCCCCGATGTGAGCCGCTTCACGGACTATCGCGCCTACCTGCGCGCGATGATCCCGTTCCTGCGCGCGGTCCGGCCCGGGTTCAGCTTCCGCAGCTTCGCGCGCAAGGCGGGCTTCGCCTCGCCCAACTACCTCAAGCTCGTGACCGATGGCCTGCGCAACCTCGCGCCCGAGTCGGTCGACAAGTTCGCGCGCGGGCTCGGGCTCTCGCGACGCGAGCACGAGGTCTTCCGTATTCTCGTGCTCATCGCCAACGCGCGCAGCGACGACGAGCGCAACGCGCTCTTCATGCGCCTGCGCGAGCGTGTCGTCGCCGACGAGGTCACGCGCCTGCGCGACGATCAGTTCTCGGTCTACGAGGTCTGGTGGGCGCTGGCGGTGCGCGACATGGCCCAGCTGCCGGACTTCAAGCTCGACGCGCGCTGGATCGGGCGCCGCCTGAGGCCGCGCATCCGACCCGCGCAGGCGCAGCGGGCCATCGACCTGCTCCTGCGCCTCGGCCTGCTCGTCACCGACGCGGAGGGCAAGACCCACCCGAGCGAGCGCACGATCTCGACCGGCCCCGAGGTGCAGTCGCTGGCGGTGCGCAACTACCACCGCTCGCTGCTCGAGCTCGCGAGCCGCGCGCTCGACGAGGTGCCCCGCGAGGAGCGCAACATCACCTCGGTGACCCTGGTCCTGTCCCCCGACGCTTACGCCGAGGCGGTCGAGGAGATCGCCAGGCTCCGCCGGCGGCTCCTGGAGATCTCGGATCGCGAGCTGCGTGATCTGCCGCAAGCGGCCCCGAGCGCGGAGGGAAACCGCGAGGTGTTTACCGCCGTGTTCGCGTTACAGCCGGTGACCCAGCCGGTGCGCGACCGACGCAATGCTGGTATGAGTGGCGAGGGCGAGGACGAAGGTGACGTCACGACCGAGGTCGGAACATGAGCGCTGGGCGCATGTACGGTGGACGATCGATGGGAGCGATGGTGATTGCGAGCTGGCTCGCGATCACGGGTTGCGCCGGCTCCGAGACCGGCAACGGGCAGCGTCCCGAGCGGCCGCGCCGCCCGGTCGCGGTCGAGATGCGGCTGGTCGCGCCGGGAAGCCAGACGCTGATCATGGCGGATCGTGAAGGCACGAGCTTTGAGATCGAGGCGGCCTTCGTGTACGCCGACACGCTCGACCTGATCCTGCCGAGCGGGGAGTCCTGTGACGCGCTGCCCGCGGCGGTCAGCCCCGACGCCGCCAGTTGTGGGGCGCAGAGCGATCGGCTGCGCGTGAGCGGCGGCTGGGTGGTCGACCTCGTCAGCGGCGCCTTCGATCCGCCACTCGATGGCCTGGAGATCGTCGAAGGCGCCTTCGAGCGCATCGAGCTGAAGATCCGCCCGGGCGCGCGGGGCTTGGGTCCGGACGGCGCCGTCGGTGACGGCGATCCGCTCGACGGCGCGTCGCTCGACGTCATGGGGACGGTCGCGCTCGATGGCGGGCCGACACCGTTCGGCTTGACGCTCGACCTCAACGTCACCGCGCGCTTTGGCGAGAGCACGATCTTCGTCGCGGACGACACCGATCTGCTCGAGCTGACCCTCGACGTGCGCCCGTGGCTCGAGTCGCTTAGCCTCGGATCGTGCATCGCCGCGGGCGCGGTCCCGACGGTCGACGGCGTTCTCCGCCTCGAGGCCGCCGATCGCCAGGCCTGCGGCAACGTCGCCAACGCCGTGCGCAGCGGCCTGAGCGCGACGGGGCAGGCGCGCGCGCGCGACATGCCCGCGCAATCGAATCGGTAGCCGGCGACCGCGGGACACCGCGACCGGGCGACGTCTGGGTCAGCGGCGTGCCCACTCACCGTCCTGCCGCGTCAAGGTCGGCGGCAGCTCGAACCAGGGCACGGCGCCGCGGTCGGCGGCGCCGGGATACAGGCGCTGCACGATCTGCCGGAGCAGCGGGGCGGCGCCGCTCCGGCCGGGCCGGCGGTGCATCGGGCGGCCGTCGAAGTTGCCGACCCAGACCGCGATCGTGTGGCGCGGCGTGACGGCGACCGCCCAGTTGTCGCGGAAGTCGCTCGAGGTGCCGGTCTTGGCGGCGAGGCGATAGGGGAGCTCGAAGGGGCCGGCGAGCCCGAAGCCGACGCCGCGCGCGCGATCGTCGGCGAGCATGTCGAGGAGCACGAAGCAGGTCTCGGGCGAGAGCACGCGCGCGGCGACGCGATCGGCTGCGGGCGCGTCGGGGACGAGCCAGCGCACCGGGAGGTGTCGGCCGAGGCGCCCGAGGGTGGCGTAGGCGCCGGCGAGATCGAGGAGCCGCACCTCGCCGTTGCCGAGCGCGAGCCCGAGGCCGTAGTGATCGGCGTCGGCGGCGAGGGTCTCGAGCCCGAGCCGGCGCAGGAGTCCGAGCGCGGTCGGCACGCCGACGCGCTCGAGGGCGGCGACGGCGGGGATGTTGAGCGAGCTGCCGAGCGCCTCGCGCACGGTGACCACGCCGTGGAAGGCGCGGTCGAAGTTCTCGGGCAGGTAGGGGCCGCTCGGGGTCGCAAACGCGGTCGGGCGGTCGTCGAAGGTCGTGTCGTAGGGTTGGCCGGCCTCGAAGAGCGCGCCGTAGACGAAGGGCTTGAGCGCGGAGCCGGGCTGGCGGAGCGCGGTCACGCCGTCGTTTTGGCCGAGCATGGCGGCGTCGCGGAACTCGCGCGAGCCGACCCAGGCGAGGACCTCGCTGGTCTCGGTGTCGAGCACGACGGCGGCGGCCTGCATGCGCCCGGCGATCGCGTCGTCGGGCGTCTGCGCGGCGAGCAGGCGCTGGAGATCGAGCTGCAGCGGCAGGTCGATCGTCGTGCGCAGGGTCGCGGGGCGGTCCTCGGCCGGCAGGGCGGAGGTCGCCACGGCGAGGCGCGCGCCGAGGTGGGGGGCGCGTGAGGTCGAGCGGCGCGGCTGGAGGTCGAGCGGCTCGGCGCGGGCGGCGAGCCAGCTGGCGGCGTCGATGGCGCCGCGCTCGTACATGCGATCGAGGATCCAGCGCTGGCGGGCGCGGGCGCGCTCGAGCGCGCGGTACGGGTTGAGGCGCGTCGGTGAGTTGGGCAGTCCGGCGAGGAAGCTCGCCTCGGCGAGCGAGAGCTGGCGCGCGGGCTTGCCGAGGTACATCCAGCTCGCGGCCTCGGCGCCGACGAGCTGGTTACCGTAGGGCACGCGGTTCAGGTACTGCTCGAGGATGGCGTCCTTTTCGAGCGCGAGCTCGAGGCGCCAGGCCCAGACGATCTCCATGAGCTTGGTCGCGAGCGTGCGCGGCGCGTCGCGCTGGAGCGTGAGCTTGACGGTCTGCTGGGTGATGGTCGAGGCGCCGGAGCGGGGCTCGCCGGTCGTGAGCGCGATGGCGAGCGAGCGCACGATCGCGGCGAAGTCGCTGCCGGCGTGGTCGTAGAAGCGGCGATCCTCGGCGTGGATCGTGGCCATCACCAGGTGGGGCGAGATCTCCGCGAGCGGCGTCCAGCGCGCGCGCGTCTCCTGGGTCGAGAGCACCTCGCGCAGGAGCGCACCGTGGCGATCGACGATGAGCGTGCTGGTGTGCCCGTCGGGCCGCAGCAGCTCCTGCGGAAACGGCACCAGCGCGACCCAGGCGAAGAACGCGATGACCGCGAGGCTCGCTCCGAGGAGGAGACGGCGAGCCCAGCGTGAACGCGATCGCACGCCCGGTCGCGCCGGGGTCGAGGTCAGCGGCGCCGGCGGGGCGAGCGCGCTCATCGCACCGCCACCCGCGTCGCCTGCGACTGACCGAAGACGCCCGGATGATACATCTCGTGCACGCGCGCCGAAGGCGCCATGAACGAACCGGCGCTGGTCGCGCGCGCGAGGTAGGTGAAGGTGTGCGTACCCGCGGGCATCACGTCGGCGAACGCGAGCACGCGGTCGTCCTTCTGCTCCTTGAAGTTGAAGATCGTCGGCCGCCACCACTGTCGCGGCTCCTCGCCGACGAGCGCCGCGAGCGACGAGCGCGTCGTGTCGAAGTCGAGCGTCACCGGCTCGAGGCCGGCGGGCAGCGGGTCGTCGACCGCCACGTAGCGCCGGTCCTCGACGGTGCGCACGGCGACGTCGACGCGCACGAGGTCGCCCGGCTCGAGCTCGGTCGCCTCCTGCCCGGCGCGTGGCCCGGTGGCGATGCGGTAGCGACGCGTGATCTCGAAGCCCTGCGTGAGCGGCTTGTCGGGCACCTGGGCCGGCGCGTAGTCGAAGCGCAGCGTGAAGTAGACCGGCGCGTCGTCGCCCTCGCGCTTGATGACGAGCTCCTTGCCGCTCGCCTTGCGTGCGAGATACATCGGCAGGTGCAGCGTCTTCGGGGCCGGGTCGTCGCTCGACATCGCCTCGCTGAGCCAGACCTGGCCATCGACCTCGACGCTCGCGGTGAAACGGGCGCCCGCCCGCTCGGTGGCGAGGAAGGTGCCGGCCAGCGCGAGGATGGCGAAGGCGTTGTCCTGGGTGCTCATCCAGCGGCCGGACTCGCGCTCGTCGAGGAGCCCCTGCTGCACCTTGGCGAGCAGCGGATCGCCGGGGCGGATCGCCTCGAGCGCCATCGCGAGGAGCGCCATCGAGCGCACGTCCGAGTCCATCGTCGAGCTCCAGTAGTAGGCGTCGGCCTGGCGCTCGATGCGGGCGCGCGCGCCGTCGACGCGCACGGTCGCGATCACCTCGTCGAGGAGCGTCGCGGCCATCGTCGCGTCACCGTGCGACTCGCTGATCGCGAGCGCGAGGAGGAGCTTGCCGAAGTCGGGGAGCTTGTCGCGCTCGGCGAAGATCGCCGCGTGATAGGCCGGCTCGGGGGTGCCGGCCTGCGCCAGCACCCACGCCGCGAAGGGCTTGACCACCTCGATCTCCGAGTGCCACTCCTCGCGCGCGCTGGCCGCCTGATCGCGCAGCATGTCCCGCAGGTAGGACGACAGGCGCTCGATCGACGAGGCCGGCACCTCGAGGCCCGCGATCCTGCTCGCGCGCACGAGCGCCATGCCTGCGTAGACCGAGCCCCACGGGTGCGGCGCGGTGTCGCCGGGCCAGTAGCCCATGCCGCCCGACCAGGTCTGCATCGTGCGCAGGCGATCGAGGCCCGCTTGCGCGCGCACGCGCACCTGCTCGGGGGTGATCCCGGGTAGCGAGAACCCGGACTGGAGCTCACTCAGCGCGAGCAGCGGCAGGGTCCCGCCGGTCGTCTGCTCGACGCAGCCGTAAGGGTACTCCAGGAGGTAGTCGAGCCCGGGCAGGAGCTCACCGAGGCGGGTCGAGGTCAGCGTCACCGTCACGCCGCCGATGTCGTCGCGCACCCAGTCGGGGATCTGCAGGCTCGTCGCCGATGCGTCGTCGCTCGGCGCGATGAGACCCGAGGCGATCGCGCTGCGCGTCGCCGCCGGCCACAGGACCGGCACCTGGATCTGCACCGCGTCGCTCACCGGCGTCGCGCCGCGCCTCCCGCTCACGGTGAACGCGAAGGTCGCCAGGCCCGGCTCGGTCGCGCGCACGTCGAAGACGACCGGCGTCGCCTTCGCGCTCGCCGCGATGCGCGCCTCGTCCTCACCCTCGATGCGCACCGGGCCCGAGACCGCGGCCGTCACGACGACCTCGCCGGAGAGCTCGGGATCGAGCGCCTGCACCACCGCGCGCGCGTCGACGCGATCGCCCACCGACAGGAAGCGCGGCAGGCCCGGTCGCACGAGCAGCGGCTTGGCCACCTCGACCTCCGACTCCCCCTGGCCGAAGCGCCCATCGACCGTCGCGGCCACCGCCATCAGGCGAAAGGTCGTGAGGTTGTCGGGCAGGTCGAAGCTCACCTCGGCCTTGCCGTCGGGCCCGACGACGACGTCGGGGAAGAACGCCGCCGTCGTCGCGAAGGCGGCGCGGTAGTTCGTCGCCTCGCCGCCCTCGCCGCCGCCGCCCCAGTCGCTCTTCATGCCGTCGTCGGCGACGAGCTTGGACCAGAGTTGCTTTCGCGCCTCGGAGGTGACCACCGCCAGCGAGCGTGGACGATAGAACGCCTTGTGCGGATCGGGCGTGCGATACCCGGTCAGCGAGAGCACGCCCTCGTCGACCGCCATGAAGGTCACCTGACCGGCGACGGGCCGCCCCTCGGCGTCGCCGAGCTCGACCCGCACGCGCACCGGCTCGCCCGGCGCGTGCCGCGGCGCATCCGGCGTCACCGTCACCGCCACGCGGCGCTCGGCGGTGTCGACCTCGATCCGCTCGTAGCCGATCCGCACCTCGGCCTCGGCGTCGGGCCCGCCCCCCGGCGGCACGCCGACCATCACCAGCGACACGAAGGCGTTGGGCATCATCGCGTCGCTCACCGGCACCTCGAGGAGCGGAGCGGTGCCCTCGAGCACGCGCACGTCGCGCCACACGACGCCGTTGACCTCGACGGTCACCAGCGCCTGCGCGCGCAGAAACGGCGACTGCACGACGAAGCGCGCGGTCTCGCCGACCTTCCAGCGCTCCTGCGCGGGCACGAGGTCGACGTGGCCCTGGTCGTTCCCCGCCCAGCTCGCGCCCTCGCCCCAGACCCACACCGACTCGCGCGCCTTGACCGCGCGCCCCTGGTCGTCCTTGCCCTCGACCTCGATCCAGTAGAGGCCCGAGCGCGGCGGCGCGAAGCTCGCCTTGACCGGCTCGGCCGCGCTGGTCATGCGCTGGCGCGACAGCACGTCCTCGCGCACCTCGCTCCGCCACGTGCGGCCGCCGCCGGCGACGGTGACCCACTCGCTCTCCCACGTGCGCTGGATGAAGCGCAGCTCGAAGGCCTTGCCGGTGACGGCCGCGCCGTCGGGGGTGAGCGCGATCGCCTCGACCCCGACCTCCTCGCCGACCCCGACGAAGCTCTTGGAGGCCCGCACGCCGAGGTAGTGATCCGCCGACTCGATGCGCACGCTGCCACGACCGGTGACCGTCTGCTCGTCGACGTCGGTGACCTCGACCTCGAGGCGCAGCGTCTGCGGGCCTTTCACCAGCGACTCGGCGAGCGCGTCGATCGGCGCCTCGATGACCAGCCTGCCGTCGGCGTCGAGCACCCCTTCGCCGCTGGCGATCGCCTCGACCGAGGTGCCCTCCGGCTCCCAGGTGTCATAGGACCAGCGCGGGACCTCGAAGGTGAACCCCGGGTACGCCGCCGGCGTGAACGCGGCGTCCTCGCGGTGCACCCACCAGCGCGCGCCGGCGTCGGCCATCGCGGCCCCGTAATAGTAGCGTCCGGTCGCCTCGCCGCGGATCGCGTCGACGCGCGTGCCCTCTTCGGTCGGCACCAGCGTCCGGACGAGCTCGCCGACCTGCACCTCGAAGGTGTTGGGGCGGTAGGCCTCGACGCGGAAGCTGCCGGCGAGGTGCCCGCTCGCCTCGTCGGTGACCGCGGTCTCGATGCGGTAGGTGCCGAGCGACGCGGCCTCCGGCAGCGGCAGGTCGAGCTCGAGGTCGCCGACCGCGCCGAGCTCGACGTCACGGGCGAGGATGCGATCCCCGAGCGGGTTGGTGATCGTCAGCGCGACGGTGCGCGACCTGACCGGATCGAGGCGACCGCTGCGCTCGACGCGCAGGAGGGCCTTGATGTGCACGGTCTCGCCCGCACGATAGACGCCGCGCTCGGTGAAGACGATGCCGCGCAGCCCGTGCGCCTCGGCGTTCCACGCCTGGTCCAGGCCGAACTCGTAGGGCTCGGTGCGGTTGGCGTACTCGGCGAGGTCGAGGAAGGCGAGGTCCTCACCGCGTGAGGCCATCAGGACGCGCACCTGCGAGCCCTCGCCGGTGGCGTCGCGGCGGCCGGGGCCGGTGGCGAGCCCGCGCGCGTCGGTGGTGGCGGTCCAGACGGTCTTGCCCTGGTCGTCGAGCGCGGCGATCTGGACACCCGACAGCGGCGTGTGGTCGATGAGCGAAGTCACCCACACCAGCGTGTCTTCAGGCCCGGACTTCGCGGAGACGCCCAGCTCGGTCACCTGCACCAGCGCCTGGCGGAGCGGCGGCTCGTCGCTGTCGCCGATGTGCTCCGCCTCGACGCGCAGGTAGACCAGCCCGCGATCGGAGTCGCCGAGCGCCGGCGCGAGCGAGATCGGCACGTCGACGTGACCGGCGTCGACGCCGCGCGGCGAGATCGTCGCGCTCTTTGCGACCTCGGCGTCGGCGAAGGAGAGCCCGCCCCAGGACTCGAGGTTCTTGGCGAGGAAGGCCGGCAGGGTCTCGCGCGTGAGGCGGGTGAGGCCGACGGTGAGCGCGCCGGTGTAGGCGGCCCCGACCTTGATCGCAGGCGGGCCCGCGCCGACCGCCGGCGCGATGTAGCCGGTGCCGCGAGCGAGCGAGAGGCGGGCGCGCGGGGTCTCGACCTTGATCGTCGCTTCGAAGGGCGTGCGCAGCGGGTCGCCGTCGACGCTCTTGCAGGTGCCGCCGACCAGCACGCGGTACGCCTGGCCGACCCTGGTGTTCTTCGGGTGGAAGACGATCGACCAGCCCTCGACCGAGACCTTGCCGAGGTCGAGCGCGGGTACCGTGCGCACGCAACCCGCCAGCGTCGCCGCGTCGACCTGGCCGTTGAACGAGACCGTCCAGCGGTCCTCGCGCGTACACGCGGGCCAGCCGCACGAGACGCCGTTGACCCGTAGGGGCTCGGGCCCGCGGAAGTAGGAGACGATCTCCTGCCCGAGCGGTGGGGTCTCGCCGCTGCGCAAGGACGGCGCGACGCGCAACCGGTACCAGTGCCCCACCTGGAAGCGGGTCTCGGGGCGCAGGAACCAGATCGTCGCATCGTCCTGCGAGGCCTCGAGCGTGAGCCCGACGCGGGTCGTGCGCCACGCGACGAGGTCCTCCTTGCTCGGCGCGCCGATGAGCTCGACCGCGTCGATGAGCGCCTCGGCCGTGACCGGCCGGGAGGTGCGCAACCAGATCGGCGCGTCGGCGTACTTGGTCGACGGGTACATCAAGGTCCCGGAGTCGATCGAGACGGTCAGCGGACCCGGCTCGGTCGACGGCGCGGTCGGCGCAAGGTCGGGCGTCTTCGGCGCGGACGCGCCCGGCTCCTCGGGGGGGAGCGCGACGCTCGCGACCGTGCGGTCGTCGACGAGCGCGCCCGGCGGGGGGAAGACCGGCGGGAGCACCGCCGGGGTCGGGCCGACGCGCGGTGGCTCCGACGAGGTGCAGGCGGCGAGCGCCATGAGAGCGATGGCGATGGACGAGGCGATGGTGCGCATGGGGCCTCCGAACGTGTTGGGCGTCGACAGCGCGCCACGGCTTGTGGCCTGCTCGCTGATGAGGGACCCGCCACACCCTCGCAATCCTCGTGCCATGGCCTCGTTCGCCATGGGACGGGCGGGCGTCGGACCGAGCGTGGTCGCCGTGCCACAGCCCGCGTGGTTCTCGGGACACGGACCGCCAGCCTTGACGCTCGCCGCTCGATTGCTTAGGCACACCCGCTCGCTCCCGACGGAGCGGAGGAGGCGAAGATGACGCTCGAATGCGGTACGCTCTACGGGTGGTTGAAGGAAGCCGGGCTCGACTTCTACGCGGGCGTGCCCGACTCCCTCCTCAAGGACTTCTGCGCCTATGTGACCGACCACACGCCGGCGGAACGTAACTTCATCACCGCCAACGAGGGCAGCGCCGTGGCGCTGGCGGCCGGCCACTTTCTCGCCAGCGGCAGGCCCGGCGTGGTCTACCTCCAGAACTCCGGCCTCGGCAACACGGTCAACCCGCTGACCTCACTGGCCGATCAGGCGGTGTACGGGATCCCGATGCTGCTGGTGATCGGCTGGCGCGGTGAGCCGGGCAAGAAGGACGAGCCGCAGCACGTCAAGATGGGTGGAATCACGCGTGCCGTGCTCGACGCGATCGGGGTCGAGCACGCCGAGCTCCCCCAGGAGCCCGACGCCGCCCGCGCCGCCGTCGCGCTCGCCTCGGAGCACCTGCAGGCGCGCCCGGCGCCCTACGCGCTGCTCGTGCGCGCCGGCACCTTCGACAAGTACAAGCTCCGGAACAAGCCGAGCTCGCCCTACGCGATGAGCCGCGAGGAGGCGATCGGGCTCCTGCTCGACCACATGCCCGCGGGCGCGAAGATCGTCGCGACCACCGGCATGCCCTCGCGCGAGCTCTACGAGCATCGTGAGGCCCGCGGTCAGGGCCACGACACCGACTTCCTCATCGTCGGCTCGATGGGCCACTCGTCGCAGATCGCGCTCGGGATCGCCCTCGAGGATCGCGCGCGCAAGGTCTACTGCCTCGACGGCGACGGCGCGGTGCTCATGCACATGGGCGGCCTCGCCTCGATCGGCACGAGCGGCTGCACGAACTACAAGCACATCTGCCTCAACAACGGCGCCCACGACTCGGTCGGCGGCCAGCCGACGGTCGCCTTCGAGGTCGACCTGGCCGGCGTGGCCCGGGCTTGCGGCTACCCCGCGGTCTTCGTCGCCAAGAGCGCCGCCGAGCTCGCCGAGGTCTACCCGGCCTTCGAGGCTGCCTCCGGCCCGGCCTTCCTGGAGGTGCGCGTCAAGGTCGGCCACCGCGACGATCTCGGCCGCCCGAAGATGACACCGGCCGAGCTCAAGGCGGTGTACATGGCCACCCTTCGCAAGTCCTGACGCCCTCCGGCGTCGCCGACCACGTCGGATGAAACGACGCCGCGATCCCACCCGTTCGCACCCCGGTGCTTTACGATCCGCGCGCATTCGGCTAGGCACTCGTCATCGCTCGGGGCGCGCGATCGATTCGCGCTGAGAAGCACCCGTCGAACCTGATCCGGTTCATACCGGCGGAGGGAAGCGAGCCGATGAGACGCCCGCGATCCCCCGACGACCCCGCGAGGCGCCGATGTCGACACCCACCTTCCCCCTCCCCCACCATGGCGCCGCCAACCCGTCGAGCCGCGCCGAGGGCACCTCGCCCGGATCGTTTTCGCTCGCGCCCGAGATCGGCGGCCCGCGCACCTTCTCCTCGCCCGACACCCCGGGCATGCCGGCGCCGAGCGACAAGACCGCCTGGGACTTCATGCCCGCCGACTGGACCTTCGACGGCCAGCGCTGGCACGCGCCGGCCGGCTTCGAGCCGGTCACCCAGCTCGAGCACGCGCGCCTCGGGATCGTCACCCCCGAGATGCGCCGGGTCGCCGAGCGCGAGAGCCACCTGAGCCCGGAGCAGGTGCGCGACGAGGTCGCGGCCGGCCGCATGATCATCCCGGCCAACAAGGTGCACCTGTCGTACCGACTCGACCCGATGGCGATCGGCCGCGCCTCGAAGACCAAGGTCAACGCCAACATGGGCGCCTCGCCCGTCGCCAGCTCGACCGACGAGGAGGTCGACAAGCTCCGCTGGGCCGAACGCTGGGGCGCCGACACCGTGATGGATCTCTCGACCGGCGGCGATCTCGACCAGACGCGCGAGGCGATCATCCGCGCCTCCACGGTGCCGATCGGCACCGTGCCGATCTACTCGATGATCATCGGCCGCCGCATCGAGGACCTCGGCTACGCCGACATCCTCGAGTCGCTCCTGCACCAGGCCCAGCAGGGCGTCGACTACTTCACCGTGCACGCCGGCGTGCTGCGCGCGCACCTGCCGCTCGTGCGCGATCGCCTGATCGGCATCGTCTCGCGCGGCGGCTCGCTGCTCGCCAAGTGGATGCTGGCGCACGGCGAAGACAACCCGATGTACACGCTCTTCGATGACATCTGCGCGATCATGCGCCGCTACGACGTCAGCTTCTCGCTCGGCGACGGCCTGCGCCCCGGCGGCCTGGCGGACGCGACCGACGCCGCCCAGCTCGCCGAGCTGGCGTCGCTCGGCGAGCTCACCGAGCGCGCCTGGCGCAAGGGTGTGCAGGTCATGGTCGAGGGCCCGGGCCACGTGCCCTTCGATCAGATCGAGTACAACATGAAGCTGCAGCGCCGCCTCTGCCACGGCGCGCCCTTCTACGTGCTCGGCCCGCTCGTCACCGACATCTTCCCCGGCTACGACCACATCACGAGCTGCATCGGCGCGACCGCCGCCGCCTACCACGGCGCCGCCATGCTCTGCTACGTCACGCCCAAGGAACACGTCGGCCTGCCCAAGAAGGACGACGTCAAGCAGGGCTGCATCGCCTACAAGATCGCCGCGCACGCCGCCGACGTCGCGCTCGGGATCCCCGGCGCGCGCGACCGCGACGACGAGCTCACCAAGGCGCGCGCCGCGCTCAACTGGGAGCGCCACTTCGAGCTCGCCTTCGACGGCGAGTACGCACGCGCGCTGCACGACGAGGACCTCGACGTCGACACCGACTTCTGCGCGATGTGCGGACACGACTGGTGCTCGGTCAGGATCTCCAAGGAGATCCAGGAGTTCTCTAGCGGCAAGGACGCCCTCTCGCAGCGCGCGCGCGTCTTGCGCTCGCCGGCGCTCACCGCCGAGCAGCGCGCCGTGCTCGAGAAGCGCGGCGTGCTCTCGCCCGAGGAGATCCACCGCCTCGCCTCGAAGACGCGCGACGCGCTCGGCGCCTCCGACAAGAAGGCCGCCTGCCACTCCGATCTCGCCGACGACGCGTCCGCGGTGCGCATCCAGGAGGCGACCATCGTCGGCTCGGCGCTGGTCGACGCCTCCACCGCGCCGTGATCGCTCCGGGCGGCGCGACCGCGCTCGTCGTGCTCGCGTGCCTCGGCGCACCCTCGCGCGCGGAGGAGCCGCGACCGCTGCGCATCGTGCCGGCGATGCAGGCGATCCAGCTCGGCGCGACCACCGCGCTCTGGGCCCCCGACCTGCGCTCGATCCTCGGCCATGACCGCGAAGGTCAGCGCCTCTGGCGCGTGGCGACCGGCGATCCGGGCGGCCCCCGCGATCTCGCGCGCCTCGGCGACAACCTCCTCGCCGAGGCCGGCGGGGAGGCCCTGCTCATCGCGCCCGGCGACGGCCGCGTGCTCGGCCGGCGCTCGATCATCGCGCCGGTCGCGGCGAGGGCCGCGCCGACGACCTCCGATCTCCCGGTCCCCGAGCCCTGCCGCGTCACGGCTCACGGCGGCGCCTGTGCGCTCCGCTGCCCCTGCAGCTTCGAGGTCGTGCGCTGTGACGACCTCTCGCCGCTCGGCCCCGCGGCGCGGCTCCCCGCGGTCGATCCCATGAGCCTCACGCACGTCGGCGCATCCCGCTGCCCGAGCTTCTCGGGTGCGCTGCTCGGTCGCGCCGAGGACGTCGTCATCACGAGCTTCCCCGACACGCCCGCCACGGCCGGCAAGCCCTTCTTCGGCGTGAGCGAGATCGTCGTCGCCCGCGACGCGCGCACCGGTGAGGAGCGCTGGCGCTCGAGCGAGCCCGGCTTCTTCGACGAGGCGCTCGCAGGCGTCGCTGCCGACGGGGTCTGCTACGCGGGGAGCCGCGCAGGCACATTGACCGTCTTCGATTGTCAGAGAGCGACCGTGCTCTGGCGTCGCCCGCTCGCCCGCGCGCGCGGGAGCGCGCTCCAGATCGAGGTCGTCGGAGATGGGCTCCTCGTGCGCGATGGGGTCTCGGTCGGGCTCTTCGATCCACGCACCGGTCATGCGCGCTGGCAGGTCGACCTGCCGCCCGATCGCCTCGCGCTCCTCGCCGGCTCAGCCGGTCCCGCCGACGGCGGCGCACCCGAGCGAAGCCTGCCGAGCGCGATCAGGAGCGCGCGCATCCTGCGGCTCGACGACGGCGCCAGGCTCGGCGAGATCGTGCTGCCCACCGGCACGGAGCGCTGGCCCCGCCGCTTCGCCGACCCGGCGGGCGGCACGTCGGGCTGGATCGTGATGTCGCCCAAGCGCGTCGAGGCGTACGACGAGCGCGGCCAGCTGCTCGGCGGCGTGGGCTCCTCGCACACGCTCACCGACTACGTCGCGGGCGACGCGGCCGACGTCGCCGTCTGGGATCCCCTCGCGCTCACGGTGGCGACGCTGACGTCGACACGCCCGGCGACGGCCTGGAACCTCGCGCCGGCCCGCGTGATCGCCTTCGAGGGCGCGCTCGGACCGGGCGGCCTCGTCGTGCTCGTCGACGGTCGGGGCCCCTGGGATCCCAAGGACCCCACGACCTTCGGCGAAGCGCGCTTCTATCGGATCCCATGACGCCCCGAGTCACGGCGGACCCGGCCCGGTCGGGCTCGGCACCGCCGCCCGCGCCTCGGCCGCGAGCCAGCCCCAGCGCCCGCGCACCCGCGCCCCCTCCCGCCACGAGAGCCCGATCCACGCCTCGTACGGCCCCGCCTCGCGCGGACAGACCGCGACGTCGAGGTCGAGCTGCGCGCCGGGCAAGAGCGTCTGGCGCACCTCCCCAAGCGGCGTCTCGAGCGCGCGCGTCGGCGCGAGCAGGCGCCACGCACCGGGATCCCCGTCGAGGACCAGCGCCTCGAGCGCGACCACCTGCGCCGTGCGGTTGACCACCGCCAGCGCCTCGCGCGTGCAGCGACCGAGCGCGACCGCCCGCGCCGAGTCGAGCGGCACCCGATAGGCGCGCCGATCGTCGAGCCGCCGCCCCCAGATCCCGATCAGCTCGACCTCGCCCGCGTGCACGAGCGCCACCTCGTCACGGCCGTCGGCACAGCCGCTCGTCATCACGCCGAGCACCCATGCCCCCGCCACGATCCAGGCGACCGCGTCCTTCATCCCAACCTCCATCGGCGCGCCTCGACAGCGGCCACGTGCAGGACAAGTCGCTCTGGCGCGCACTTTGGCCGGCGATGAAAAACGACGCCCCGCCTCGCAGGCCGCCGCGCGCGATCCCGCCGTGTCCCGGGTGTCCCACGAGGTGTGCCACTGAGACACTATTCATGTCGTATTACGAACGACCTTGAAGCGCGACCTCCGCCATGGGTTTTGCGCGCGATGCCTGCTACGTTTCGCCGCGCAATGGACAGACCGACCCTCAGACCCTTCCGCGAAGCGCTCGCCAGCGGCCCGCTCGTCGCAGACGGCGCGATCGGCACCCTCCTCTACGAGCGCGGCGTCTTCATCACCAACGCCCTCGAGGAGGTCGCGCTCGCGCGCCCCGAGATGTTGCGCCAGATCCACGCAGACTACCTCGACGCGGGCGCGCAGATCCTCGAGACGCACACCTTCGCCGCCAACCGCACCAAGCTCGCGCGCTACGATCTCGCCGACAAGTTCGAGGCGATCAACCGCCGCGCCGCCGAGATCGCGCTCGAGGTCGCCGCCGGCAAGGCGTACGTCGCCGGCGCCATCGGCCCGACCTCGATCATGCCCGGCGTCATCGCCGACAAGGACCTCGCCGAGATCCGCGCCATGTTCCGAGATCAGGCGAAGATCCTGGCCGATACCGGGGTCGACCTCATCATCCTCGAGACCTTCCGCCTGCTCTCGGAGATGCGCATCGCCATCGACGCCGTGAAGGACGCGTGCGATCTGCCGATCATCGCGCAGATGGCCTTCGACGCCG
>WYBB01000025.1 GCA_011526585.1 Deltaproteobacteria bacterium
AGGACATCCTGCGCGACGCCTTCGCCAGGGTGACGGTGCTCGAGGGGCTCGACGAATGCCCGGCGCCGGTCGCCCACATCTCCGAGCAGCTCGAGCTCACGCTCAACCTCGACGTGCCCGAGTGGCCCAACGTCGAACGCGTGATCGCCTCGAACCAGTTCGTGCGCTGGGCGCGCCTGCGTCACACCCCCGGCGGCCCGGCCCAGCCGGCCCTGGAGACGCACTACGGCGTGCACGTCGCCGACCTCGCCATCGACCAGCCACTCGCCGGCAAGGTCAGCGACGACATCGCCGGCCCACCCGCGCCGACCCAGAAGGTCCCCTTCTGGCAGCTGAGCGAGCTGGCCGCGCCGCTCTGCGCCATGCTCTACGAGCTGCCCGTCGCCGAAGACGAGAGCATTCGCATCTGCGAGGCCGAGCTCGACCTCGCCGCCATCGCGCTGCCGCCGCCGACGGGGATCGGCGCCGACGCCTTCGACTGCGACGCTGCCATCGCGCCGGGCGATCCGGTCAACGACGCGCGCTGCGAGGACCTCGCCCGCATCAAGGCGTTCCTCATGCAGGACGAGGTCTACACCCGCTGCGTGCTCCCCCACACCATGGGCTTGCCGATCGACACGCCGGCCCTCGCCGAGATGTGGCTCGCGTTC
Source organism: Deltaproteobacteria bacterium (assembly GCA_011526585.1). Taxonomy (GTDB): domain Bacteria; phylum Myxococcota_A; class UBA9042; order PHBI01; family PHBI01; genus WYBB01. The sequence goes on from WYBB01000025.1 coordinate 651, forward strand.
TCGCAGGCGGTCGCCGGCTGCGCCGCCGCCTCGCCCTTCGACATGGAGCAGCTCATCCCGGTGCCGGCGGCCGCGCTCGCGATCACCACCGGGCGCGAGGGCGCGAGCGAGACCTTCCCGTTCGTGCGCTTCGTCGACGAGGCGACCCTCCCGCCCGGCAAGTACCAGGACTTCAAGTGCAAGAACCGCCTCGAGTGGGAGGTGGTGCCCGACCCGCCGGACTACGCGGACTGCGCCGACGTCGACGACCCCTCGCTCTTCGGCCACCTCGGCTGTCGCTGCGCCGACATCGACGTGCTCGACTTCGACGAGATCCTCGCCGACGGCGGCTACCCCGATGGCGCCGGCTCCTTCCTCGAGCACGGCCTCGACGGCCCCGGTCAGTTCTGCCGCGACGACAGCGGCGACGGCGTGAACGAGGTCGTCTGCGGGCGTGTCACCGCGAGCGGCAAGCACTTCCCGATGTGCATGCTCTGCGGCAGCGACACGATCCTCGGCTGCGCGTGCCAGACCGACGCCGACTGTGAAGGCTTCGAGGACGGCCTGAGCTGTGTCGGCTCGACGGCGAGCGAGGGCTGGGCCGGCGGAGTCGACGGGCGCTGCCTGCCGGATCGCGGCACGGCGTCGGGGCGCGAAGCGCTCGAGGAGCTCCGCTGGTTCTGCCTCGACAACTGCGACGCCATCGACGGGCACGCCGGCGCGGTCGGTGGCTGCTACTTCAACCAGAAGGAGATCCAGGTCGACCACGGCACCTGCGTGAGCACCGTCGACCAGTGCGACGGCGTGCCGCGCGCCGTGTGCGAGTCCGAGGGGCTCCGCTGCAGCGACGGCGGCGCTGGCCCCGACACCTGCGACGTCGAGTGCCTCGTGCACGCCGACTGCCAGGCGCTCGGCTTCCCGCCGGACTGGGTCTGCGACAGCGCCGTCTCCGACACGCCCCACTGCGTGCCGCCCGAGTGCGCCGACGGCGACACCTGGTCGTTCTGCGCGCTCTATCGTTGAGCAGGACGGAGCGGGAGCCGCCGCGAGCGCGGCTCCCGCTCCTCCGCCACCCCGGGCTCCCGGGCGCCCGCCGTAGCCATTTCTCCGACTCGTTGCTACGCTCCGCGCAGAGGTTGTCGAAAAATCGAGCGAGGTGGGATGGCTGCAAGGAAGGAGGGAAGGGAGCGCGGAGGCGTACTCGACGTACGCCGCACAAGCGAGCGACCGACTGACGCCGCAGACGCCCACCGCAGCCGATTTCGCGACAACCTCTCAGTGGCCCTGGGCATGCTCGTGATGGACGTCCTCTGGGCAGCCGGCCTCTTCGGGCTCCTGCTGCTCTCGGCGACCTGCGCCCTCTTCACGTTCCACGCCCTGCCGGCGGCGCCGGCGCTCGGCGTCGCGCTCGCGCTCGTCGTCGCGACGCTCGCCTGGATCTTCGCCTGCGCGCTCACGCTCTTCCTCCTGCCCAAGCCGCGCCCCGGCACCTACCGCATGCTGCGCGGCGGCCCGTTCTACGCCTGGGCGCTCGGCTTCATCGCGCGCCGCTGGCTCGACCTGCCGCCCTTCGGGCTCGTCTACCGTCAGTCGGCGCTCTTGCGCTTCGTCGTCCTGCGCCTGGCCGGCGCGCGCGTCGCCTTCAGCGCGCAGATCTCCAGCGACGCGGTGCTCCTCGATCCGGGGCTCCTCGAGATGGGTCCCGGCGCCCTCATCGGCAGCGGCGCCTCGGTCGCCGGCCACTACATCGTCGCCGACCGTCTCGTCATCGCCCCGGTGGTGATCGGCGCCGGCGCCCAGGTCGCGCTCGACGCCGTCATCGCGCCCGGCGTGGTGATCGGCGAGCGCGCCGTCGTCGAGGCGCGCGCCTCGATCGGACCCGCGGTCCGGATCGGCGAGCGCGCGGTGATCGGCGCCGGCGCGCTCGTCGGCCGCGGCGCGCTCATCGGCCGCGGGGCCCGTATTCCCATGTCCTCCTGCGTTCCGCCCGAGTCCGTGCTCGCCGATGGCGAACGTTGGAAGACAACAGCCGACAATCAAAACAACTCATCCCAGGAAACCCCATGAGCGCTCGTATTCTCACATTGACCCTCGCGCTGGCCGTGCCGAGCGCGCTCGGCGCCTGCGACGACGACGGCGGCGACGAGGTCGAGGTCACCTACACCGGCTCGTTCGTGAACGGCTTCGATCAGTCGCCGCTGGCCGGCGTCGAGGTCTGCATCGTCGCACCCTCGGGGATCCCCTGCGTGCAGACCGCCGCCGACGGCCGCTACACGATCGCGCTGCCGGCGGACACCAAGGTCGAGGTCGAGGTCCAGAAGGAGGGCTTCATCCCGGTTCGCTCGAACTTCGTGACGCGCACGCGCGACGCCGAGATCTCGGCGGAGATGTTCCAACCGGCCGCGGTCGAGGCCGCCTTCGCGCTCGCCGGCGCCACCTACGACGACACCCTGGGCGGCCTGCTCGTGCGCGTCTACGACCCGGCGCGCGGCCAGACGGTCGGGCTCGCGGGCGTCAGCGTCGACATCGAGCCGAGCGACGGCGAGGGTCCCTATTACCTCGACGGCCTCACCTTCAGCGCCAGCGCGACCGCCACCACGCCCGGAGGCAATGCGCTCTTCGCGCTGCTCGAGGACAAAACCTACAAGATCCGGCTCGAGAGCGACACGCACGACTGCCCCGGCACCTTCCTCTGGCACGCGCCCGACGGCCGCGTCGACGCGATCGTCAAGCCGGGCTTCGCCACCTATATATATGCCGACTGCACGCCGAAGTGAGCGTGACCTGCCCATTCGTCGTGGTCGGCCTTGTGCGCGCACGAGGCGACCTTAGCTTGCCAGGGTCATGAAACGCCTCCTCGCCGCGCTCGCCCTCGTCCTGCTGTTCGGCTCCGGCGCCGCGGCCCGCGACCTCAGCGCCGCGACGCCCTACCGCACGACCGAGCATTTCCGCTTCTTCGGCGACGCCGACGTGCACGCGACCCTCGACCGCCTCGCCGGCGTCGCCGAGGAGCGCCTGCAGCGCATGTGCCGGCCCATCGCCGCCTGCGACCGGCTCGATCGCCCGATCGACATCTGGGTCGCCGAGGACGCCGACGCCTTCGCGCGCGGCTTCCCCGAGCCCAACCCGATGTCGGAGTGGGCCGCCGGCGTGACCTTCCTGCGCGAGCAGCGCGTGATCCTGCGCGCGCACGGCACCGCCGTCCTGACCCTGATGGAGACGTTCGACCACGAGCTCGCCCACGTGCTCGCACACACCTACGACCACGGCCTGGCGCACGGCAGCGCCCGCTCGCTGCCGCGCTGGTTCCACGAGGGCCTGGCGATCTGGCTCGCCGGCGAGAGCGTGCTCTCGCGCCTGCAGACCGCGCTGCAGGCCGCTTCGAGCGGTCAGCTCCTCGACTACGAGGAGCTCGCGCGCGGCTTCCCCAACCAGGGCAAGAAGGTAGAGATCGCCTATGCGCTCTCCGCGCTCTTCGTCAAACGCATGGTGCACGACGCCGGACCGGGCGCGGTGGTCGGGCTCCTGCACGACGCCGGCGCCGGCGTGCCCTTCGACGCCGCCTTCCTCCAGCGCGTCGGCGTGACCCCGGCCGAGCACTTCGCGCGCCTCGACGACGACCTCGAGGCGTCGAGCTCGCCGTTCATGTTCCTGTCCGACGGCAACTTCCTCTGGGGCCTGATGACAGTCCTCTTCATCTTCGTCGCCTGGTACAAGATCCGCGATCGCAGGCGCCAGATGGCGCGCCTGGCCGCGAGCGAGGATCAGCGCATCGCCGAGGAGGACATGGCGCTCCTGGCCGAGCGCACGCGCGCGCGCCTCGATCGGCCTGGGGAGCTCGATGAGGACGGCAAGCGCCTCCTGAATTGAGCTCGCGGCAAGAACGCGCGGGTCCGGCGTTGCTTCGCTCGCGAACTCTCGATCGACGGGCGTCGTCTCTCCTCAGGACACCTCGAGGCTCCAGCGATCCGGCACGAGCAGCCCCTCTTCGAGGATGGCCCTGAGCTCGGTGTCCTCGTCGATGCGCGCCATCACCGCCGCCGCGTCGAGCGGCCCGGCCTCGAGCTCGGCGGCGAGCCGCTCCGAGAGCGCGACGAGCCCGACCTCGTCGCCCGCGTCGCGCCGCACGAGGAACGAGCGCGGCCCGCGTGGATCGGCGCGCCCGTGCATCAGGAGGCCGCCGGCGTCGAAGCCCGGACGCACGAGCACCACCCCGCTCATGAGGCGCAAGGTCTCGGTCTCGGCGCCGTCGAGCCCGAGCGCGAGCTCGACCGGATCCGGCGGCGGCACCGACGCGATCGCGGCCTCCAGGGTCGCCAGGCCGATCGTCTCGCGCGCCTCCGCGCCGAGCTCGCGCGCAAGGAACGCCGCGAAGCGCTCGGCCAACGGCGCGCGCGACGGCTCGGCCGCCGCGGCGAAGCGCCGGATGAGCGCCGTCTTCGTCTCGCCCAGGTGCGCCATCGTCGCGCCAAGCGCCGACTCGAGCCCGGCCTCGAGCTGCGCGACGCCGATGCCGTGATCACCAGGGAGCGCATAGCCGACCGCGAAGACCTCCTCGGGCGCGGGCAGCTCGTAGTCCTCGTGAAGCGCCCGGTAGGCGTCGATCGCCTCGGCGATCGCCGGCTCGCGCTCGCCGAGCGCGGCGACGATCCCCATCAGCGCGGCGAAGCAGTCCCCGTCGGCGTCGGCGCCGATCTGCACGAGCCGTAGCCCGAGGTCCTGCGCAACGAGCCGAGCCTCACCGTACACCGGACCACCGGCTGCGAGCGGCGCCCGCCCGGCGATCACCTGGCCGAGCCGCGCGACGTGATCGATGAACGGCTCGAGCGCCGAGAACCACCCGCGCGCGCCGTCGCCTTCGCCGCCGAAGAGGTGAGCGATCCCGCGCTCGTGCTCCGCCGAGCGCAGGCGCGGCGCGTGCGCGGCCGCGTAGGCGAGCCCGTCGCTCATGAGATCGATCGCGCCGTGCGGCGTGAAGACCGGCCTGCCTTCGATCAGCGAGCGGCGCGCGCCGTCGAGCTCGCGCTCGAGGAACGCCAGCCCACGATCGATCCACGCGCTGTCTTCGCCCTCGGCCCGCCTGTCGCTCTGCGCGGCCTCGCGCTCGCAGCGCTCGCAGTAGCCCGGGCCGAGCTCGATCATGCCGCGGTGTCGCTCGCAGCGCGCGGCGCCCGCCTCGTCGAAGAAGTACCAGAGCGCGACCGGCAGCGCCTCGGCCACGCGCGCGGCCAGCGCATGGAAGAGCAGCGAGCCCTCGGCGCACCACGCGAACCCGACGAGCCCGTGGCAGAGCTCGTGCGCGCCCCACTTGGCGCGGTGGCCCGCGTGCAGGCTGCCGAGCAGCACGTCGTGGCGGAACGCCAGGTACTTCGACTCGCCGAAGCGCCCGCGCTCCCAGCGCGGCGGCTCGCCGGTCACGCCGAGATCGGGCCGGCCGAGCGGCAACCACGCCTCGGGCAGCGCGAGCTGCACGCGCGCCTCGTAGTCGAAGAGGAAGAGTCCGGCGTCGGCGGCCAGCCGCGCCACGCGCCAGGCCGCCGGCGAGCGCTGCAGATCCGCCGGCGGCGCACGCAGGCGTGCCGCGATCTCCGCCAGGTCGGGCGCCCGACCCGATGGTGATTGCCCTGTCATCGGCCCGGCGGTATCACGCGCCAATGACCGACGCCAAACGATTCGACAGCATCTTCCGGGACGATCTCTTCGCGGGACGGGTCGCCCTCGTCACCGGCGGCGGCAGCGGGATCGGGCGCTGCATCGCGCACGAGCTGGCGCGCCTGTCCGCCACGGTGATCGTCACCGGCCGCCGGCCCGAGCCGCTCGCCCAGGTCGTCGCCGAGATCGGTGCCGCCGGCGGCGTGGCGCACGCGCGCACGATCGACATCCGCGACGAGGTGCTGGTCGACGAGGTGATCGCCTCGCTCACCGCCGAGCACGGCCGCATCGATCTGCTCGTCAACAACGCCGGCGGGCAGTTCGCCGCGCCCGCCGCGCTGATCCGCCCCAAGGGCTGGAAGGCGGTCATCGAGACGAACCTCAACGGCACGTGGTTCGTGACGCAGTCGACCTTCATGCACGCGATGCGCAAGCACGGCGGCGCCGTCGTCACCATCGTCGCCGACATCTGGAACGGCTTCCCCGGCATGGCCCACACCGGTGCCGCGCGCGCCGGCGTGGTCAACCTCATGCAGACGCTCGCCATCGAGTGGGCGGCGGCCGGCGTGCGCCTCAACTGCGTCGCGCCCGGCTTCATCGTCTCGAGCGGGCTCCACAACTACTCGCCCGGCGTCGCCAAGATCGCGCAGGAGAGCTTCGTCAAGAACCCGACCGCGCGCCCCGGCACCGAGAGCGAGGTCTCGGCCGCCGTCTGCTTCCTCCTGTCACCGGCGGCCGCCTTCATCAACGGCGCGACGCTGCGCGTCGACGGCGCCGCCTCGCTGCAGAAGGAGCCGATGCTGCCGATGGCGACGGTGAGTCGCATCACGCCCTTCCACGGCTTCCACCTCGAGACCGACGCGCCCGACGGGTTCAAGGCGCTGGTGCCTCGAAGCACCTCATGACGAGCCCGAGCTGCCGTTGCCGCACCCACCCTCCAGCGCCAGGAGCCCCTCGTCGCGCCCGACCATGAGGTCGTGACCGATCGCCGCGTGCAGCTTGCGATCGAGCAGATGCGTGGGGCGCACGTTCGAGAGCGCCGAGAAGAGGTTGCCCTTCACGTTGGGGTTGTCGGCGTGGAGCTCGGCGATGAGCTGCTTCACCTTGTTGCGGTGGAGCCCGTCCTGCGAGCCGCACAGATCGCAGGGGATGATCGGGAAGCGCAGCATCTGCGAGAGCTCGGCGATCTCCTCCTCGTGACAATAGATGAGCGGCCGGATCACCACGTTGCGCCCGTCGTCCGAGCGCAGCTTGGGCGGCATCGCCTTCATCTGCCCCGAGTAGAGCAGGTTCAGGAGCAGGGTCTCGATCGCGTCGTCGCGGTGATGGCCGAGCGCGATCTTGGTCGCGCCGATCTTCGCCGCCGTGTCGTAGAGGATCCCGCGCCTGAGCCGTGAGCAGAGCGAGCAGTAGGTCTTGCCCTCGGGGATCTTCTCGGTGACGACCGAGTAGGTGTCGCGCTCGACCACCATGAAATCATAGCCGTTTTCTTCCATGTAGCGCGGGATCACCTCCGCGGGGAAGTTCGGCTGCTTCTGGTCGAGGTTGACCGCGACCATCGTGAACGCAAACGGCGTGTGGCGCCTGAGCTCGCGCAGGAGGTGCAGCATGGTGTAGCTGTCCTTGCCGCCCGAGACGCAGACCATGATGTGATCGTCGGGCTCGATGAGGCCGAAGTCCTCGCTCGCGCGCGCGACCTTGCGCATGAGGCGCTTCTCGAGCGTGTCCTTCGTCCAGCCACCCTCGGGCCCGCCCCGCTTGCCGAACGGAATGATCCGCCCGGCTCTCGCCTCGTCGTCGAAGTGCGCCACCATCTCGTTCTCCTAGCCGCCCTGCGGCCCGACGATCGCCGCGATCGCGTCGGCCGCCACGCTCACCCGCACCTTCACGTCCGGCTTGATCTTGAGCGTGCCGAGCATCGCCGAGTACGGCTTGATGCCATAGTCGGGCTGATGCAGCGTCGCCTCGGCCACCCAGCGCGCGCCGTCCTTCTTCGCCTCGATCGCGATCGTCCGCGTGCGCCCGCACAGCGTGAGCGCACCTTCGATGCGCGCACGCTCTGCCGCGAGCTCGACGCGCTCCGATCGGAAGGTGATCGCCGGGTGGCGCGCGCTCTGGAGCACGTCCTCGCGGATCGTTCTGGCGATCTTGTCGAGGTCGCGCTGGCCGAGCGCGCCCGGGTTCTCGCGCCCGTCGCGCATCACGCTGTCGACGACCAGCGAGCCCGCGTCCCAGCGCGCCTCGACGCGCGGCCCGCCTGCGACGTCGCCACCGTCGCCCGCGTCGACCGCAAGCGTGAAGCGCGTCACCTTGATCCTCAGATCATGGGCCACCGCGGACAGGAGCCCTTCCTTGAAGGTGAAGACCAGGCTCTCGGCGCTGTTCTGATCGAAGTCGGCCATGGCATGCTCGCTCGCGACGCAGCGATGAACGACGATCGTCCGGACCACCATGCGCCAGCGGCGCCTGTGCTAACGAAATCGCCTCGCGACGGCAAGCTCGGGCCGTCGTCGCCGCCGCACGCCGCGCCCGCGGGCCGCATCGACGCGCTCGTCGCCGCCGTGTGCGAGGTCGCGCCCGCCGCCTCACGCCTGGTCGAGATCGGCCACGATCGCGGCGCCATCCTCCTGCGCGCGCTCGCCGCGAGGCCCGACATCCACGCCGTCGGGATCGAGATCCAGCCGGCCGCACGGCTCATGCCGGTCCCGTCCGAGCTCGCCCCGCGCCTCGAGCTCCTGACCGGCGACGGTTTCGATCCGCTGCCGCCCGCGCCCACGCCCACCGTCGCGCTCCTGGCCGGCCTCGGCGGGCGCACCATCGCGTCGATCCTCACGCGCGACCCGGCGACCACGCGCGCGCTCGGCGCGCTCGTGCTCTGCCCGAGTCACCTCGAGGCCGAGATCCGCCCCGCGCTGCGGAGCCTCGGCCTGCGCCCGAGCGCCGAGCGCCTCGTCACCGAGCGCGGCCGCTTCTACGAGATCATCGTCGTCGCGGTCGGCGACACGGCGCCCCCCGACGACGTCGATCGCGATCCGCTCACGGCCGCCTGGGGCCCTCGCCTCTTCGCGACGCGCGACCCGCTGCTCGTGCCCTTCCTCGAGGACGCGCGCCACCGCTTCCGCGCCGCGCTCGCCGCCGACCTGCGCTCGTACCGGAGCGGCCCGAGGGCGGCGCTCGGCGCGAAGCTCGCGCGCCTCGATGAAGCGCTGGCCCTGGCGCGATCGCGTCGTTGAAGCGGGGAGAAGGAGCCTCCTGCATTCCTCGGTTCCTGGGTTCCTCAGATCCCGAGAATCAGGAAACCAGGAATGGAGGAAGCCAGGAGCCAGACTTGCTCTGCTCCTGATCTCCTCAGCTTGTTCCCGAACGCCCGCGGGCGGCCGGCCGCCCCTACTTTGCGTCGGGGCCGGCTTCGGGGGGCGCGGGCGGCTCGGGCTCGGGCAGATCGTCGAGCACGAGCAGGCCGGCCTGCCGCAGGAAGACGCCGTCCTTGCTGACGATGTCGAAGCTGCCGGTGAGCGAGACCTCCTGGCCGTCGCTCAGCTCCGGCAGCACGCTCCACATCGAGCCGTAGACGAGGAGCTCGCGCTTGGACGCCGGCGTCTTGTCGACGAGGAAGAGGTGCGGCGGCGGGTTGCAGGTCCGCGGCGGGCGCGGCGGCGGCGGCGGCGGCACGTCCATGTCGACCACCTCGGCGACCGCGTCCGGATCCGGTGGCGGCGGAGGCGGCGGCGGCGGGCACTTCACGAGCTTCTTGACGACGCCCTTGACCGTGACCGACTCACCGAGGAGCTTGTCACGCTCGCGCAGGAGCCCCTCGACGGTGTAGCTGCCGTCGGCGTTGAGCTTCTCGTACGGCTTGGCCGTGAGGTCCGGCGACGGCGGCAGCGGCACGGTGACGTCGCTGCGCTGCGACGGCTTGGGCTTGGGGATCTCCTTGCCGCAGCCCGTGGCAACGGCCAATCCGAGCACGCCTGCCCCGGCGAGTCCGAACGTGCCCGTGGCAACGGCCCATCCGAGCACCCTCAGGACCGTCGCCAACCTCATCCATCTCCACGCCCCGATCCTCATCGAGCCCCCCGTCGGCGACCAGCGGCGCCTTGTCAACGTTGCCGCCAGTACGGCTGCGTGCCCGGCCACGACACGATCGAGAGCGCGTTCGGCACGACGTAGACCGGCACGCCCCCGACCGTGACCACCTGCCCGTCGACCCGCGCCGCCCCCGCGATCCGATTCCAGCCCGAGGGGACGTCGAGCGCCGCGAACCGGCCCAATATGTCCGTGGTCTGCCGATCGATCAAGGGCACCGTGTCGTCCTCGAGGTCGTTGAAGTAGACGATCGAGCGCCCCGGTCCCGCGAGCCCGAGGCGCACGTCGCCGATCGGCCACGAGTCGCGGTCGGCGAGCTGGCAGTCGCGCACACGCCCACCGACCGCGCCGTTGTCGGGCGACATGTCCGGTAGACCCACCGAGTTGGTCGTGAGGATCCACTGCCCCTCGGAGACCATCTGCGCGTCGTACTGCACGCGCCCGTCGACGACCTGGTCGGCGTGCAGGATCACGTTGAAGACCCAGGTGTCGTGCCACTGCGACTCGTTCTGCGTCGCGTACGCGCGCAGGATGAGCGGCGTACCGAGCGGCACGCCGGCGATCTCGTAGAGGCCGAACTGCTCCTCGCAGCTCCCCCCGAGCTCCGCCGGGTCGAAGCACTGATAGCCGAGCGGGCAGTCCTCGTGGCGCAGACACTCGCCCGGCACCGTCTCGGGCGTCGCCGGCACGGAGAGCGCCGTGCCGATGGGCGTGCCGTATTCGCGATAGCAGTCCTGCCGGGCGGCGGCGTCGCGCTCGGCCTCGCAGGCGCTCGGGTCGAAGCCCTCGGCCAGCAGCACCGAGACGTGGATCCCGGTGGTCTTGCGCCCCTTGCCGAAGCGCGCGACCGCGCCATACAACGTCGCGGTGCCGGTCTCCGCCGGCGCGGCCTGGCTCATGTCGACGCAGCCGAGCTCGGGCCAGCGATCGGTCTGGGTGTTGCTCTCCGGGTCGGTGATGTAGGAGACCGCGCCCGCCGGTGGATCGGCGACGCAGACCCCCGAGCGGCAGGTGCCGGTCGTGCAGGCCCGCTCCGCGTCGCAGGCGTTGGCCAGGACCGGTGGTGTCGTCGTCTCCGGCGCCACGTCCTCGGTGGTCGAGTCGGCGGTCGCGTCGTCGCCGGGCTCGGTCGTGTCGGCGCTGGTCTCGCCGCTCGCCGTGTCGGTGGCGTCCGGCTGCCCGATCCCGCGCTGGCCGTCGTCGCTGCACGCCTGCAGCGCCGCCACCACCCCGATGAGCATGATCCAGTTCTTCATCGTCGCCACCTCGCTCGCCTTGGTCTCATGGCCCGGCCGGGTGCGGCCGGGAGCGTGCATCGATACCAGAAGGCGCCACCTGGCCGATAGCGCTTTTGCCGGCACCCCTCGCCAGGGCCGACCGCCCGGCACCGGGCCCGCGATGAAAATCACTTGACTGGCCCATCCATCTGCGCAAGATGGCGCCCCGCACGCGGGTCTCGCGGCGCAGCGACGAAGCGCAAGCAACGTCGTTGATTGGCGAAGCCTCCCCCGGAGGCCGAGCCGGACAGACAGGCACGTAGCTCAGTGGGAGAGCACTACCTTGACACGGTAGGGGTCGGCGGTTCAATCCCGCCCGTGCCTACCAGCCGACCGGCTGGCCCTCGGCAGACCGAGACGACGACAGACCCGCGCAGGTCCAGCCCGACGTTCCGATCTAATAGACGACCAGGGCTCGGACGCGACGGCGGCGATGGCGCCATCGGCACGCCGCTTGTTGCGAGCGTGTGAGAGGACGACGAAAATGCCCAAGATCAAGACACACAAGGGCGCTTCCAAGCGCTTCCGGGTCACCGCCAACGGCCTCCTCAAGCGCAAGAAGCGCATGCACGGCCACAAGCTGACCAAGCAGAGCTCCAAGCGCAAGCGCAACAACGTGGCGCCGGCCTACGTCGAACCCGCGGACGCGAAGAACATCAAGCGTCTCATCCCCTACAACCTGTGAGTTGAAGTCATGGCTCGAGTGAAACGCGGATTCAAAGCGCGTCGACGCCGAAACCGCATGCTGAAGGCGGCCCAGGGTTACCGCGGTCGTCGGTCGACCCTCTTCAAGACCGCCAAGATGGCGGTCTTCAAGGGGTGGGTCTACGCCTATCGCGACCGCAAGCAGAAGAAGCGCCAGTTCCGCACCCTGTGGATCGCGCGCATCAACGCGGCGGCGCGTCAGCTCGGCGTCAAGTACAGCGAGCTCGTCGCGCTGCTCGGCCGGGCTCACATCGAGCTCGACCGCAAGGTGCTGGCGGACATCGCCGTTCACGACGCGGCCGGCTTCGCCCGCATCGTGGAGCAGGCGAGGAAGGCGGCCTGAGCCGTTGTAAGTGACCCGGTTTCGGGCGAGACTGGGTCCATGACGATGGGAGGCGACGGATGACGAAAGCTGACTTGGTCGAAGCCGTTTATGCCCAGCTCGAGGGTTCTTCTCGGGTGTCCAAGCGCGAGTCCGCCGAGCTGGTGGAGCTCGTCTTCGACACGATGAAGGAGACGCTCGGCGGCGGGGACAAGGTGAAGATCTCCGGGTTCGGCAACTTCGTCGTCCGGCACAAGAAGCCGCGTGTGGGGCGCAACCCCCAGACCGGCAAGGAGATCACGATCTCGGAGCGGCGGGTCTTGAGCTTCAAGGCTTCGCAGGTGCTCAAAGGCGCGCTCAACGGATGAGCGCGCGCCGCGGGCCGGGGGCGCGTGAGCGTCGCACGGGGACGCGGCTGCGTGAGGATGAGATCTTGTCGCGCGGGTCGAGCGATCGGCCCGCCGGCGTGAGCGCGGTGGAGGACAGCCGCCACCGCGGTGGGCGATCCAGTATCGGGGCGTGGCGCAGCCTGGTAGCGCAACAGACTGGGGGTCTGTGGGTCGCAGGTTCAAATCCTGTCGCCCCGACCAGGATCGCATCGGAGGGCCGTGGCACGACGTGTGCCGCGGCGGCCTCGCGCCTGAGGGCGCGAAGATCGGGGCACGTGCCGAGCGAAATCGGCACGACCCCTCGCTCTCGCCTCGAGGGCGATTGCGCTTAGACTTGGCGTGACGTGGCCCTGGCGGCAAGGCCACGACGACAGACGGTCGAGCCCGAGACCCGGACGCACGCGCACGTGGCGCGTCGCCGGCCGACGGGCAAGACGACCCAGCCGCCCGAAGAGGCAACAGTGCTCACCGTCGACATCGAGTCGCTGCGGACGCGAAAGCTCAAAAAGCAAGTCGGACAGAAGACGTTCACCCGTGGCTGTCAGTACTTCGCCAGCGGGCGTGTGGTCGAGACCAGGCGCGAGGACGACAACTGGATCTCCGGCACCGTCACCGGCAGCGCGCGCGACAACTACCAGGTGCGAATCTTCCTGAGCTCCAAGGACGCGACGATCGTCAAGAGCGAGTGCAGCTGCCCGTACAAGCACGGACTGTGCAAGCACAAGGTCGCGCTGGCGCTGGCGGCGCTGGCCGATCCCACCCTGCGCGGCGCGGAGAGCGCGGGCTGGGGGCGCATCCTCGACGACGCCGAGGAGGTCGCGCAGGAGTTCCAGGTCCAGAACGACGAGGCCGAGGATCGGCTCGTGATCCGGCTCGACCTGCCGCTGACGCCCGACGACGTCATGCGCGTGAGGCTCCTGCGCTCGACCTTCTCCAAGCGCGGCCGCGGGCAGGAGCGGCCGATCGCCGGCCAGCAGGTGCGCGAGGCGCTCTTCCAGAACCCCAACGCGCTCGGCTTCAAGCGCTCGGACGAGACGATCGCGGCGCGCATCGCCGGCCTGCTCGAGGACGACGAGGACGATCCCAACCTGCTCGTCGCCGACAACGGCAACCTCGACATGTTCCTGCGCGCCGCCTCGCGCGTGCAGGAGGTCTTCCTCGGCGACACCGATCGGCGCCTGCAGATCAAGCTCGAGCCGGTGCGCCCGCGCGTGCGCGTGGACTCGCTCAAGAACCAGGGCCTCTCGCTGAAGGTCCAGATCATCGTCAACGGCAAGCGCAAGACGCTCGACAAGCGCACGCGCGTCGCCGGTGAGCCGACGGCGTCGTGGCTCTTCGACGGCGACAACACCCTCCTGCCGATCGCCGGCGGCCCCGGCACCGGCACCATCACCTACGGGCTCTCGCGGCGCCAGGCACGCATGCCGTTGCGCGAGGTGCCGACCTTCCTCGAGCGCGGCCTCAAACGCATGCGCGAGATCATCAAGGTCGAGGCCGACCCGGGCGTGCTGCCCGACGTGCAGGCGCCCGAGCCGCTCTTGATCCTCGGCGAGGACGGCGAGCACCTCAAGGTCCAGCTCTCGTTCCGCTACGGCGACCCGGTCGAGCTGCAGGTCATGTCCAACACCGCGTCCGAGGTCTTGCGCGCGCCCGAGGGGCACGAGCCGATGTTCGTCATGCGCGACATCGAGATGGAGAAGCGCCTGCTCGAGCTCGCCCGGAGCGAGGGGCTGCCGATCGGCGACGGTCCCGGCACGGTGCTGCTCGACACGCCGGCCGGGCTCTCCTTCCTCGAGGAGCACCTCGCCAACCTCGAGAACGAATGGGTCGTGCTCGGGCGCGAGCGCCTGCTGCGCTTCCGCACCAAGCAGGTCACGCCGCGGCTGCAGGGCCGGATCCGCACCGGCCTCGACTGGTTCGAGGTCGCGCTCGAGCTCGGCGTCGAGGACAGCCGCTACGGGCTCGACGCGCTCCTGCAGCTCTATCAATCGAAGAAGCGCTACCTCACGCTCGAGACCGGCGAGCTCGCGCTCCTGCCCGACTCCTGGGTCACCCACCACCTGCAGATGGCGATGGAGCTGCCGCAGCTCCTGCTCTCGGGCGGGATCGGGCGCGTGCCGCGCTATCACGCGCCCGTGCTCGACGCGCTCGTCGGCGACTCGGAGTTCATCGACGCCGACGACGAGTGGAAGAAGCTCTCGGCGCGCCTGCGCAAGTACGACGGCGTCACGCAAGAGGCGCTGCCCAAGGGGCTCGTCGCCGAGCTGCGCGACTACCAGCGCCGCGGCTACGACTGGCTCTGCTTCCTGCGCGACTTCGGCTTCCACGGGATCCTCGCCGACGACATGGGTCTCGGCAAGACGCTCCAGGCGCTGACCTGGCTCCTGGCCGAGCACCGCTCCGACAAGGAGCCGCGCGCCGACAACCCGTCGATCGTCGTGTGCCCGACCTCGGTCGCGTCGAACTGGATCGCCGAGGCGGCGAAGTTCACGCCCGGTCTCAAGGTGGTCAAGCTCACCGGCGCCAACCGCGACAAGCTCTACGACAACCTCAAGAACGCCGATCTGGTCGTGACGACCTACGCGATCATGCGGCTCGACCTCGCGCGCCTGCAGCGCCGCACCTGGCACGCGCTGATCCTCGACGAGGCGCAGAACATCAAGAACCCGGAGAGCCAGACCGCCATCGCGGCGAAGAAGCTCAAGAGCCGGCACCGCTTCGCGCTGACCGGCACGCCGCTCGAGAACAGCCTGCTCGAGCTCTGGTCGGTCTTCGACTTCCTGATGCCGGACTTCCTCGATCAGAAGTCGATGTTCAAGTCGCGCTACGTGCGCTCGGGCGCGGAGACGCCGGAGGACATCGCCGGCCTGCGGGTCAAGATCAGGCCGTTCATGCTGCGCCGGGTCAAGGACGAGGTGGCCAAGGAGCTGCCGCCCAAGACCGAGCAGACGCTGCGCATCCCGCTGGCGCCGGAGCAGCAGGACCTCTACGACAAGGTGCGCGCGCTCCAGAAGAAGAAGCTCTACGACACCATCGCCGAGCGGGGCATGGGCGGCTCCACGGTGGCGATCCTCGACGCGCTGCTCAAGCTGCGCCAGGTCGCCTGCCACCCGCGCCTGGTCGATCTCGAGATCGCGCAGGGCGTGTCGGCGAGCTCCAAGCACGAGCTGCTGCACGACCTCATCGAGGAGGCGGTGCAGGAGGGACATCGCGCGCTGATCTTCAGCCAGTTCACCTCGCACCTGGAGATCCTCAAGGAGTGGCTCGACCAGGAGCAGATCGGCTACTTCTACCTCGATGGCCGCACGCGCAACCGGCAGGAGCTGATCGACGCCTACAACGGCCCCGACGGCCCGCCGCTCTTCCTCATCAGCCTCAAGGCGGGCGGCACGGGTCTCAACCTCGCGTCGGCCGACTACGTGATCCACATGGACCCGTGGTGGAACCCGGCCGTGGAGAACCAGGCAACCGATCGCGCGCACCGCATCGGGCAGACCAAGCCGGTCTTCGTCTATCGCCTCGTCGCCGAGAACACGGTCGAGGAGAAGGTCATCGAGCTCCAGGACAAGAAGAAGGAGCTCTTCGACTCGGTCGTGAGCGCCGACGGCCTGTCCTCGAGCGCGCTGACGATGGACGATCTCAAGGCGATCTTCGAGGATTGACGTGCCGATTGACGTGAGCGGGCCGAGGCTCCAGTCTCACGCGCGAGGTGAGTGATGAGAGCAGCAGTCGTAGTCGGAGCGGTGGTCGGTCTGGTGGCGTGCGGCAAGGCTCCCGAGCCGAGCGCGGCGGGCGAGGTCGCGGCGGTGACGCCGGCGGCGCCGGTGGAGGCGCGCGCGGCGGACGCACAGGTGGCGAGCGCGGCGCGCGGCATGACGCTCGGGATCATCTACGCCAACAGCATGATGGGTGAGCTCGAGCCCTGCGGCTGAAAGGCCAACCCGCTGGGCGGTCTGGCCCGGAGAGCAACTCTATTGGAGACGCGGCGCGCGGCGACCGGAACGGACGACGCGGGCCAGGCGGCGTTGTGGCGCGAGGCGGTGATCTTCGACACCGGTGACGCGTTCGCGGATTCGCCTCGCCTCGCGGACGAGCGGCTCGAAAACGCCGTGGCGACCGCCGAGCTGATCGTCGATCACTACAACGCCGAGGGACTCGACGCGCAGACCCTGGGCGATCGCGATCTCGCGCTGGGTCGCGCGGCGCTCGTGCGCCTGAAGGAGCGCGCGCGCTACCCCTTCGTGACGACCAACCTCGTCGACGTGAAGAGCAGCAAGCCGCTCTTCTCGGAGTACGTGCTGATCGACGTCACGCGCGCGGACAAGACGGTCAAGCTCGCGGTCTTCGGGCTCATGTCCGAGCGCACGGCGCCGACCCTGCGCGAGGAGGGGCTCGCCGTCGCGCCGCCGCTCGAGGCGTTGCGCGCGGCGATCGCCAAGGCCAAGGGCGAGGGCGGCGAGGTCTTCATCGTACTCTCGCAGCTCAGCAAGAAGGACGAGGCCGAGATCGGCACGGCGCTTCCCGAGGTGCAGCTCTTTCTCGGCGGTGACTTCGCGAGCATGGCCGACGGTGGCGAGGCCGCCGGCAAGGCGATCTCTTTTGGCGGCGGTCAGAAGGGCAAGTACGTGGCGCTGCTCGAGCTCACGCTCGAGGACCCGGCGGGGCCCGGTGCGCCGTTCATCGATCCGGATCGCAAGGCGGCGCTCCTGCGCAAGCAGGCCGACGCCGAGCGCCGGCTGAAGAACCACGAGCGCCTCGTCGAGATCGCGACGGCCCCCCCGCCCGAAGGCGAGACCGCCAAAGGTCCCAAGCGCCCGATCGAGGTGTATCAGCGCCAGATCGTCGCGGCGCGCGCCGAGCTCCAGCTCATCGCCGATGCGCTGGCCGAGCTCGGCGACGACGCAGGCGGGGGCGCGAAGAACGCCGCCCGCCTGGAGCTCGTGCCGCTCGGCAAGGACATCGCCGACGAGCCCGAGGTGAAGGCGAAGGTCGAAGTGTTTCGGAAGACCTGGCCCGACCCCACCCCGGGTCACTGAGTTCGCGGCTGCAACGCGCGGGGCCGGCGTTGCTTCGCTCGGTCGCTCCTGCGGCGACCGTGGGGTCGCCTCGTCGCTCCCTTCGCTCGCGCCTTGGCCGCGCGCGTTTCGCTCGCGAACTCAATTAGTCGACATCCCTTATGTCGCCGCTACGACCCGCGGGACCGGCGTCGCTGGCGAACTCAATCAAGGCCACGACCCTCGAGACGACATCCCTGACGGCTTGGTCACTCGGGCGGCAGGAGCACCGCGTCGATCACGTGGATGATGCCGTTTTCGGCGATGATGTCGGTCGTCAGCACCTCGACCGCGCCGTTGAGGATCACCTTGCCGTCGACGACCTCGATCGCGATCGCTCCACCCTGCAGCGTCGTCGCGCTGTCGAGCGTCACCACCGTCGCCGCGTCCACCGCGCCGGAGACGACGTGGTAGGTCAGGATGGCGGTGAGCAGGTCGGTGTCGGCGAGCACCGCCTCGATCGTGCCCTCGGGCAGCGCGGCGAAGGCCTCGTCGGTCGGCGCGAAGACGGTGAACGGCCCCGGACCGGCGAGCGTGTCGGCCAGCCCCGCCGCGATCACGGCCGCCTCGAGCGTGTCGAAGTCGGGGTTTGCGACCACCACGCTGGTGATCGTCGTCGGCGTGGCCTCGCCGCCGCCGTCATCGTCGTCGCCACACCCTGCGAAGCCCATGGCCCCGCCCAGAGCCACGCACGTCAATATCATCGTCGTCTTCATCTCGACCTCCTTGTCAGGACCTGGGGGACATCCCATGCGGGTTGAACGATTTGCACGTTTCTGTCGGAGCCAAGGGCTCGGACAGACGTTTTTCTGCTCACGTGACGCCCGAAGAGCCCCATCACCACGCGGTGGGCCTGCGCCTGCGTGCCGAGGTAGAGCCACCAGGGCAGGCGCGGCTCGTAGTCGGCGACGGCGGCGATGATTGCCTGGCCGCCGAGCACTTCGCGCAGCTCGAAGGTGCCGACCCCGGCGTGCGCGCGGGCCGTGAGGAGCCCGTTGCTGATCGCGAAGACCACGCGGTCCGGATCGGCGACGATGCGATCGAGCACGATGAGCGCGGGCCCTCCCGCGCGCGCGTGCAGTCGCCAGCTCTGGCCGCGCCGTCGGACCTCGATCAGCGCGCCGAAGGTCTCTTCGAGCCAGGCGAAGTAGCGGCTCGCCACGTCGGCGGCGCGCGCGCCCTCGGGGGGCGAGATGCGCTGGATCGAGCGCACGCGCGAGCGCATCTTGCGGCCGCCCCGCGGCGACCGAAAGGCACGCGGCGTTCCGGCGGCGGCGTCGGCGCGCACCGCCTCGGGCAGGACCTCGCGCATCGCACGACCCGGGATCCCCAGCGCCTCCTGCAGCCGCCGGTCGCGCGCGAGCATCGGGTGCGCGAGGCTGCCGACCAGCGGCCCCACCAGCGCGCGCGGCGCTCCGGTGACCAGCGAGACCCAGAGGCGCGAGAGCGCCGGCGTGAGCACCGGCACCCCGACGATGCGCGGCTTTCGCCCGAGCACCGCCTCGCCGACCAGCGCCATCATGTCGCGGTAGCTCATGACGTCCGGCCCGCCGATGTCGAAGGTGCGGCCGAAGGTCTCCGGCCGATCGAGCACCGCGGCGATGATCGCCACGACGTCGGCGAGCGCGATCGGCTGGGTCGGCGTCGCCGTCCAGCGCGGGCAGACCATCACCGGCAGACGCCTCGCGAGGTTGAAGACGATGCGGCTCGAGGAGCCGCCCGGACCGAAGACGAGCCCGGCGCGCAGCGCGGTCACCGGGACGCCGTAGGCGCCGAGCGCCTCCTCGATCTCCAGCCGGCTCGCGATGTGCGCGCTGGGCTCTCCTTCGGTCGGGGCGAGCCCGCCGAGGTAGACGATCTGGCGCACACCGGCGGCGGCCGCCGCGCGCGCGAAGTTGTCCGCGGCGAAGAGATCGAGGTCGGCGAAGCCACCCTGCACCAGGCGATCGTTGGGCATCATCGAGTGCACGAGGTAGACGGCGAGCTCGGCCCCGGCGAGCGCGCGCGTGGCGTCGTCCAGGCGCATGAGATCCGCACGGCGGGTCGCGACGGGAAGGGCAGCTCCCCCGCCGCGCGTGAGTCCGATGAGCTCATAGCGGCGACCGAGCTCCCGATCGGCGACGAGCGCGCGACCGACGAAGCCACTCGCCCCGGCGACGACGACCTTCGGGCGCGCGCCGGTGCGGTTCAAGGCGTGCCCCCGCGGAGCAGCGCGAGCACCTCGCGGCGCAGCGCGAGGTCTTCCTTGTAGATCCCGCGCAGCGCGGTGGTCACCATGACCGCGCCCTGCTTTCTCGCGCCGCGCGAGCGCATGCACAGGTGCTCGCCCTCGATCACCACGGCCACGCCGCGCGCGCCGAGGTGCTCGACCAGGGCGTCGGCGATCTGGGTGGTCATGCGCTCCTGGAGCTGCGGGCGGCGGGCGAAGACGTCGACCGTGCGCGCGAGCTTGCTGAGCCCGGTGACCCGACCCGGCGCCGGGAGGTAGGCGAGGTGGGCGCGGCCGAGGAAGGGCTGCAGGTGGTGCTCGCAGGTCGAGCTGAACTCGATCTCGCGGAGCACTACGACGTCGTCGTCGTCGGAGCTGTGCTCGAACTGGCGCGCGAGGTGCGCTCCGGCGTCCTCGTGCAGCCCGGAGAAGAGCTCGCGGTAGGCGCGCGCGACGCGCGAGGGCGTGTCGACGAGCCCCTCGCGGTCGGGGTCCTCGCCGACGGCGATCAGGATCTCGCGCACGGCGGCCTCGATGCGCGGCTCGTCGATCCGGGGACGGGGCGGGGTCAGACGCGGTCGCGCGCGAGAGACGCGGCGCGCGAGCGAGGCGGCGGGGGAGAGCGCGGGGAGCAGGGAGCTGGGCGAGCCGTTCATGCGAGGACCTCCGGGAGCAGGATCGACGAGGGTTGGTGATTCGTTCAAATCGCTCTTTGCACGTTATGCACGTTTTGCGAGACCGATGCAAGACCCGCCGTCACATTCCTGGGAAGAAGGGGAAATCGAGGCCCCGGCTCGCCGCCTATGGACAAACCGGTCAAACGTTCATAGCGTGCAGCGTGTGACAAGCACGATCGAGAGCCCGAGATCGATCCTCTCGCCGCGCGACCTGGCGCGCGCCCTGGGTGTGTCCGAATCCAGCGTCAAGCGCTGGGTCGACGATGGACAGCTCGCCGCGGTGCGCACGAGCGGCGGCCACCGGCGGATCCCGATCGCCGAGGCGGTGCGCTTCATCCGCAAGACCGGCACGCCGGTCGTGCACCCCGAGGTCTTGAGCGGCGCTTCGCTCTTGGCGCCCGGCGCGACCTCCAGCCCCGGCGCCGAGCACGAGATCACCGATCGGCTGCACGACGCGCTGGCGTCGGACGAGCCGGGCCGTGGCCGCGCGATGCTGCTCTCCCTCTACCTGTCGGGCTGGCCGCTGGCGGCGATCTTCGACGGCCCCGTCAGGCAGGCGCTCGCGCGCATCGGTGAGCGCTGGCGCCATGAGGCGCTCGGGGTCGTCGTCGAGCATCGCGCGACCGACACCTGCCTCGGCGCGCTCGCCGAGCTGCGTACGCTGATCGCGCCGCCCGGCCCGGACGCGCCGCTCGCGCTCGGCGGCGCGCCGTCTGGCGATCCGTACCTGCTGCCGTCGCTGATGGTCGCGATCACTCTGGCCGACCAGGGCTTCGCCGAGCGCAACCTCGGGCCGGACACGCCGCTGGAGGTGATGGTCGAGGCGCTGCCGCGCTATCAGCCGCGCCTGGTGTGGCTGACGAGCTCGGTGATCGATCGGCCGGTGCGCGACCTGTCGCGGCACCTCGTGGCGCTCTCCGAGGGGGTGCGGCCCTGGGAGGGCGTGGTCGTCTTCGGCGGGCGCACGGTGAAGGCTCTGCCGCGCCTGCCCGACAACGTGCACCACCTCGGCTCGATGGCGGAGCTGGCCGCCTTCGCGAAGGGGCTGCGCGCGAGCGTGTGATGGCGGCGATGATGAAGCTGCTTGTCGCGTCGGGTCGCGGGCGCTACACGAGAGCTACATCGATTGGGGGGAAGCGCGTGAATCGTCGCCATGGGGGAAGTGGGCTGGGATTTCGTCTTCTGGTTTCTTCGATCGGCCTCGCCGCCGTCGTGCTCGGTGCGTGCTTTCCGGATCCACCCGAGTGCGTGGGAGCCAACACCTGCCCCGACGGCGAGACCGAGATCGAGGACGGCGGCGAGACGAGCGATGCGGTCTTCGACGGCGTGCTCGATGACACGACGGGTGATCTCGACGGCGGCGAGGACATCGGCGGTGAGGCCGACATCGACGCGCTCGAGATCGACGGCGCGCCCGAGGTCGAGCCCGACACGCAGCCCGAGACGGCCGGCGATACGGCGACCGAGGTCATCGCCGACACCGCGCCCGATGATGCACCCGAGATCGAGCCCGACACCACCGTCGTGCTCGACACGATCACGGAGGCCGACACCGCCGCCGACACCGCGGCCGAGGTCATGCCCGACGTGGAGGTCGATGGCGCCGCCGAGGTCGATCATCTCGAGTGCGACGAGCTCGACTGCGAGCTCGAGCAGCGCGCGTGCATCGAGGGCACGGCGGCGAGCGACGCGCGCTGCGGCGAGTGCCTCGCCGAGTTCCGCGAGGACGACGGGGAGTGCGTGCCTGTCAGGACCTGCGCCGATCTGGCGTGCGCGCTCGAGCACCGGGCGTGCACCGAGCGTAGCGGGGAGACCGACGCGTTCTGTGGCGGCTGCCTCGGCGGCTATCGGCCGAGCGGCGGGGTCTGCGTCGCGATCGTCACCTGCGCCGCGCTCGACTGCGACGCCGCGCACCGCGACTGCGACGAGGCGAGCGAGGTGGACGACGCCGTGTGCACGAGCTGCCTCGCCGGCTACGCCGAGGTGGGGGACGCGTGCCTGGCGACCGCGCCCGCGCCGGTCGGCGTCGCCGCGACGACCGACGAGGCGGAGCTCGTCGAGATCGTCTGGGATCCGGTCGACAACGCCCTCGGCTACGACGTGTATCGCTGCGACCAGCCGACATGCAGCGGCGGCAGCGCGGGGTGGTTCGTGCTCAACGAGGACCTCGTCACCGACACGAGCTACATCGACGACACGGTCGAGATCCCGCCCTCGCCCGCCGCACCGAGCGGCACGAGCGCCACCCAGGACGACCCGACGAAGGTCACCGTGACCTGGGCCGAGGTGAGCGTGCCGGCGGCGACGCGCTACCGCTATCGCGTCGTCGCGGTGAGCCCGGGCGGCGAGAGCCCGGCCTCGAGCGCCGTGACCGGCCACGTGCTGGACCGCCCCGTCACGGGCTACGAGCTGGCGGTCGACCCCAGCGGGGGCGGGGCGTGGACGGGGATCGCGCTCGGCACGACCCAGTGGGTCGACAGCGGCGCGCCCGCGCCGAGCGTGACGGCGCCGATCGCGAGCGCGACCCAGGGCGTGCACGAGGACTACGTGCGGCTCACGGCGAGCGGCGGCAGCGTGACGGCGGGTGCCACGCGCCAGTACGCGGTGCGCGCGACGACGACCTGGGGGCCGGGACCCTCGGCGGCGGCGACCGGGCGACGCCCGGCGGGCAGCCTGGGATTGCAGTGGGAGCGCTCGGCGGGCACGAGCCCGAGCGGGTTCACGGCGATCGCCGGCGCGACGGCGACGACCTACGACGACCATGCGGCGCCGTCGGACGGTGCGACGCGCTGGTACCGCGTGCTCGCGAGCGCGGAGGGCGCGGCGTCGGTCGCGAGCGATCCGGTGGCGGGCTCGCGGCTCGACCCGACGAGCGTCGTGCCGACCGGCGTGAGCGCGAGCGCGGATCGATCGAACGACGTCGAGATCCGCTGGAACCCGGTCGCGGGTGCGACGGGCTATCTCGTCTATCGCTGCGACGCGGCGACGTGCGGGGCGACCTCGGGCTGGACCGCGCTGACCGGGGTGCCGACGACGAGCGCGTCGTACGTCGACGCGACGGTCGCGGTGCCGGCGGCGCCGGGGGCGCCGACCGCGGTGAGCGCGACGAACGACGACGGCCTGCAGGTGGCGGTGAGCTGGGGTGCGGCGAGCGTGCCCGAGCCCAAGAGCTATCGCTATCGGGTGACGGCGATGGTGGCGGCGGGCGAGAGCGATCCGTCGGACGTGGTGCAGGGCCAGGTGGCGCCGCGGCCGGTCAGCGGCTGGGAGATCCGGGTCGACGGCGGCGCGTGGTTGCCGGTCGCGGGCGGGGCGGCGGCGGTGAGCTACATCGATGCGGGGGCGCCCGCGCCGACGGTGAGCGCGGCGACCGCGAGCGCGTCGCAGGGCACGATCGTCGCGCACGTGGCGCTGACGGCGAGCGGGGCGTTCGCGGCCGACGGCGCGCCGCGCACCTACGACGTGCGCGCGCTCAACGCGAGCGGCGCCGGCACGGCGGGCACGGCGTCCGGACGGCGCGCGGCGGGCGCGATCGGCTATCAGTGGGAGCGCTCGTCGGGCACGACGGCGAGCGGCTTCTCGGCGATCGCCGGCGCGGCGAGCGCGAGCTTCGACGACACCGGCGCGCCGGCCGATGGCAGCGTGCGCTGGTATCGGGTGGTCACGAGCACGCCGGGGGCGGGGCCGGCGACGAGCGAGGCGGTCTCGGGCCACCGGCTGGGGCCCCCGGCCGCCGCGCCGGGTGGCGTGCAGGCGACGAGCGACGTCGAAGGCTACGTGCGCGTGACGTGGCAAGCGGTCTCGGGCGCGAGCTCGTATGTCGTCCGGCGCGACGGCCAGGTGATCGCGCAGAGCGTGACGGCGCTGGTGCACGATGACGTCACCGCGCCCGAGCCGGCGGCGTGGGGCGCGCCGACCAACGTCGCCGCGACGACGAACCAGAGCACGCAGGTCACGGTGACGTGGACGGCGCCGACGCAGCCGCTGGGCGCGCTGGCGAGCTACACCGTCGCCGCGCTGAACGCGGCCGGTGAGGGGCCGGCCTCGAGCGGGGTACAGGGACGCAAGGCGCGGCCGGCGATCGAGGGCTTCGAGGTGGCGTACGGGGCGACCTCGATGGGGTCGTGGGTGGGGACCGGAGCGACCAGCACGACGTGGAACCACACCGACGCGCCGCTGGGCAGCGTGACGGGCGGCACGGCGAGCGCGTCGCAGGGCACGAACCGGAGCGTTCAGCTCTCGGTGACGGGCGGCGCGGTCAACGCCGCGCCGACTCAGCGCTACTGGGTGCGCGGCGCGCTGGTCGGCGGCGGTGCGACCCCGGCCAGCGCGAGCTATGCGACCGGGCAGATCGCCGTCGGATCACTCGCACGGCAGTGGCAGCGATCGTCGGGCACGACGGCGAGCAGCTTCAGCGATCTGAGCGGCGCGACGGGCACGACGTATGCGGATGGCACCGCGCCGAGCGACGGCGCGCACCGCTGGTATCGCGTGGTGCTGAGCGCGCCGGGCGCGACCGCGGCGACGACCACCGCGGTCGAGGGGTGGCGGCTGGCGTTCGTCGATGTCGTCGCCGCGGGAGGTGTCGCGTTGATCGTTCCAGTGATGTTCACGTGCGCGGTCACGCCGCTCGCGACCGATGGAGGCCGGGTCTGGTGTTGGGGCTACAACAAGGAGGGGCAGCTCGGGCGCGGCAGCGCGAGCACGGAGCCCGGCGATCCGGCCAGGATCGAGAACCTCAGCGGGGTCGTCGGGCTGGCCTCCGGTGTGGGCCACATCTGCGCGCTGACGAGCGGTGCGGTCTGGTGCTGGGGCAGCAACGCATCAGGACAACTCGGTCTTGGCGATGAGGACCATCGCTTCGTCCCGACGCAGGTGTCGGGGGTGACGGCAACACAGATCGCGGCCGGGAGCTCCACGACCTGCGCCGTCCTCACGAGTGGTCAGGTGCGATGCTGGGGCGCGGGTACCTCGGGGGTTCTCGGGAACGACGCGTCGGACGACAGCGCGTGGCCGGTCGCGGTGCAGACCGCGCCAGGCGCGAACCTGACCGGCGTCGTGAGCGTCGCGATCGGGGACAATCTCACGAGCAATCATGCCTGCGCGGTGCGCTCGAACGGGACGGTCTGGTGTTGGGGGAGCAACAGCGACGGACAGCTGGGGCGCTCGACGCCCGCCTCCTCGGACTTGGCTCTCCAGGCCACGAACATCACCAACGCCCTCACGATCGCCGCTGGGATTCGCTATACCTGCGCGCGTTTTGGCGACAGCGCGCTCAAGTGTTGGGGCGACAACGATGATCCCAACGGCGGCGTCTTCGGGGATGGCTCGACCGGCTCGGACCACGAGCCTCACACGGTGAGCCTCCAGGGCGCGATCGATCTCAGCGTCGGTTTCCAACACGGGTGCGCCAGGACCTCCGCGAGCTCCACGAACAACGCGTGGTGTTGGGGAGTGAACACCAACGGCAGCCTGGGCAGCGGCTCGAGCGCGCCGGCGCCCTATCCCGTGAGCGTGAACCACACGCCGAGCTTTGCGCGACTCAGCGCTGGCGTCGTTCACAGCTGCGGTGTCTCGGGCGATGTCGTCTATTGCTGGGGGAGCAACGACACCCGCAATCTGGGAGATGGGACGACGAACGCCCGGACGAGCCCGACCCTGACGCTTCTGCCTTGAGTCGGAGCCACGGGCGAGGGTTCGTACTGAACCCCGTGCCGTCGAAAACACGAAGGCCCGCCGACGCATCCGCCGGCGGGCCCTCATGACGGGAAGATCCCGAGACTTCCTGGTCCCGTAGGACCTGCGGGGCCTTACTCGCAGCCCACCGTGCCGTCGATCTTCGCGGAGGTCGCCCAGATACGGACTCCGATCGAGATCGCCTCGTCGATCCCGTCGTCATCGCCGTCGATGTCCGGGCTGATGAGGCCCGCGATCGCGGGGAGGAATCCAGCGATCTGAGCGCAGGTGTCCTCGTCCTCGCCGGTGCACGCGCTGCCGTTCTTCACGTTCGAGGTGATGGTCACCTTCGACCCGGAGACCGCCGTGCCGAGATAGGGCTGCGAGTCATCGTTCTTGGCGACGCAGGAGCAGGCGCCGTCCAGGTAGGTGTTGAACGCCGTGGCGAGGTTCTCCAGCCCGACGAAGCCGCCGAGCTTGCCGCCTTCGACGCCGCCCATCGCGAGGCCGCCGTCCGCGCCGAGCGCACCCTCGGAGACGGCAGCTTCGAGCTGGGTGCCGTCGACGACGAGCTCGAGGGCGGTACCGAGGACCGGCAGGTTGAGCCGGAACTGCGCCGGGCCCGCCGCCAGGACACCCGAGGCGATCGCGGAGTCGGGGAAGTGGATGAGGGGCATCGCCGTGCCGGCCTGGAACGAGTTCGGCTCGACCAGGAACGAGGCGGTGCCCGACAGGTTGTTGCTCGCGTCGGCGTCGGCGTCGGCGCCGTTGAAGCCGTTGACGGTGATCCCACTGCCCGAGGTGAGCGAGGTGACCCCGCGCGTCTCGAGGAGGAGGATGAGCCCACCGCTCTGGATCTGCTCGGCGAGGGTGGCGTTGACGTCGAACCCGAAAGTCGTCGCCAGGCTGAGGAGTCCGCCGAAAGCGTTATCCGGCGCGTCGTCTCGGCCGCCGAAATCGAAGCAGCAGTCCTCATCCGCGACCTCGAGCTGCGAGATCACGCTGACGCGGGCATCATAGTCGTAGCTACAGGCGTCGCCCGCGGCGACACACGCGCCGGCGGCGCAGACCTCACCGGCGTCGCAGTCGGCGGCGGTCGGGGTGTAGGTGCAGACCGCCTCGCCGTCTTCGTCGGCGCAG
Source organism: Deltaproteobacteria bacterium (assembly GCA_011526585.1). Lineage (GTDB taxonomy): Bacteria > Myxococcota_A > UBA9042 > PHBI01 > PHBI01 > WYBB01. Next base: position 27,817 of record WYBB01000025.1, read on the forward strand.
GCGCCGGGCGCCGCATAGGTCACGAGCTGACCCTCGGCGTTGCACTCGGCGGCCTTGCCGCTACACGGGTTGGGTTCGCAGGGGTCGGTCGGGGTGACCTCCGGAGTGGTCTCCTCGGTGGTCTCCGGCGTGGTCTCGCCGGGCGTCGTGTCCGGCGTGGTGTCGGGTTGGGTCGTATCGGGGCTCGAGGTGTCGGTGGCCTCACCACCGTCGTCGCCACAGGCAACGGCGCCCAAAGAGAAAGCTGCCACGAGGGCCGCGGAGAGACTGGTGTACTTACGCATTGCTAGCGAGCTCCGTTGAGCGGGGGGATGGGCCGGCCGCGGTGTCGTGCGTCGTTGCGTCCGGGCCGAGCGACACGCCGGGGTCCGCATGGAACCCGGCGCAGGGGACCTGTTGTCATCGTGTCCTAACGTGTCCCGGGGTCGTGAGCGCGACACCAGAACGCGCGCATCCAAGCAGAACACGTCGGCGAGTTCAACGGCTCCGGTCGGAATTGCCCACAAACTGTTGCCGACAGGGATTGGCAGGTCGATCCGGGGGTGGATCCGGGCCGAGTCTCCTGCCTTCCTCGATTCCTGGATTCCTCAGTCCGCAAGAATCAGGAAACCAGGAAGGGAGGAAGCCAGGAAGACCCGCGACGCGTCTCCCTGCCTCCTCCGTTGCTGGTTCCTCAGAGCGCTAGGATCCCGTCCGGGGCGTCGGAGGCGTGTGGCCAGCCGGTTGACCGGCGCACGGGGCCGGTTAAACGACAGAGCCGCCCGGGGGGCGGCTCTGCGTGTGGGTAAGGTGGGGTCGCTCGCGTAGTATTGGGGGGTCGGTCCCAGTGATGTTTGTGTTCTCTTCCGCCTTAGTGTCTCGGGGGCGGTCGCGATCACGACCCACGCCAGGTATTAGAGCAACGGGCGTGCCAACCCCGAAATCGACTGTTCGTGGGTCGCGAGGGCTGGATCCTGGCCGGGTTGGAGGGGGCTGGAGCCTCCCAGTCCCCGGGCCTCGGGTCCCCGGTGGGGTCGATAATCCCCAGTCCCGATCCGGGACTGAATGGCGGCTCAGCGTGGGGCTCAGGATCCCCAGCGCGCGAAGACCACGTGCACCCGGCCGTTGGCGTCGGGCCTCACCACGAGGTAACGGCGCGCGCGGGCGAGCGTGCTGCCGCCGTCGGACGGGAGGACCGGGGCCCAGGAGCCGAGGTTGTAGTAGCGGCCGCCGCGGGTGAGCGGCCGGCGCTCGGGCCGGTGGCTGTGCCCGAAGGCGACGACCGGCACGCGCAGGCTCTCGGCGATCGACTCGGCGACGAGGCCCCAGCGCGCGCGCTCCTGCAGGGCGAGCGAGCCGCGGCCCATCATGCGCATCACGAAGAAGATCGCCGGCAGGAGCATGAGCAGGATGAGGACCTGATACCACTGACGCACGAGCGCGATCCCGGCGACCAGCACGGCCAGGGCGGTGAGCATCACGGCGAAGCGGTCGACCCATACCTCGTGCAGGAGGAGCCGCAGGCGGTCGACGATCGGCGTCGAGCTCAGGCGCAGCTGGCGGGCGACGAAGGCGGGCGCGACCCCCTTGGCCTCGGCGTAGGCACGATAGGCCGGGGTCTGGGCGACCCCCTCGGGCTCGGGGGTCGGCTCGGGGGCGGCGGCGCGCTGGGGCGCGGGGGCGGCGGCACGCGCAGAGCGGCCCGCGAGCTGGCGGCGGCGGCGGTCGCGCAGCTCGCGCAGGCCGAACCAGGCGGCGGCGAAGTAGGCGCGGAAGAACGGGCGGCGGCCGAAGTAGAAGCGGCGCCAGTGCGCGAAGTAGCCGCCGAGCGAGAGGATGAAGCTCTCGTCGTTGTAGGGGTTGAAGGTGCCGAGGCGGCACAGGGTGTGGCGGCCGAGCAGCGAGCCGAAGGGCGTCTCGAGCTCGAGGGCGTGCTCGCGATCGGGCGGCACCGACGGGTCGAGCACGTCGCGGTAGCTGCAGGTCGCGTCGTACTGGTTGCCGTGCTCGGCGTACAGCGTATCGGGCACGTAGATGAACCACGGCTCGAAGGTGATGGCGGCGGCGACGGCGGCGCCGAGCCCGGGCGGCGCGGCGGCGGCGACCTCCTGGCGCAGGAGCTCCTGGACCTCGGGGAAGTGCAGCTCGCGGTCGTGATTGCCGAGCACGAAGACGACGCGGTTGTCGCGCGCGAGGAAGCGGGCCAGCGCGGCGACGAAGCCCGGGTGGTCACCGAGGATGCGCGACATCTTGAAGACCGAGCCGTCGACGGTCGGAGGCAGGCCCTCGGCCGGCACGTCGCGCTCGGGCGGGCCGGAGAAGCAGGTGTCGAAGTCGAAGGTGTCGCCGTTGAAGACGAGGACCGAGCGGGAGAACCAGGCGGGGCGGCGCTGGTCGATGGCGGCGAGGAAGGCGGCGAGGTCGGCGTCCTGGCTCGCGTGGCGCGACTTGTACTCCCACCAGCCGGGCGGCGCGGCGGCGCGCTCGTCGGGGGCGAGGATCTCGTTGAGGTGCACGTCGGAGACGAGCACCCACTCCTCGCGGGCGAGCGCGCCGGGGAGCGCGCCATGGGATGGGGGCGGGCGCGTCATCGGCGGGAGAGGTGCGCCGCGAGCGCCGCCTCGAGGGAGGTCCGGGTCACGGGCGGGGTGAGAAGGAACGGCGCGCCGTCGCGGGGGAGCGCGACGGTCTTGGGCAGCATGCCGTCCCAGGCGAGCGAGAGCGCGCCGAGGAAGGGCCCCTCCCCGCCCGCGAGGCGCGCCTGCGGATAGGTCGGGCGCACGCGGTCGAGGACCTTCTGGATGGCGGCGTCGTCGGCGGGCGGATCGGTCGCAAGGCCGAGCACGACGACGCGATCGGGGTGCGCGGCGGCGAAGGCCTGCAGCTCGGGCATCTCCTCGATACACGGGGTGCACCAGGTCGCCCACAGGGCGACGACGACGACATCGGCCGTGGTCACGAGCGAGCGCACGTGCGCGGCGTTCAACGGCTCGAGCGCGGCGGCGAGCCAGCGGCCGCCGGCGGGCGGCGCGGGCGGGGCCGGCGCGGGTGGGCGCGCCTCGTCGCGGCAGGCGCCGAGCGCGACGCTCGCGAGGATCGAGATGAAGACGGACCTGGGCAAGCTCTTCCCGCTCGGTCAAGGGTGCTGCGGTCGAGGCTAGCCGATGCGGCGGCGAGGCGAAAGCGGGTTTCGGCGGAGCCTGCGGGGACTTCGGGCTTGTGACTGACGCCAGCCGACGCTATGGCAGCGGCGCCAGTTACGTGCATCGGAGGGTTGGCACCCGATCGGATGAAGGTGCGACGCAGGCGATGGAGGAGCTCGAGATCACGCTAGGCCAGCGCGCGCTGACGTCGGTGTACGGCGAGCAGACGACGGCGAGCGCCTACGCCGGGCTCGGCTCGCGGCACCTGCTGATCCTCGCCGACGGCGCGGCCGGTGAGGTGCCGTCGCGACTGGCGGCGCAGACGGCGTGCGCGGCGGCGCTGGCGCGGATCCGCGCGTCGGTGCTGCCCGACTTCTCGGCGACGCTGGAGGAGGCGTTCGGCGAGGCCAACGCCGCGGTCCGGCGCGTGCTGATCGGCACCGCCGCCGAGGGCAAGGGGCAGGCAGCCCTGCTGGTGGTCGTCATCGACGCTGCCGGGGTCGCGGCGGCGCGCGTCGGCGGCGGGCGGGTCTACCTCCTGCGGGGCGAGCGGCTCGATCCTTTATATAGGGGCGCGGGGCCGGAGGGGCTCGGAGGGCCGGCGACGGCGCGCACCGAGCCGGAGATCGTCGCGGCCGGCGAGGCGCTGGGCACGGGCGACCGGATCCTGGTGCTGTCGGAGTCGGCGGTGAGGCCGCTGGCCGCCGACCTCGAGCGGCTAGGCAGCGGGGCGCCGCCCCAGCTCGCGGCGAGCCGCATGGCCGACGCGGCGAGGAGGCGCGGGCAGCTCGACCCGATCTCGGTGCACGTGGTCGAGATCGCGGGCGACGCGCCGCGCATGGGGCCGCACCCGGCGATCGCGCGCATCGAGCGCGGCAAGCCGCGGACCTTCGATCCGGAGGGGCGCCTGCTCGGGCGCTCGGCGCCGAGCGCGGCGGTGCCGGCGAAGAAGGCCGAGGCGGGGCTGGTCGCGTGGTTCCTGTTGGCGCTCTTGTGCGGCGCGGGGGTGGCGCTGGTCGTCGACGCGACGCGCGTGCCGTCGCGGGGCGAGCCGGCGCCCGAGCCGTTGCCGGTGGTGATCGTCGGGCTCGACGCGCGCGACGCCGACGAGGGTGAGGTGGGCGCGGAGCGGGACGTGCGTGAGGTCGAGGCGGTGGCGCTCGATCCCGAGGCAGTGGCGGCGCTGCAGGGAGAGTCGGCGCGACAGCTCGCGCGGGACCTGAAGAACCTCATCACGCGGCGCTTCCCCGATGAAGGTGAGGCGGTCTTCGAGAAGATCGAGGCGGCGATCGTCGCGCACGGGCGCGACCCGAAGGTGATCGAGGCGCTGCTCGAGCTCGTGCGCGAGCCCGAGCTGAAACGCACGGCGCGCTGGGTGCAGGAGCTCCTGCCGCGGCTCTACGTCGCCGACGAGCCCTGACGCCCCGCGCGCTTCCACCAGCGCTCGAGGGTGTCGGGGTACGGCACGGCCTCGGGGTGGCAGGCGAGGAGCGCGGCGAGCGCGGCGTCGGGGCCGAGGGATCGGTAGAGGTGCGCCAGCGCGAGGGTGGGCGAGCGGTTGAGGCCGGCGGTGCAGTGCAGGTAGACGGCGGTGTGGGTCGCGAGGAGCGCGTCGAGCTCGGCGAGGGCGTCGGGGATGCGGGCGGTGAGATCGCGCCGATCGAAGTCGCGGATCGGCACGCGGCGCGCCTCGATGCCGCGCTGACTGTAGAGGCCCCAGAGCACCGACCACGAGAGGCCGCGCTGACCGAGGTCGGCGTCGGTCTGCAGCGAGAGCAGACCGGTCACGCCGCCTTCGACCAACACGTCGACGTGCTCGATCGTCGTCGGGGCGGGCCCGACGAAGAGGCGCGGTTCGTAGGGCGCGAGGTGGCGGCGGGAGCGTGGCACGCCCGGGAGGATGCGCGCTCAGAGGATCCTCGACAAGCGTTGTCTGCTTGGCCATAGTCCGCGCCTTCAACGAGCTGCTCCGCGCGGGCGGTCCGGATACGGCTGTGCGCGAGGGGGCGCGGCGCCTGGCGTCGGACCGAGAGGGGAGCGATATGCGCATCGACATGTTTCGTCATTATATGCTCGCGTGCGTCGCCGCTGCGCTGATGGTGACCACGGCGTGTGGCGGCAAGACGCCGCCCGCCGACGTCGCGGCGGCGCCGGCCGACGCGGCCGCGGTCGAGGTCGCCGCGCCGCCTTCGCGCGTGGACGAGGCCAAGGCCTTCATGTCGCGTGCGCTCGAGCCGGCCGCCCTCAAGGAGGCGATCGCGCTGGCGGACGCGCTGGCCGGGGAGCCGAGCGCGGAGGCGAAGCTCATGGCGGCGCGGATCCGGCTCGTCTCGGCGGCGCGCGGGCTCGCGGCGGCGCGCGACGGCGGTCAGCCGGCGCTGGGGCCGGATGAGATCGCGCAGGCGATCACGAAGGTGATCGACGCGACCGAAAAGGGGCAGATCGCCGGCGAGGAGGGCGTGCGCATCGCGGTCGCGGCGGAGGCCTTGAAGAAGCTCGCAGGCGTCGGCGACGGCGCGCCCGACGCGGCGAAGGTGCGCGCGCTCATCGCCGAGACGAACCCCGAGGCGGCGGCGGTGAGGCTCGCGCTCACGGGGCGCTTCCTGAAGGCGCGCGAGGAGGCCGAGGCCCAGGGCTTCGCGGCGTTCGTGAAGACCTTCGGGCCGTGGGTCTGCGCGGGCTGTACCGAGCCGACCGACGCGGTGGCCAAGGCGCCGGCCAAGGACGGCGCGGGGCTCATGTGCGCGAGCGCCGAGGACGCGAGCTACTGCAAGACGCTGATGGCGGCGAGCGCCGAGGACCCGATCGCGGCCTCGCCGGAAAACGCGCTGGTGATCGCGGCCATGGCGACGATCGCAGCCGGGGGCGCGGAGGACGCGACGCTCGCCGCGGCGCTGGGAGAGCTCGGGCGCGCGCGCGAGCCGGTGGTGCTGCCGGTGCCGGTGGCGCTGGAGGGCGAGGCGATCCTCGGCGCCGGGGACGCGGTGCGCCTGGTCGAGGCGGCGCCGGCGCTGATCGTGGCGCACGTCGCGCCGGGCGGGGTGCGGATCGGGGTGAGGCGCGTGACCGGACCGGACGGGCTCGTGAAGCTCGGCGCGGGACTCGCGCTGGCCGATGCGCCGGTCGTGACGCTCGAGGCGCTGGCCGCGGCGGAGCCCGACGCCGAAAGCGGCGCGATCGCCGGGGTGAGCGATCGACTGGCGAGTGTCGTGGCGGGGATCGCCGAGCTGGAGCTGCCGGGTGAGCGCGGACCGGTGCTGATGGTGATCGCGCCGGGGGTGGCGAGCGAGATCGTCGCCAAGGTGGCCGACGGGATCCGGGCGAGCGGGCCGGTGGCGCTGAGGGTGATGCGCCCGGGCACGCCGGGCGAGGCGCTGCCGATCTTCATGCGCACCCTGCCCGAGGAGCTCGAGACGGCGCTGGTGCCCGCGTGGCAGGAGCCGACACGGGTGGTCGTGCAGGAGGGCGCGCTCGATGTGTGGGCGCCCGAGGGGGAAAACGAAGGCGCGGTGACGCTGGGGCCGGACGCGGCGGCGGGGCTGCCGGCCGGGCTCGAGCAGGGGTGGCGCAAGGACAAGCTGGCGCGGCTGCGCGTAAGGGTAAGCGAGAGCGGGATCGGCGAGGCCGAGCTGGCGGCCTTGGTGCAGGGCGTGAAGGCCTTCGCCGAGGGCATGAAGGCCGGCCGCGTCGTACACGTGATCGCCGGGGAGGGCGCGCGCGTCGAGGACGTCTTGAAGGTCGCGCGTCACCTGCAGGAAGGCGGGCTCGAGGCGGCGCCCGAGCTGACGCGGGTCGGCGAGATCTGGCCGGGTGCGCGCTGCCGCGGTGAAGGCGGGTGCGCGGGCGCGGTGGCGGTGGCGCTGTCGCAGGCGGCGGTCCCGTCGGCGCGCGGGCTGAGCGACAAGCCGGGCGACAAGAAGGAGCCCAAGGAGGTCAAGCCCGCGGAGCCCAAGCCCGAGCCGGGCCCGGCGCCGTCGGCGGAGTTCTGCAACCAGGCCGACATCCGGGCCCAGATGAACAAGCAGGCCGGCAACTTCCGGTTCTGTTACGAGCGCGAGCTGCAGCTCGAGAAGGACCTCGCCGGGCGGCTGGTGATGAACTTCGTCATCGGCTTGAGCGGCAACGTGAAGTCGGTGCGCGTCGCGTCGAGCGATCTCAAGAACGCGAAGGTCGGCGAGTGCATCAAGAAGGCGATCGGCAAGATGCAGTTCAAGGCGCCCGACGGGGGCGAGTGCGTCGTGCAGTGGCCGTTCAAGTTCAGCGCGAACTGAGGAGCCTCGGGAGAAGAGCGCTGAGCGGCAGGCTCGCGAACACCACCAGGTACACGTCGAGGAACGCGCGGTGGCTGGTGTGTCCGAAGAACGCCGCCGTCACCGCGATGAAAGAGAGCCCGAGTGCGTACACCAGCGCTCGCTCGCTCCCGCCTTCCCTCTTGCGCGCCGACCACATGCCGAACGCCGCGAGCAGGAGCACCGGGCCGTAGGACAGGAGGTGCACCACGTCCGCCAGGCCTCCGCGCCGAGGGCTGGGCAGCGGCCCGAAGGCTGCCGCGAGCTTCTGCGCCGCGCCCCAGAGGGCCTGGCCCGGGTGCTCGACGACGTAGTCCAGCCCGCGCTGCAGGAACCAGCGATCGCGCGCGAGCGCGTCGGGGCCGATGGCATGGAGCTCGGTGCGGGCGGACGGATCGAGCGCAGCGAAGGCGACGCGCGCGCTCAGATCCATGCTCTCGGAAGGGTAGCGGCTGAAGGTCTCCGGGTTGTTGCCGCGCCAGAACATCATGCCGCTCTGCGTGTCGAGCACCGCATCGCCCGTGACCGAGCGGGTGTATGCGAGCCAGGGCAGGAGACCGAGCGCGAGCGCCGCGGCGCAGCTCGCCGCCGTCGCGATCCGGCGCGCGGCGCGGCCCTTTGTCGCGAGCGCGAGCCACAGCGGCGCCAGGAGCGCAAACGGCACGAGCATCGAGCGCGTCAGCACGGCGAGCGCCAGAGCCAGACCGCCAAGCGCCCCGAAGAGGAGCGAGCCGCGCTCCCGCGCCGTGAGCAGCGCAAGCACCGAGAGCGCGGTGAGCAGCGTGAAGAGGCCGGTCTCCTGCAGCGCAGTGTCGTGGATCACGTAGTAGGGGTAGATCGCCAGGAGCGCGGCCGCGCACACGCCGGCGGTCGCGCCGAACCAGCGGGTCGCGAGACGCGCGCCGCACCACACCGTGCCCGCGCCGATGAGCGATTGCACCACCACGAGCGCCGCGAACGCTCGCTCGCCACCGGTGACCGCGGCGAGGAGGAGCGGGTAGAGCGGCACGCGCATGGCCGTGGCCGCGCCGTCGCCGAGGCTGTAGCCGTGCCCGTCCGCGAGACTGCGCGCGAGGTCGAGGTAGAAGGTGTAGCCCTGGGTCCAGAGCTCGTCGTCGCCGCGCGCGAAGCGCACGACCGCGCGCAGGGTGAACGCCAGGAGCGCGAGCGCCAGGATCCGTCGCTGCGCGGTAAGCGTTCGGATCACGCGTGCGCGATCCAGTGCAGCGGGCCGCGCACGGTGATCTCGATCGGCTCGCCGATCGCCCAGCGCGCGTCGGGTCGATCGTGGAGCGGGATGCGCAGGGTGAGCGCCTCGTCGCCGAGCCGTACGAAGAGCTCGAGCTCGGGGCCGGTGTAGTCGCGGCCGACGACGTGACCGATCGGGCCCGGTGGGTCGCTCGGGCCGCGGGGGGCGAGCTGCTCGGGGCGGATCAGCGCGAGCGCCGGGCCGGCGGGCCCGTGGCCCGGGTGGGTGCCGAGCACGGTGGTGAGGCGATCGCGCTCGGCCACCCCGGCGAGCGTGACGACCTGGCCGGTGGCGCGCGCGACGGCGAGCGAGGCAGGCGCGCGATAGATGATGGGCGGCGGCGCGAGCTGGGCGATCTTGCCGTGGTCCATGACCGCGACGCGGTCGGCGAGCGAGAGCGCCTCGTCCTGATCGTGGGTGACGAAGATCGTCGCGACGCCGATCGCGTCGAGGGTGGCGCGCAGCTCGACACGCAGGCTGCGGCGGAGGCTGGCGTCGAGGTTGGAGAACGGCTCGTCCATGAGCAGGACACGCGGCTCGGCGATGAGCGCGCGCACGAGGGCGACGCGCTGCTGCTGGCCACCGGAGAGCTCGTGCGGGTAGCGGCGGGCGAGCGGGGCGAGCGAGAAACGCGCGAGCATGGCGTCGACCGCTTGTCGGCGGGCGCGCGGATCGCGGCGGGCGAGACCGAAGGCGAGGTTGTCGGCGACGTCGAGGTGGGGGAAGAGCGCGAAGTCCTGGAAGACGAGGCCGACCTCGCGGCGCTCGGGCGGGAGGTGCGTGCGCGCATCGGCGACGAGCTCGCCGCCGAGGTGAACGCGGCCCTGGTCGGGGCGCTCGAGGCCCGCGACGATGCGGAGCAGGGTGGTCTTGCCGCAGCCCGAGGGCCCGAGCAGGGCGACGATCTCGCCCGGTGCGACCGCGAGATCGATCCCGCTGAGCACGACCGTCGCGCCGAAGGACTTGTCGACGGCTTCGATGAGGAGCGCGGACATCAGGAGCGCCTCCGCTGACGCGCGAGGGTGATGAAGAGCATCGGCAGGACGCCGAGCACGAAGAGCGCGAGCGCGCGCAGAGCGGCTTCGCCGTAGTAGCCCTCGTTTGTGAGATCCCAGAGCTCGGTGGCGAGCGTGTCCCAGCCGGCCGGGCGCATGACGAGCGTGGCGGGGAGCTCCTTGACGGTCGTGAGGAAGACGAGGGCGCCACCGGCGAGGAGCGCGCCCATGGCGAGCGGCAGGCTGACGCGGAGGAAGGCGCGGCGCGAGGAGGCGCCGAGCGTGCGCGCGGCCTCCTCGAGCGAGGGAGGGATGCGCTCGAGCGCGGGGCGGAGCGTGTCGGTGACCTGCGGCAGGAAGCGGATGACGCAGGCGAGCACGAGCAGCGGGATCGTCTGGTAGAGCGCGGGCACGACGCGGGTGCCGAAGTAGACGAAGGCGAGCGCGACGACGACGCCGGGGATGGCGAAGCCCGCGTAGACGACGCGATCGGGCAGGTGCGCCCAGAGCGAGCGGGCGCGGCTCGCGAGGCGGGCGACCGGCACGGCGAGGAGCATGGCGGCGAGCGCGGTCATGAGCGCGACGAGGAGCGAGTTGGCGGCGAGGGTGTCGATCGGCGCGCAGAACTCGCAGACGTTGCCGCGGCGGAGCGCCCACCAGATCACGACGAGGAGCGGCGCGCCGACGCTGGCGGCGAGGACGACGAGCACGAAGACGATGGCGGGCAGACGCCAGCGGCCGAGCGGGCTCGGGGGCGCGGCGCGGGCGTCACGGCCGGCGCGGGAGGAGGTGCGCAGGCGCTGGTTGCGCGTGCGCCACTCGAGCGCGAGCACGACGAAGGTGATGAGCACGAGCACGAGCGAGAGGAGCGCGGCGCCCGCGGCGTCGAAGGCGTCGTGCTGCACGTAGATGACGCGCGTGAAGGTGTCGACCTGCAGCATCGAGACGGCGCCGAAGTCGGAGAGCACGTAGAGCGTCGTCATGAGGCAGCCGCCGACGAGCGCGGGGCGCACGAGCGGGAGGCTCACCGAGAGGAAGGCCCCGAGCGGGGAGCGGCCGAGCATGCGCGCGCTCTCTTCGAGGCGCGGGTCGAGACCGGCGAAGGCGGCGTGCAGCGGGAGGAAGACGTAGGGAAAGCCGAGGAGCGTGAGCGCGATGGTCGCGCCGAAGAACCCCTGCAGATCGACCGAGCCGCCGAGCAGCGCGCCGAGAGGACCATCGGCGGAGACGGCGCTGATGAGGGCGAAGGCGCCGACGTAGGACGGGATCGCCAGGGGCAGCGTGAGCAGGATCGTGCAGGTGCGGCGGAACGGGAGATCGGTGCGCGCGGTCAGCCAGGCGAGCGGCACGGCGATGACGAGCGAGGCGAGCGTCACCGCGAGCGCGAGCCCGATGGAGCGCAGGATGAGGGGCAGGAGCCCGAGCGAGAGGCTCTCGCCGAGGAGCGCCGAGGCGCGCCCCGAGGTGGTCGCGCGCAGGAGGAGCCAGAGCGGGACGAGGAGCACGACGAGCGCCGGCACCCACGCCAGCGCGCGGGTCAGCGGCGAGGTGCGCACCGGCTGGATCAGGGCAGGGCCTTGGTCTTGCGCAGGAGCTCGAGCGTAGCGCGCAGATCGTGGAGCGCGCCGAGCTCGACCGGGGGCAGCGACAAGGACGCGATCGGCGGGATGCCCTCGGCGGGGGTGACGCCGGCGGCAAGCGGGTACTCGAAGTTGTCGTGGGCGAAGACCTTCTGGGCGTCGGCCGAGAGCAGGTAGGCGACGAGCTGCTCGGCCGCGGCCTTGTGCTTCGAGGTGGCGAGCACGCCGACGCCGGCGACGTTCATCATGCCGCCGAGGTCGTTGGCGGGGTAGTGGTTGGCGACCGGGAAGGCGGCGCCCGCGGCCTCGCGCTTGTGCACGTGCAGGTAGTAGTGGTTGACGAAGGCGACGTCGACCTCGCCGGCGGCGACCGCCTTGAGCGCGGGGCCGTTCTTCGGATAGACGCGCGGCTCGTTGGCGACGATGCCGGTGAGCCAGGCGGCGGTGGCCTCGTCGCCGCGCGCGAGGCGCATGGCCGAGACGAAGGCCTGGAAGGAGGCGTTGCTCGGCGGCCAGCCGATGCGGCCCTTCCACGCGGGGGCGGTGAAGCCGTCGATCGAGGCGGGCAGGTCCTCGGGTTTGACGCGCTCGGTGTTGTAGGCGACGACGCGCGCGCGGCCGCTGGTGCCGACCCAGGTGCCGTCGGGGGCGGCGAAGCGCTTGTCGACCTGGGTGAGGAGCGCGTCGGGGAGCGTGGTGAGGCGCTTGGCGTCGCGCACGGCGCCGAGCGCGCCGGCGTCCTGGGCGAAGAAGACGTCGGCGGGTGAGGCGTCGCCCTCCTCGAGGATGGTGTTGGCGAGCGCGGTGGTGTCGCCGTAGCGCACGTCGAGCGCGATGCCGGTCGAGGCGGTGAAGGCGTCGAAGATCCCCTGCACCATCGCCTTGGAGCGGCCGCAGTAGACGGTGAGGCGCACCTCGGCGGCGGGGGGCGGCGTGGGGGCGGCGGCGTCGGGGTCTGCGGCGGGCGGCGCGGTCGGCGGGGGCGGATCGGACTTGCCGCAGGCGGCGAGCACGAGGCACGCGGCGAGGAGCGAGCCTGCGGCGAGGCGAGGCGACGGTGGGGGTGAGGTGATCATGCGGCGTCGATAGGAGAAAGCTCGGCCGAGGGCAACCCGTTAATCGTCGGAGGGGGCGGCGGCGAGGGCGGCGGCGAGATGCGGGGCGACCGCGCGCAGGGCCTGACCGCGGTGCGAGACGGCGTGCTTCCGTTCGGCGGAGAGCTCGGCGAAGGTGAGGCCGGCGGGCGGGTAGAGCATGTAGGGATCGTAGCCGAAGCCGCCGTGGCCGGCCGGGGTGTCGACCACCCTGCCCTCGCAGGCGCCGTCGACGGTGAGCACGAAGGCCTCGCCGCGCGGTGTAGAGAGCGGCGACAGCGGCGCGTCCTCGGGCAGGCGGCGGGCGATGGCCGGCGGGAGGACGAGCGCGATGACACAGCGGTAGCGCGCGGTGCGGTGCTCGGGTGGCACGCCGGCGAGGGCGGCGAGGAGCTTCAGGTTGTTGTCGGCGTCCTTGGCGTCGGGGCCGGCGAAGCGCGCGGAGTGAACGCCCGGCGCGCCGCCGAGCGCGTCGACCTCGAGGCCGGAGTCGTCCGCCAGGCAGACACCGCCGGTGATGGCGTAGGCGGCGGCGGCCTTGATGATGGCGTTTTCGCGGAAGGTGTGGCCGGTCTCCTCGGGCTCGCCGAGGCCGATCTCGCGCGCGGTGACGAGGCTGACGCCCGGCGCGATGGCGCCGAGGATCTCGCGGATCTCTTTGAGCTTCTTGGCGTTGTTGGTCGCCACGGCCAGCGTGGTCATCGGCACCTCCGGCGCAGGTGAGCGCGGGCGCTTGGCCCGACGCGCGTCGGTGCGTAAGCTCGCTCAACCCGCGGAGTTGGAAAAGGGCTCCCGCGATCAAGCGAGGGACGATGGACATCGAATCGGTGCTGGCGCGCTTCCGGCTGGACAGGCGCGACCTCGAGGCCACGCTGGCGACGCTCTTCGAGCGGCGCATCGACGACGCCGACGTCTACGTCGAGCACGTCGAGAGCGAGGGGCTCGTGCTCGACGAGGGGCTCGTCAAGAAGGGCGCGCGCGCGATCCATCAGGGCTTCGGGGTGCGCGCGGTGATCGGTGACAAGACCGGCTACGCGCACGCGGACGTGATCGACCGCGAGAGCCTCGTCGAAGCGGCGCGCGCGGCGCGCACGATCGCCAGCGAGTCGCAAGGCGGCGGGGCGGTGGCGCTCGACAAGCGCGGCGGCGGGCACGACCTCTACCCGATCGGCGCCGAGGGCGACCCGCTCGCGCGCGACCTCGGCGACAAGCTCGCGCTGCTCGAGGCGATCGACAAGCGTGCGCGCGCCTACGATCCACGCATCACGCAGGTGCAGGCGAGCTTCGCGTCCGAGCGCAAGCTCGTGCTGGTCGCGACCGCGGATGGGCGGCTGGTCGTCGACGTGCGGCCGCTCTCGCGGCTGTCGGTCTCGTGCATCGCGGTCGACGCGGCGCGCGGACGCCGGCAGTCGGCCGGCAGCGGTGGTGGCGGGCGCTGGGAGTTCCCGGTCTTCTTCGAGGCCGAGGGCGATCTCGCGCGCTGGCAGCGCTGGACCGATGAGGCGGCGCGGCGCGCGGTGCTGCTGCTCGAGGCCATCGACGCACCGGCGGGCACGATGGACGTGGTGCTGGGCCCGGGTTGGCCGGGGATCCTGCTGCACGAGGCGGTCGGGCACGGGCTCGAGGGCGACTTCAACCGGCGCCAGACCTCGGCGTTCACCGGCATGGTCGGCAAGCAGGTCGCCTCGCCGCTGGTGACGGTGGTCGACGACGGCACCATCGCGACGCGGCGCGGCAGCCTCAACGTCGACGACGAGGGCACGCCGAGCACGCGCAACGTGCTCATCGAGGGCGGGGTGCTCAAGGGCTACCTGCAGGACCGCATGAACGCGCGCCTCATGGGCGCCGAAGCGACGGGCAGCGGGCGACGCGAGTCGTACGCGCACATGCCGCTGCCGCGCATGACCAACACCTTCATGCTCGCGGGCCAGGACGACCCCGAGGAGATCATCAAGGGCGTCAAGCGCGGGATCTACGCGGTCGCCTTCGGCGGCGGCCAGGTCGACATCACCAGCGGAAGGTTCACGTTCTCGGGCTCGGAGGCCTACCTGATCGAAGACGGCAAGGTCACGGCGCCGGTGCGCGGCGCGACCTTCATCGGCAACGGACCGGAGGTGCTCAAGCGCGTCGTGGCGGTCGGGCACGACCTGCAGCTCGACCAGGGGATCGGGACCTGCGGCAAGGCCGGGCAGTCGGTGCCGGTCGGGGTCGGCTTGCCGACCGTGCGCGTGAACGATCTTACGATCGGCGGAGTCAACGCGGGGGCGCGCTCATGAACGAGGCGATGAACGAACGGTGTCAGCTCGCGCTCACGGCGGCGGACAAGGCGGGCGCGTGGTTCGCGGACGCGGTGGTGGTCGGCGGGCGCTCGACCTCGGTCAAGGTGCGGCTGGGCAAGGTGATCGAGGTCGTGCAGAGCCGCGACCAGGGACTCGGCGTGCGCGTGCTCGTGCGCGACGAGGGCGGGTTCCGGACGGCGACGACCTCGACCTCCGACCTCGGCGACGAGGCGATCACGCGCCTGGTCGGGGAGGCGGTCGCGATGGCTCGGCGCACGGCGCCCGACCCGTTCGCCGGCCCGCCCGAGGAGGACTTCGCGCCCGAGCCGGGCGCGCCGGCCGACCTCGACACCTGGGACGAGGAGATCTTCCGCTTCGATCCCGAGCGCGCGGTGGCGCTGGCGCTGGCGACCGAGGACGCGGCGCTGTCGCGGGACGCGCGCTTCACCAACAGCGAAGGCGGCGAGATGAGCTGGGGCTTCTCCGAGCTCCTCCTGATGGACTCGCGCGGCCACCGCAACTATCGGCGCTCGACCTCGGCGTCCTTGTGGACGACGCCGGTCGCCGAGGACGGCGCGGGCGGCAAGCAGCGCGACTACTGGTGGACCTCGGGCCGGCACCTGGCCGACCTCGAGGCGCCGGAAGCGGTCGGCCACAAGGCCGCGCAGCGCACGTTGCGCCGGCTCGGCGCGCGCAAGCCGGAGACCGCCGAGGTGCCGGTGATCTTCGAGGCGCCGATCGCGTCGCGCCTGCTCGGATCGATCTCGGGCGCGGTCAATGGCGGCGCGGTCTTCCGCGACGCGAGCTGGCTCTGCGGGAAGATGGGCGACACCATCGCCGCGGCCGAGGTGACGCTCGTCGACGACCCGTGGATCGTGCGCGGCGCGGCCAGCCGCCTCTTCGACGGGGAGGGACTGGCGACGCGGCCGCTGCGCATCGTCGAGCGCGGCGTCTTGAGGAGCTGGGTCACCGACACCTACAGCGGCAAGAAGCTCGGCGTGCCCTCGACGCGCAGCGCGTGGCGCGGGCTCGGCTCACCTTCGCCGGGCACGTCGAACCTGTGGATGGAAAACGGCGTCGACTCGCTCGAGGCGTTGATCGCGAACACGCGGCGCGGCCTGCTGGTCACCGACACCGTCGGCGGCGGCGCCAACATCGTCAACGGCGACTTCAGCCAGGGCGTGGTCGGCCTGTGGATAGAGGACGGCCAGATCGCCTACCCGGTCGAGGAGATCACGATCGCCTCTACGCTCGGGCCGATGTGGCTCGGCGTCGACGGGATCGCCGACGACCGGCACCCGGGGCGGGCGACGAGCGCGCCGTCGTTCAGGGTGGCGAAGATGACGGTCGCGGGGCGCTGACGATACGCGGGCGTCGTGACGACGGCGCGAGGGTCACAGGTCGGCCAGGACCAGCTTGCCGTCGTCGCGCGTGAACTCGATCGTCTCCTCGACCCCGTTGCCGAAGCGCACGAGCGCGCGCCAGCGCACGGCGGTGTCGGCGTTGTCGGCGCGCGTCGCGATCGACATGCCGGTCTTGGCGTTGTTCACCCACACGCCGCCGCGCGCCCAGAACTCCTCGGGGTTCTGGTCGTGCAGGCGCCTGAGCTCGGCGCTGAGCTCGGGCGCGAGCACGCGCACGAGCGCCGTGAGGTCGCGCTGCTCGGTCGCCTGGGTGAAGGCCTGCAGGACGCCGTCCTCGGTCGTCGGGTGCGGCGGGATCGGCGGCGGCTCGGGCGCGAGCGCGACCGTCACCTCGGGCGTCGGCGGCTCGGCCGGCTTGCTGCTGCAGGCCTGGGCCGCCAGCGCGGTCAGCAGGATCAGCGCGCGCGACGTTCGAGGCATGGGTCGCCCCCGAGGTTTGGAGGAGGTTGGTCGGGGTGACAGGATTCGAACCTGCGACATTCAGCTCCCAAAGCTGACGCGCTACCAGGCTGCGCTACACCCCGGCCGCGGGCCCCGCGCGGCGCGCGGGATCCGATGGCGGGTTCTACACGAAGACCGGGTCGCGGTACACCCCGAAGACCTCCCGGAAGACGTCGCAGATCTCGCCGAGCGTCACGTCGGCCTTCACCGCGGCGATGATCGGCGGCATCAGGTTGTCGCTGCCGCGACAGGCCGCGCGCACCGCCTCGAGCGCCGCCTCCGCCCGCGCGCGGTCACGCCGGCCGCGCAGCGTGACGATGCGGTCGACCTGGGCGCGCTCGACGGCCGGATCGATCTTCAGCGTCGGGATCGGCGGCTCCTCCTCATCGACATACTTGTTCACGCCGACGATCACCCGCTCGCCGCGGTCGACCTTGCGCTGGTCGTCGAACGCCGAGTCGGCGATCTCGCGCTGCGGGTAGCCGAGCTCGACCGCGCGCACGATGCCGCCGAGCTCGTCGATCTTGTGGATGTACTTCCACGCCGCCGCCTCGATCTCGTCGGTCAGCGCCTCGACGAACCAGCTCCCCGCGAGCGGATCGACCACGTCGGCGACCCCGGTCTCGTCCGCGATGATCTGCTGCGTGCGCAGCGCCACCTTCACCGCGGACTCCGTCGGCAGCGCGTAGGTCTCGTCGAGGCTGTTGGTGTGCAGCGACTGCGTGCCGCCGAGCACCGCCGCCAACGCCTGGATCGCCACGCGCGCCACGTTGTTGAGCGGCTGCTGCGCGGTGAGGCTCACGCCGGCGGTCTGCGCGTGCGTGCGCAGGCGCAGCGACTCCGCCTTCTTCGCGCCGAAGCGGTCGCGCATGATCGTCGCCCACATGCGTCTCGCCGCCCGGAACTTGGCGATCTCCTCGAAGAAGTCGTTGTGCACGTCCCAGAAGAACGACAGCCGCGGAGCGAACTCGTCGACGTCGAGGCCGGCGTCGATCCCAGCCTGCACGTAGCCGATGCCGTCGGCGATCGTGAAGGCGAGCTCCTGGACCGCCGTCGCGCCCGCCTCGCGGATGTGGTAGCCGCTGATGCTGATCGGGTGCCAGCGCGGCGCGTGCTTCGCGCAGAAGGCGATCATGTCGGCGACGATGCGCATCGACGGCCGCGGCGGGCTGATCCACTCCTTCTGCGCGATGAACTCCTTGAGGATGTCGGTCTGGATCGTGCCGCCGACCTTGGACAGCGGCACGCCCTGCTCGTCGGCGATCGCGAAGTACATCGCCAGCGCCACGATCGCCGGCGCGTTGATCGTCATCGAGGTCGTGACCTGGTCGAGCGGGATCTCGGCGAAGAGGCGGCGCATGTCGTCGAGGCACGCCACCGACACGCCCTCGCGCCCGACCTCGCCCGCCGCCAGCGGGTGGTCGGGGTCGTAGCCCATGAGGCTCGGCATGTCGAAGGCCGTGGAGAGCCCGGTCTGGCCGTTGGCGAGCAGGTACTTGAAGCGACGATTGGTGTCCTCGGGGGTGCCGAAGCCGGCGAACATGCGCATGGTCCAGCGACGCCCGCGGTACATCGTCGGGTAGGGCCCGCGCAGGAACGGGTACTCGCCCGGGCGCCCGATCGCGGGCGGCGCGCCGTCGCGCGGCTCGTAGAGCTCGCGCAGCGGCAGCCCCGACATCGTCTCGGAGCGAGGTGTCGGATCGTGGGGTCGCTTGCGGTCAGTCATCGCCATCTCCTTGGCAACCCTTATAGAGGCTGCCCCAACCGTGCACCATCGACTTCGCCCGCGGCAAGCCGCTTCGGACCGGAGGGCGGGCGCCGAATCGCGACGCCCTTGTGTCAGGCTTGTCACCGAACCGTCACATTCGCGCCACCGACCGGTGCGACGGTCCCGGCGACCCAGGCGATGGAGGGTCGCGCGATGAGATCGACGTGGATGGGGATGGGGTGGGTGGCTGCGGCGGCGCTGGTCGTCGGCGGGTGCGGCAAGAGCGACGTCAAGACCGTCGCCGGTGACGGCTCGAGCACGGTCTTCCTCATCAGCGAGGCAGTCGCCGAGGGCTTCCACGAGGTCGCACCCGAGGTGCGCGTGACCGTCGGCGTGTCCGGGACCGGCGGCGGCTTCAAGAAGTTCTGCGCCGGAGAGACCGACTTCCAGGACGCCTCACGTCCGATCAAGCCGACCGAGGTCGAGCTCTGCCAAAAGAGCGGCGTCGAGTACATCGAGCTGCCGATCGCCTACGACGGCATCGCCATCGTCGTGAACCCCCAGAACGACTGGGCCAGGGAGATCACGCGCGAGGAGCTCAAGAAGCTCTGGGCGCCCGAGGCCCAGAAGACCATCCTCAGGTGGAACCAGCTCCGCGAGGGCTGGCCCGACCGCCCCATCGCGCTCTTCGGCGCCGGCGTCGACTCGGGCACCTACGACTACTTCACCGAGGCGATCGTCGGCAAGGAGCACAGCTCGCGCGGCGACTACACCTCCAGCGAGGACGACAACGTCATCGTGCGCGGCGTCGCCGCCGACCCCGGCGCGCTCGGCTTCTTCGGCTTCGCCTACTACGAAGAGAACAAGGACAAGCTCCGCGCGCTGCCGGTCGACGGCGGCAAGGGCCCGGTCGCCCCGAGCGTCGCGAGCATCGGTGATGGCAGCTACTTCCCGCTCTCGCGCCCGCTCTTCCTCTACGTCGCCAAGAAGGCGATGGAGCGCCCCGAGATGCAGGCCTTCATGGCCTTCTACCTCGATCAGGCCCCTGCCTTCTCGCGCGAGGTCGGCTACATCCCCCTGCCCGACGAGGCCTACCCGCTCGCCAAGGCGCGCCTCGACAAGCGCATCACCGGCTCGCTCTTCGGCGGCAAGGGCTCGCAGGTCGGCGTCTCGATCAAGGACCTCCTCGCCAGGGAGTCGGCGCAGTGACGCACGCCCCGCCGGCGATCCACACCCGCCGCGCGCTCGGCGAGGTGATCCTCGAGCGGGTCTTCCAGCTCTTCGCGGCCGTGTCGATCTTCACCGCCGCCGGCATCGTGCTCGTGCTCTTCGGCGAGTCGCTCGCTTTCTTCGAGTCCGTGTCCCTGGGGCAGTTCTTCGGCGACACCCAGTGGACACCCCTTTTCGCGGACGCGCACTTCGGGATCTGGCCGCTCGTCTTCGGCACCTTCCTGACGACGCTCATCGCCATCGCCGTCGCCCTGCCGCTCGGTCTGCTCGCCGCGATCTACCTCTCGGAGCTCGCCTCGCCGCGCGTGCGCGCCGTGCTCAAGCCCGCGCTCGAGGTGCTCGCCGGGATCCCGACCGTCGTCTACGGCTACTTCGCGCTGACCATCGTCACCCCCGCGCTGCAGAGCTTCATCCCGGGCGTGGCCGGCGCCAACGCGCTCTCGGCCGGCCTGGTGATGGGCCTCATGATCGTGCCGATCATCGCCTCGATCTCCGAAGACGCGATCTACGCCGTGCCCCAGAGCCTGCGCGAAGGCGCCACCGCGCTCGGCGGCAGCCGGGTCCGCACCATCTGGCGCGTGATCCTGCCCTCGGCCAGCTCGGGCATCACCGCCGCCGTCATCCTCGGCGTCTCGCGCGCCGTCGGCGAGACGATGATCGTCGCCATCGCCGCCGGCCTCGAGCCGCGCATCACCCTCGACCCGCGCGAGCCCGTCGAGACCATGACCGCCTACATCGTACAGGTCTCCCTCGGCGACACCCCGGCGGGCTCGCTCGCCTACCAGACGATCTTCGCCGTCGGGCTCCTGCTCTTCCTCCTCACGCTCGCGTTCAACGTGCTCTCGCACCGGCTGCGCAAGCGCATCCGCAAGGGGGCGCTGTGACGAACACGCCCCCACCGGGTCGCCTGCCGCCGTCCCTGCACGTCGCCTCCGGCCACGCCGGCGAGCGCGCGCTCCGCGCCATCGGCCTGCTCGCCATCATCCTGCCGCTCATGACGCTCGTCGTGCTCATCGGCACCACCATCGCCGACGGCGCCCCGCGGCTGTCGGGCGACTTCCTCTCGGGCGTGCCCTCGCGCAAGCCCGAGCTCGCGGGGATCCTCCCGGCGCTGGCCGGCACCGCCATGCTCATGGGCCTCACCGCCCTCATCGCCATCCCGGTCGGCCTCGGCGCCGCGCTCTGGCTCGAGGAGTACGCCAAGCCCGGCCGCTTCATGAACCTCGTCGAGCTCACCATCGCGACGCTCGCCGGCGTGCCTTCGATCATCTATGCCCTGCTCGCGCTCGAGATCTTCGTGCGCGTGCTCGGCCTGGGGCGCTCGATCCTCGCCGGCGCCGCGACGCTCTCGCTCCTCATCCTGCCGATGATCGTGATGGCCTCGCGCGAGGCCCTGCGCACCGTGCCCAAGCACCTGCGCGAGGCGAGCTTCGCGCTCGGCGGCGACCGCTGGGTCACGCTGCGCACCGTCGTGCTGCCGCTGGCCATGCCCGGCGTGCTGACCGGCATCATCCTCGGGCTCGCGCGCGCCATCGGCGAGACCGCGCCGCTCATCACCATCGGCGCCCTGACCTACGTCGCCTTCGTGCCCGACTCGCTCTCGAGCGCGTTCACCGCGCTGCCCATCCAGATCTTCAACTGGATCTCGCGCCCCCAGGCCGGGTTCCACGTCGCCGCCGCGGCCGCCATCCTGGTGCTGCTCGCGCTGATGCTCTCCATGAACGCGCTCGCCATCTGGCTGCGCACGCGGCTCCAGCGCCGCATCGCCTGACCGCATGAACGGGAGGAAACCCATGGTCGCCAAGAAGCTCGTCGTCGAAGTCCCGCTCGAGACCCCGACGGCCGACCCCCGGCTCGACCACCCCGAACCCCGCCACGAGCCGCGCACGCCGCTCTTCGTGCTGCCCGACCCCGACCGCGCACCCGAGCCGATGCCGCGCCTGCGCATGCACGCCGAGGAGCTGCGCGCCTACTACGGCAAGACCGAGGTGCTCAAGGGCATCACCCTGCCGATCCCCGACCGGCGCGTGACCGCGATCATCGGGCCCTCGGGCTGTGGCAAGTCGACGTTCCTGCGCACGCTCAACCGCATGCACGAGACCACGCCGGGCGCGTCGGTCAAGGGCTTCGTCTTCCTCGACGACGACAACATCTACGGCCCGCGCGTCAACCCGGTGCGCCTGCGCCGCTACGTCGGCATGGTCTTCCAGAAGCCCAACCCCTTCCCGTCGATGTCGATCCGCGACAACGTGCTCGCCGGCTTCCGCTTGAACGGCATCAAGCTCAAGCACCCCGACGAGGTCGTCGAGCGCGCGCTCGGGCAAGCCGCCCTCTGGGACGAGGTCAAGGACGTGCTCGGCCGCTCCGGCCAGTCGCTCTCGGGCGGGCAGCAGCAGCGCCTGTGCATCGCGCGCTCGCTCGCGCTCGAGCCCGAGGTGCTGCTCATGGACGAGCCGGCCTCGGCGCTCGACCCCATCGCCTCGGCGCGCATCGAGGAGCTCATCCGCGAGCTGCGCGACCGCCTGACCATCGTCATCGTCACCCACAACATGCAGCAGGCCGCGCGCGTCTCGGACTACACCGCCTTCTTCTATCAAGGTGAGCTCGTCGAGCACGGCCCGACGGACGACGTCTTCGCGCGCCCGAAGGAGAAGCGCACCGAGGACTACGTGCACGGCCGCTTCGGCTGACGCGTCGGGTCCGCTATCGACGTGGGTGCGCGGCGGTGAGCCTGCTCACGCGGGGTGGTTCGCTTCGCGCCCGGCCGGGAGCCGCACCCAGAAGATCGAACCGTGGGGCTCGCGCGGCTCGATGCCGACGGTGCCGCCCATCGCCAGCGTGAGGTGCTTGACGATCGCGAGGCCGAGCCCGGTGCCGCCGGTCTCGCGCGAGCGACCCTTGTCGACGCGATAGAAGCGCTCGAAGACGCGCTCGCGGTGCTCGGGCGCGATGCCCGGGCCGTCGTCCGCGACGGTGACGCGCACCCAGCCGCGCTTCGCATCGGCGTCGATCGCGATCGAGCCGCCCGGCTCGGCGTACTTGACGGCGTTCTCGACGAGGTTGGCGAGCACCTGATCGACGCCCTTCTGGTCGGCGTGCACGGTGAGGCCGGGATCGATCGTCAGGCTGGCGGCGAGGCGCTTGTCGCGCAGCGGTACCTGCACGAGATCGAGCGCGCGCTCGGCCGCGGCGCGCACCATGACCGGCTCCTTGGCGAGCGACTGCTGGCCCGCCTCGAGGCGCGCCAGCTCGAGCAGACCGGCGATGATCTGGGTCATGCGCGCGGCGTGCCGCTCGATGCGCAGGACGAAGTCGCGCGCCACCGCGGCGTCGTCGAGCGCGCCGTCGAGGAGCGTCTCGGCCGCGGTCTGGATGACGGAGACGGGCGTCCTCAGCTCGTGGGAGATGTTGGCGACGAAGTCGCGGCGTACGCGCTCGAGGTGTCGGATGGCGGTGACGTCGCGCAGCACCACCGCCGCGCCCGCGCCCGTGCCCTGCGGTGAAGCGTTGGCGACCAGGGTGCGCCGCTCCTGCCCGGGGAGCGTGAGCTCGACCCGCACGAGGCGACCCTTCTGCGCCTCGGAGACCGCGTCGTGCAGCGCCGGCAGCGGCAGCACCTCGCGGTAGTCGCGGCCCACCGCCACCCCCGAGACCTGGAAGAGCTCGAGGAAGGCGGTGTTGGTCAGCGTCACCCGGTTCTGCCCGTCGACCGCGAAGACGCCGGCGTCGATGCCGTTCATGACCGCCTGGAAGCGCGAGTGCTCCTCGGCCAGGCTGGAGTCGACGCGCACGAGGTCACGCGCGAGGCGCTGATAGGTCGCGGCGAGCTCGTCGAGGAGCTCGTCGGGGAAGGCGGCGTCGCCGGCGCCACCGTGCTCGATGGCCTTGGCCACGCCGCCCAGCGTCCGTCGCACCAGGCGCACCGCGACGATCGCGGCGCCCACCGAGAGCGCGAGCGAGAGCGCGACGGTGACGAGCACCACCAGGCGCAGGGAGTCCCGCGCATGCTCCGGCACCGCCTCGTGATCGAGCACGCGCTCCATCGCGATCCAGAAGCCGGCGATGACGACGCCGACCAGACCGAGGGCGAGCACGAGGAACCTGGTGCGCAGAGAGGGTCGCATCGCGCGCGGCTCAGCTCTCGTCCGGCTCGAGCTGGAAGCGATAGCCGACGCCGCGGATCGTCTCGATGTAGGTGCCGGCCGCGCCGAGCTTGTCGCGCAGACGCTTGACGTGGGTGTCGACGGTGCGCGTGGTGATCTCGGCGTCGATGCCCCACACGTCGCTCAACAGGTGGTCGCGCGTCTGCACGCGCCCCTGCCGCTCGACGAAGGTCTGCAAGAGCCGGAACTCCAGCGCGGTGAGGTGCACCTGCTTGCCGTCGACCCAGACCTTGTGCGCGCCCGGATCGATCTTGAGGCGCCCGACGTCGAGCACCTGCTCCCCTGGCTGCGCCGTCGCGGTCGCGCGCTCGCTCGGCGTCGCAGGGGCCTCGCCGGGGTGGGCCCGGCGCAGGACGGCGCGGATCCGCAAGAGCAGCTCGCGCATGCTGAAGGGCTTGGTGACGTAGTCGTCGGCGCCGACCTCGAAGCCGACGACGCGATCGATCTCGTCGCTGCGCGCGGTGACCATCACGATCGGCACGGACCGGGTGCGCGATTCGGCACGCAGGCGCCGGCACACCTCGGTGCCCGACATGTCCGGCAGGTTGAGATCGAGCAGGATGAGGTCGGGGACCGGCCCGCCCGCGTGCACGAGCTCGAGCGCGCGCGCCCCGGTATCCGCGGTGCTCGCCGCGAAGCCCTCGCGCCCGAGGCTGTAGGCCATCGTGGCGGCGAGGTCCGCCTCGTCTTCGATGATCAGGATGCGGCTGGTCATGGCTGCCCCCTCTCTATCCGAATCCGCACGCGCCGTCATGGGGCGGACACCGCGATCAATCGCGCGTCCGGCGGTAGTCGGCCGCGTCGAGGCCGTAGCGGCGGAGGAGGCGATGCAGCGACTCGCGCGCCAACCCGGCGCGCTCGGCCGCCTGCGAGACGTTGCCCTGGGTCGCACGCAGCATGGCGTCGAGGTACTCACGCCCGGCGCGGGTGGCCGCCGCCTCCAGGGCCTGCCGATAGGGCAGGTCGATGCGCGCCATGCGCGGCGGGCCCGCGCCCGTGGTGTCGTCCTCGTGCGTCGCCGTCGCGAGCACGTCGGGCGGCAGATCGGCGACGTCGACGAGCGCGCCGTCCGCCACCGCCGCCGCGCGCATGACGGCGTTGTCGAGCTCGCGCACGTTGCCTGGCCAGTCGTGCTCGATGAGCGCGCGCAGCGCCTCGGGCTGGAAACCCTCGGGCCCACCGCGCATGTCCACCCTGGCGCGCGCGAGGAAGCGCTCGGCCAGGAGCGGGATGTCCTCCTTTCGCTCGCGCAGCGGCGGCAGCGTGATCGGGAACACCGCGAGGCGGAAGTAGAGGTCCTCGCGAAACGCGCCGGACCTGGCCTCGGCGGCCAGCGCGCGATGGGTGGCCGCGATGACGCGCGCGCGGAGAGGACGCGGGCTGTTGTCGCCGAGGCGCCTGAGCTCGCGCTGCTCGAGCGCGCGATTCAGCTTGACCTGCAGGGCCAGGGGCAGCTCGCCGATCTCGTCGAGGAAGACGGTGCCGGCGCCGGCCTCTTCGAGGAGCCCCGGGCGATCGGCGGTGGCCCCGGTGAAGGCGCCGCGCACGTGACCGAAGAGCTCGGATTCGATCAGCTCGGCGGGCAGCGCGCCGCAGTTGATCGTGACGAAGGGCTCGTGCCGGCGCGGTCCCTCGAAGTGGATCGCGCGCGCCGCCAGCTCCTTGCCGGTGCCGCTCTCGCCGAGGAGCAGCACGGTGAGATCGCGCTGCGCCGCCTTGTCGAGGAGCGTGAAGACCGCCTGCATCGCGGTGGAGCGCCCGAAGAGCTCGCCGTGCCGGATGCGCTCGGAGAGCGCCGCTTCGAGGTCCGCCGCGCGGCGGCGCAGGGCCTTGCGCTCGGCCGCGCGCTCGACGCGCAACACCGCCTCGTCCGGCTCGAAGGGCTTGGGCAGATAGTCGAAGGCGCCGGCGCGGATCGCCTCGACCGCGCTCTGCACGGACGCGTACGCCGTCATGAGGATCACCTCGAGCGCCGGATCCGCGCTCTTGGCCACACGCATCACCTCGAGCCCATCCGCCCCGGGCATGCGCACGTCGCTGACCACGACGTCGAAGCGCTCCTCCGAGAGGCGCCTCACCGCCTCCGCCCCGTCGGCCGCTTCGATCACCTCGTGCCGCGGCGAGAGCAGCTTGGTGAAGAGCAGGCGAATGCTCGCCTTGTCGTCGACGACCAGGATCCGGCTCATCTCCCCTCCCCCCTCGGCAGCTCGAGCTCGAAGGTGGTGCCCGCCCCGGCACCGGTCGACACGAGGCGTAGCGTCCCACCGTGCGCCCGCGCCAGCGCCAGCGAGACCGCCAGCCCGAGCCCGGTCCCGTCGGGCTTCGAGGTCACGAACGGCTCGAAGAGACGTGCGCGTACCGCCTCGGGGATCCCGGCCCCCGGGTCGCTCACGCGCATCACCACGCGCGCGGGATCACCTGCGAAGGAGACGCGGACCGGCCCCTCCGGCGCCGCCTCGACCGCGTTCTTGAGCAGGTTCCACACCACCTGCCGGAGCTTGGGTGCGTCCCCGCTGAGCGTGACCCCCGCCGCGGGGCGCTGGATGTGGAAGAGCGCGTGCGCGGCCACCGCGTCGCCGTGCCCTCGCGCGATCGCCTGTGCGACCTCGTCGGCGACCTCGGCGAGATCGAGCGCGACCCGGGTCAGCCGTGGTGGGCGCGCGAGATCGAGGAGCTCGCTGACGATGGCGCGACAGCGCTCGGCCTCGGCCAGGACGAGCGCCGCTCCCTCGCGCGCCTCGCCGCTCGCCGCCGCGTCGCGCTCGATGAGGCGCGCGTGACCGATGATCGCGGTGAGGGGGTTGTTGACCTCGTGGGCCACGCCGGCGGCGAGCTGCCCCAACGAGGCCAGCCGCTCGGCGGCGACGAGGCGCTCCTCGCGCAGCGCGAGCTCGGCCGCCATGCGATTGAAGGCCTTGGCCAGCGCGCCCAGCTCGTCGTCGCGCTCGAGCTCGATGCGCGTGTCGAGCTCGCCGCGGGCCAGGCGCTCTGCGCCGTTCAAGAGCTTGCCGAGCGGACGCGTGAGCGCGCGCGCCAGGGAGATCCCGAGCGCGAGCGCGAAGGCGCCGGCAAAGAGCGCGAAGAGGATGAGCGTCGTCGCCTCGCGCGATGCCGCGGCATCGGCACGCGCCCGTGCCTCGAGAGCGCGGTGCCGGAGCTCGGTCGTGAGGCGATCGGTGACGGCCGTGATGCGATCGACGTGGTCGAGCGCGCGATCGTGGATCGGCACGAGCGCCGCGCGTGGGCCGCCGACGTTCGGCAGGATCTCGTCGGCGAAGTGATCGCGCAAGGCGTCGATCTCGCGCGCGAGCTCCTCGACCGCCGGGCGCTGCTCGCCGTCGCCGATGAAGCCGCGCAAGGCGTCGACGAGCACGCGCGCCTCGCGCTCGGTCGCGCCGTAGTGGTCGAGGTGCGAGCGATCGTTGAGGATGATCGTGTGCGCCTGGTGCGCGTAGAGGTCGCGCGCCGTCAGCGACAGGACCAGCGCAGCGTGGGTATCGCGCTCGGCGTCGGCGACGGTGGCGATGTCCTCGCGCAGCGCGTCGTGCGTGATCAGGCCGAGCCCGGCGGACAACGCCATGAGCAGCGCGAGGCTCGCCAGCGCGAGCGCGATCTTTCGGCGCAACAGGGGTTTCATCAGGGCGGAGCGCCACCTCGCGGCGGTGGTCCAGTCCGCCGCGCCGCGATCCTGGCATGACCGCGCGGGTGTGCCCAGCGCGGAGCCGGCGCACCCGCGCAGGTGCCGGTCATCGGACCTCGACCGTCCAGTCCGTGGTCACGATCGCATCGCCGCGCTGGAACTGGGCCCAGAGCTTGTAGCGCCCGGCGGCGGGCAGCACGGTGTGAAAGCTCACCTTGGGGCCGCCGCGCATCCCGGGGGTCGGCTCCGGGCCGCGCGGGTGGGCGTGGGCCATGGTGACCTTGTCGTCCCCGAGGATGAAGAGGTGCCCGAAGGCCCCGAGGTAGGGCACGAGATCGGTCACGGGCGCGCCGGAGCGATCGCTGACCGTGTACTCCAGCATGGCGTCGCCGACCGCGAGAGGGCTGGGAACCACCGCGAGCGTGAACTGCAGATCGCCGAAGGTCTTGGTCATCTCGCCGTCGATGGCGAGCGGCGCGCGCTCCGGGGCCGTGCCCGGTACGACGAGGTCGGTGCGGGTGACGCTCGCACCGGCCGAGGTCGACTTGAAGTCGGAGTAGACGTGATAGGTGCCCGGCGCGGGGAAGACCTGGCCGAGCGTCCACGTCCCGGCGGCGACGTCGGCCGGATCGGGGTGCACGTGATCGAAGAAGGACATGTCCTCGCTGACGATGAAGACGTGCAGCTTCTTTTCGTGCACCACCTCGAAGTCGGTGATGGCCTTGCCGTCGGCCTTGACGTGGTAGGCGAAGGAGAGCACCGCCGGCTTGCCGGCTTCGAGCGGCGCGGCCGAGGTGACGCGCCCCTCGAGGGTCTCGGAGAGGCGCATCGCCGGCATCGCGCCGTGGTCGTGCGCCGCCGCGCCGTGCGCGTGCCCGTGGTCGTGGCCGTGCGCGTCGCCACCTCCACCGTGGTCGTGGCCGGACCCGGTCGGCCCGCCCTCGAAGCGCGCCGTCAGCGTCTCGCCCGCGACGTGCAACGTGACCACGGCGGTCCACGCGCCCGCGAAGCTCACCATCGCGTGCAGGTGGTTGCCCATCGCCTCCAGCGGCGCTTCGGTGGGCGGCTTGCCGTCCTTCGTCGACAGGAGCACGCTGCCCTTCACGTCGCTGATCGGCAGCGCCTTCTCGTCGCCGTCGAGCAGGTAGACGAGCATGCCGACCTTCGAGGCGACGGCCTCGATGTGGTAGCTGCCGGCGACCGCGACGACACCGCCATGCGGCGAGCCGTGGGCGTGATCCTCGCCACGGGCGTGCGGGTCCGGATGTCCGGCGGGGGCCGGGGTCGCGTGCGCGGTGTGCGCACCGGGTGAGGACGCATCGGACTTGCCGCCGCAAGCGGCGCCGATGCAGAGCGTGGAAGAGACGACAGTGACGAGCCTAAGCATGAGATATCTCCTGGGAATCGACGGCCCTTGGGCCGTGGTCTGATGGGGTCGAACCGAGGCCGTCCTCGCGGTCCTCGGCGTGGGGATCGGGAGCGAGCGCGGCGGCGCGGCCGAAGAGCCAGAAGGCCGCCGGCGTGACGACCAGGTCGAGCAGCGTCGAGCTGATGAGACCGCCGAGGATCACGACGGCCACCGGGTGCAGGATCTCCTTGCCGGGGGCGTCCGCCGACACGACCAGCGGCACCAGGCCGAGCGCCGCGGTGAGCGCGGTCATCAGCACCGGCACCAGGCGATCGCGCGAGCCGTGCTCGATGGTGGCGCGCGACCACGGCGCGCCCTCGTGGCGGATCAAGAGCAAGTAGTGGTCGAGGAGCAGGATCGAGTTGCGCGAGGCGATGCCGCACAGCGTGATGAAGCCGACCAGCGTCGCGACGGACAGGGGCAGCCCCGCGATCCACAGCGCGGTCGCGCTGCCGACGAGCGCCAGCGGGATGTTGACGAGCACCTGCACCACCAGGCGCAGCGAGCGGAAGTGCACCCAGAGCACGAGCACCATGCCCATGAGCGACAGGATCGCCAGCAGCGCGATGAGGCGCGTCGCTTCGGTCTGGCTCTTGAACTGGCCCTCGAGCGCGATGGCGTAGCCGTCGGGCAGCGCGATGCGCGACAAGGCCTCCTCGAGCTCGGCGACGGCGGTGCCGAGGTCGCGATCTTCGACGTTGGCGAGGACGGCGATGCGGCGCTCGGCGTTCTCGTGCAGGATCTGGTTGGGTCCGCGCCCGGTGCGGATCTCGACCAGAGCGCCGAGCGGTACCCTGGCCCCCGACGGCGTATCGATCGGCAAGACCGCCAGCGCATCCGCGTCGGCGCGCACCCCGTCGGCGAGCCGCACGAGCATCTCGAAGGTCCGGTCGTCCTCGAGCACGTGGCCGACGACCTCACCACCGACCAACCGCTCGAGGGCTTCGGCCAGGGTGCCCGGGGCGTAGCCGAAGCGCGCCGCGTCCGGGCGCACGCGCAGGCGGAGCTGCGGTACCAGCACCAGGCGCTCGGCCTGCACGTCGACGAGACCGGGGACGCGCCTGGCGACCTCTTCGACGCGCGCCGCCAGGTGCCGCAGCTCGGTCAGTCCGGGACCGCGGATCTTGATCGCGATCTCGGCGCGCACGCCCGAGAGCAGGTGGTCGAGACGATGCGAGATCGGCTGCCCGATGTTGACGACCACGCCGGGCAGGGCGGCGAGACGCCCGCGGATCTCGGCCAGGACCTCGGCGCGCGGGCGCTGCGGCGGGTGGGCGTCGTCGCCGTCCGCGGGGTGGAAGTCGACGTCGATCTCGGCGTAGTGCACGCCCTCGGCGTGCTCGTCGGCCTCGGCCCGACCGGTGCGGCGCCCGACCGACTTCACCTCCGGCACCTGCAGTACCAGGCGCTCGGCGGCGCGCCCGAGCGCGTCCGAGTCGGAGAGCGAGACCCCCGGGCGCCCGAGCACGTTGATGGTGGCGGTGCCTTCGTTGAAGGCCGGCAGGAACTCGGAGCCGAGTGTCGAGACCACACCGATCGCGCCGAGTACGAGCAGCATCGCCGCGCCGAGCACGAGCCAGGGCTGGCGCAGGGTGCGTTGCAGGGTCGCGTGCTGCACGCGCTTGAGGAGGCGAACGAGGAGGCCGTCGCGCGTGTGGTGGGTCGCGCGCGACGAGGGCAGGAGCAGGCTGGCCAGCGCCGGGGTGACCGTGACCGAGACGGCGAGCGAGGCCAGGATGGAGACGATGTAGGCGACGCCGAGCGGCGCGAAGAGGCGGCCCTCGATGCCGCCCAGCGCGAAGAGCGGCACGAAGACCAGGACGACGAGCATCGTCGCGAACACGATCGAGCCGCGCACCTCGCGCGAGGCGCGCCACACCACCCCGAGCACCGGCTCGGGGCGTGGCCGCGCGCGGTTCTCGCGCAGTCGGCGGAACACGTTCTCGACGTCGACGATGGCGTCGTCGACGAGCTCGCCGATGGCGACGGCGATGCCGCCGAGCGTCATGGTGTTGACCGTCATGCCGAAGGCCGAGAAGACGAGCGCCGTCACCGCCAGCGAGAGCGGGATGGCGGTGAGGGTGATGAAGGTCGTGCGCAGGTTCAGGAGGAACATGAAGAGCACGACGACCACCAGCACCGCGCCGTCGCGCAGGGCGTGCAAGACGTTGTCGGTGGCGGCCTCGATGAACTCCGCCTGCCGGAAGAGCGAGACCAGATCGACGTCGGCCGGCAGGCGCGCATCGAGATCGGCCAGCGCCAGGTCGAGCGCTTCGGTCAGCTCGATGGTGCTCGCGCCGGGCTGCTTCTGCGCCGAGAGCACCACCGCCGGCAGCCCGTCGACGCCTGCGTCGCCGCGC
Organism: Deltaproteobacteria bacterium; assembly: GCA_011526585.1. Taxonomy (GTDB): domain Bacteria; phylum Myxococcota_A; class UBA9042; order PHBI01; family PHBI01; genus WYBB01. The sequence goes on from WYBB01000025.1 coordinate 58,799, forward strand.
TTGACGCCGGCCTCGAAGCCGAGCGTGGCGACGTCGGCCAGCGTCACGCCGACGCCGTCGCGCACCGCCACCACGGTGGCGCCGATCGTGTCGAGGTCGGCGCTGCGCGCGAGGTTGCGCACGACCAGCTCGTCGCCGCGCAGGTCGACGAAGCCGCCGCCGGTGTTGGTCTGAGCGCCGCGCGCCGCCTCGTAGACCTCGGCCAGGGTGACGTCGTAGCGCGCGAGCCGCTCCGGGCGCAGCGCGACGCGCAGCGTCTTCTTCCCACCGCCGATCGCGATCACCTGCGCCACCCCCGGGACGGCCTGCAGGCGGCGCGAGACCTCGAAGTCGGCGCGGCTGCGCAGCTCGATGGGTGAGGTCGAGCCGTCCTTCGACACCAGACCGACCAGCATCACCTCGCCCATGATCGAGGTGATGGGGCCCATCGTCGGGACGATGCCCGCCGGCAGCTGGCTCTCCAGCGTGGCGAGGCGCTCGGTCACGCGCTGGCGGTTCTCGAGGAGCGAGGTCTGCCAGGCGAACTCGACCCACACGATCGAGAGGCCGACCCCGCTCTGCGAGCGTACGCGTACGACCCCGGCGGCGCCGTTCATCGCCATCTCGACCGGCCGGGTGACCAGCGCCTCGACCTCCTCGGGCGAGAGGCCACCGGCTTCGGTCATGATCGTGACCGTGGGTCGGTTGAGATCGGGGAAGACGTCGACCGGCAGGCGCGCCGCGGTGAGGATCCCGCCGCCGAAGAGCAGGAGCGCCAGGGCCAACACCAGCACGCGCTGGCGCAGGGCGAGCTTGATGATCGCGTCGAGCATCAGCGTGCTCCAGGCGGCGGACCGGCCAGCTCGATGAAGGAGGCGCCGGCCACGACCACGCGCTCGCCCGGCGCGAGCGCGCCGCGCACTCCGACGAAGCGGCCCTCGCGCCGCAGCACGGCGACCGCGCGCGGCTCGAAGGTCTCCGGCCCGGTCTTGACGTAGACGGTCGGGCGGCCGTCGAGCTCGTCCAGCGCGGCCGCTGGAACGACCACGAGCGCGAGCGGCGGTCCGACCGGTACGTCGACGTCGACGTACTGGTGCAGACGCAGGCGGGCCGCAGCCTCGGGGGCCGGCGCGTAGCGGAGGTCGACCGTGCGCGTGTCCGGCTCGACCAGCGGCGCGACGGCGACCGGGCGAGCGTCGGCGCCGCCAGTGTCGAGGCCCGGACCGCCGACCACCGCCGATACCTCGGGGACGACCGACGGCACGTCACCTTCGAAGACGTGGGCCGCGACCTGCAGCCGCTCCGGGCGTACGATCGTCAGGATGACGCTGAACTCGGCGACGAAGCCGCCGAGAGCGAGGCCGCTCTCGATGTGCGCGACGACGCCGTCGATCGGCGCCACGAGCGGCAGCCGCATCACGCCGCCATCGAGGCTGAGCGCCGCCACCGCCGCACGGCCGGCGCGCAGCTCGGCTTCGGCGGCGCGCACGCGTGCGGCCAGATCGTCGAGCTCCTGGGCCGAGGTGATCCCCGACAGCGCGCGCTTGCGCGCCAGCTCCGCCCGCAGCGATCCGAGGTGCGCGGCCGCCGCCTGGGCGCTCGCGCTGGCACGGGCACGCTCGGCCTCGAGCGAGGCGCGCTCGGGGCCCGCGGGTACGTCGACCAGGACGGCGAGCACCTCGCCGGCGGTGACGCGATCGCCGAGCTCGGGGAAGGGCCGTTCGCTGGCCACATCGAGACGGCCGGCGCGCGGCACGCGCACCTGGGCGATGGCGTCGGGCGGCGCGACCACCCGCCCCGCGACCCGCAGGCGTTGGGTGAGCGCGCGGTGCTCGGCGCGCGCGGTCGTGATCCCGAGCAGGAACTGAACCTCCTTGGGGAGGTGGCGCGCGTCGCCCGGCCCGGCCGTGTGGGCGGTCGCGGGCGCGCCGTGATCCTCGCCGCCGTGGGCGTTTGCGGTCGGCAGGGCGCGCGCGGCGAAGGTCGTGAGCACGACGAGCGCGGCGACTTTGCCGGCGCCCCCGCGCCCGGTGGCGCGCCCGGCGAGGAAGGAGGTCGAGCCCACGACGACGAGCGCGAGCGCGACGAGCACGATCCAGATCCACGGCGTCTCGTGCGCGTGCTCCTCGGTGGCCTCGTCGTGCATGTGCGGCACGAAGTCGAGGTCCTGGAGCGCGAGGATGTCGCTGCGGCCCGGGGTCGTGACGACGGCGACGAGCTGGTAGGTCCCGTCCGGGCCGTCGAGCGAGGCGCGATAGATCCCCGCCTCGGCGGTGGGGTCCGCGGCCGACCTGGCCGACCAGGCGCCCGGCCCGCTCCAGCGCAGCTCGATCGCGGCGCCCGCGATCGGCTGGTTGGTCTCGGCGTCGGCCAGAAAGACATCGAGCGGGCGTGGTGCGTTGGCGCCGACGTCCCAACGCAGGACCAGCTCGAAGACGGCGCTCTCGGCGCTGGCGTCGCTCGTCTGACCACCGAGCACGCGCGCCGCCGCGGGCGAGTGCGCGTGATCCTCGCCGCCATGGCCGGATAGCGCGAGGACGAAGAAGGTGGTCAGGCCCGGAGGAGCGATCATCGCCGATCCTCCCCAGGTGCAGAGGCGAGGACCAGGAGCAGGGTCACCGTGACCGATTCGGTCACGGGCGAGACCTGACCGGAGGTCGCCGGCGCGCCGGCAGGTACCGTCGCAGGCGCCACGATGGCGGTCCGGAGCGCGGTCGACGAAAGGCTGGATGGGGTCTGGGCGAGCATGGCGGCAATCACCTGAGCAAGGGATGTTCCGTCGGACGCGGTGCCCGAACGGCTTGCAGGCAAGGGCCTGGGACGGCCCGATGAGCGGTCGGGGGATGCGCGAAGCGGTCGTGACGGCGTGACCGCGGCGGTCACAGTGTGGTCGCGCTGACGACCCCGTAGCCCGCGCGCTCCACCGCGCTCGCGAGCTCGCCGTCCGTGGCGATGCTCGGGTCGTAGCGGACGATGGCGCAGGCCCGGGCGAGGTCGACGTCCACCGCCTCGACGCCCGGCACCGCACTCAGCGTCTTGTCGACGTGGCGCGCGCAGCCGCCGCAGGTCATGCCGGTAATGGCGAGCCGGGTGGTGGAGAGCGAATCGGTCTTGTCGGATGCAGTGCTGTTCATGGTGAGAGCTCCCGTCGTCGTTGCGGGTCGAAACCCGCGTTCGAGGTGAAGACGGAGACTCGTGCGCGCCATTACACCGCGGTGTCGGTTCTCACTCGGACAGCGCCCGGTTCGCGCTGCTCGCGTCGTACCTTCACAGCGCCAGCCGACGCAGCCGGAGCGCGTTGGCGATCACCGACACGGACGAGAGCGCCATCGCGAGGCTCGCGAGCATCGGATCGAGCAGGAGCCCGAACGCTGGATAGAGGACGCCGGCGGCCACCGGGATGCCGAGCACATTGTAAATGAATGCAAAGAAGAGGTTCTGGCGGATGTTCCCGAGCGTGGCGCGGGACAGCGTGCGCGCCCTGGCGATCCCGCGCAGATCGCCCCTGACCAGCACCAGGCCCGCGCTCTGCATCGCCACGTCGGTGCCGGTGCCCATCGCGATCCCGACGTCGGCGCGCGCGAGGGCGGGCGCGTCATTGACCCCGTCGCCGGCCATCGCGACCACGCGCCCCTCGGCCTGCAGCCGGGCGACCACGGCCGCCTTGTCGGCCGGCTGGACCTCGGCCTGCACCTGCTCGATCCCGAGCTCGTGCGCGACCGCGCGCGCGGTGGCGCGGTTGTCGCCGGTCAGCATCACGACCTCGATTCCGGCTTGCCCGAGGGTCGCCAGCGCCTCCGGCGTGGTCGCCTTGATCGGATCGCCGACCGCGAGGAGCCCGGCCAGCTTCCCGTCGAGCGCGACCATCACGACCGTGTGCCCGCGGGCCGAGAGCGCCTCGACCCTCGGCGCGAGCGCGCCGATCTCGGCCCCCTCGGCCTGCATCAGCAAGCCGTTGCCAACCGCGACGCGACGCGCGCCGACGACGCCGACCACGCCGCGACCGGGCAGCGACTCGAAGCTCTCGGCCTCGATGCGCGCCGCGCCCCGCTCTTCGGCGCCGGCCGTGATGGCGGCCGCGAGCGGGTGCTCGCTGGCGCGCTCGAGGGCCGCCACGAGCCCCAGGAGCTCGAGCTCGGTGACGCCATCGAGGACCTCGACCCGCGACAGGCGCGGCTTGCCCTCGGTGAGCGTGCCGGTCTTGTCGACGACCAGGGTGTCGACCTTCTCCATGCGCTCGAGCGCTTCGGCTTTGCGCACGAGCACCCCCGCCAGGGCACCGCGGCCGGTACCGACCATGATCGACATCGGCGTCGCGAGGCCGAGCGCACACGGACACGCGATGATGAGGACCGCGATGGCGTTGACGAGCCCGAGCCCCGGCGCGGCGGCGAGCGCGGCCCAGGCCGCGAAGGTGACGAGCGCGATCACGACCACCGCCGGCACGAACCACGCCGAGACGCGATCGGCCAGCCCCTGGATCGGCGCGCGGCTCCGTTGAGCGTCGGCCACCATCTGCACGATGCGCGCGAGCAGGGTGTCGCGCCCGACCTTCTCGGCGCGCATGAGGAGCGCGCCGTGACCGTTGAGGGTGCCGCCGATGACCATGTCACCCGCGTCCTTGTCGACCGGGATCGGCTCGCCGCTGACGAGCGATTCGTCGACCGCGCTGCGACCGTCGATCACCGTCCCGTCGACCGGCACCTTCTCGCCGGGGCGCACCCGCAGGACGTCGCCCACCTCGATCACCTCGAGCGGCACGTCCTCCTCGTGGCCGTCGTGAACGCGGCGCGCGGTCTTCGGGGTGAGCCCGACCAGGGCGCGCAGCGCGGTCGAGGTCCGACTCCGCGCGCGCAGCTCGAGCACCTGACCGACCAGCACCAGGGTGGTGATGACCGCGGCCGCTTCCCAGTAGACCGGCACGCTGCCATCGTGCGCGCGAAAGGCGTCGGGCAGGATCTGCGGGGCGAGCGTGGCGACCAGGCTGAAGGCCCACGCGACCCCGGTCCCGAGCGCGATGAGCGTGAACATGTTGAGGCGCTTGGTGACGATCGAGCGACCCGCGCGCGAAAAGAAAGGCGCCCCACCCCAGAACACGACCGGGGTCGCCAGCACGAGCCCGATCCAGGAGAGGGTCTCGAACGAGAGGAGATCTCGCAGCGGCATCCCGGGGATGAGATCCGCCATGCCTAGAAGGAAGAGCGGCAGCGAGAGCGCGGCCGAGACCCAGGTGCGGCGCGTCATGTCGGCGAGCTCGGGGTTGTCGTCGCCCGCGGCCAGCGGATCCATCGGCTCGAGCGCCATGCCGCAGATCGGACAGGAGCCGGGCTCCGAGCGCACGATCTCCGGGTGCATCGGGCAGGTCCAGCGGGCCGCCCCGGTGATCGCCGGGGGCGTGGGGGTCGCGACCCGGTCGAGCGCGCGGGTGCCCGTCGCGCCGACATGGTGCTCGTGGTGATGGTCTGGATGGTGTGGATGCATCGTCGCGTCTCCTCGGGTGGTCCACGGTCGTGACGTCGAACGGCGTCCACCCGATCCGCTGACGGGGCGGCCGGACATCCATTACACCCCCGCCGAGGCGTCCGCGTCGATCTCCGAGCGCGTAATGTTCCGCGACGTCCTTCGTCGGCAGCGGGAACCCATTCCGACCGGAGGAGAGACGATGTCCGACCCAGCCCCAGAGCCCAGCGAGCCCACGACGATCGATCTCGAGGTGAGCGGCATGACCTGCGCCAACTGCGTGCTGCACGTCACGCGCGCGCTGCAGGAGGTGCCCGGCGTCGCCTCGGCCGACGTGAACTTCGCGACGCAGCGCGCGAGCGTCACCCTGAACCCCGACGGCGATCGCCGGACGATCGTACCGCGCCTGTCGGCCGCGGTGGTCGACGCGGGCTATCAGGTGCTCCAGCCGTCCGGCGCCGCCTCCGATCCGGCCGCGCGCATCGCGGCGCGCGAGGAGGCCGAGGCCCGCGAGGTGCGGAGCCTCGGCCGCGATCTCCTGATCGCGAGCGTCCTGACCGCGCCGCTGCTCGTGCTCGGCATGTCGCACGGTCTCATCCCGTGGGCGGATTCCGGCCCCGGCCGTTGGTTCCAGCTCGCGCTCGGCACGGCGCTCGTGCTCGGCCCGGGGCGCCGCTTCTACCGGCTGGCGTGGCAGGCGCTCCGGCGCCGGAGCGCCGACATGAGCTCGCTCGTGGCGCTCGGGGTCGGCGCGGCGTGGGCCCACTCGGCGGTGGCCGTCGTCGCACCCGCGGTCTTCCCCCACGGCGAGCACGGCGTCCTGCCGCACCTCTACTTCGAGGCCGCCGGCGCCATCGTCACCTTCGTGCTCCTCGGCAAGCTCATGGAGAGCCGCGCGCGCAAGCGCCTCTCCGCCGCCGTGCGGGACCTGGTCGACCTCTTGCCGGCCACCGTCACGCGCCTCGGCGACGAAGGCGAAGAGACGGTGGCGCTTTCCGCGCTGGGGGTCGGCGACCGCGTGCGCATCCGCCCGGGCGAGCGCGTGCCGAGTGACGGCACGGTGGTCTCGGGCGCGTCGGCGGTCGACGAGTCGATGCTGACCGGCGAGAGCCTGCCGGTCGACAAGGTCCCCGGCGCGCGCGTCTTCGGCGGCACGCTCAACCTCGCGGGCAGCCTCGTCGTCGAGGTGGCCGGGCTCGGGTCCGACAGCGCGCTCGGGCGCATCGTCGCGGCGATCGAGACCGCCCAGGGCACGCGCGCGCCGATCGCGCGCCTCGCCGATCGCGTCAGCCGCGTCTTCGTGCCGGTGGTGATGCTGGTCGCACTGGCGAGCTTCGCGATCTGGGTCGCGGTCGATCCCAGCGGGACCGGTCTCGGCCGAGCGCTCGAACACTTCGTCGCGGTCTTGGTGATCGCCTGCCCGTGCGCGCTCGGCCTGGCCACGCCGGCGGCGGTCGCGGTCGCCATGGGGCGCGGCGCGGAGCTCGGCGTGCTCATCCGCGGCGGCGCGGTGCTGGAGAGCTTGAGCGCGGTCGACGCCGTGCTCGTCGACAAGACCGGCACGCTCACCGCGGGGCGCCCCGAGCTCACCGACGTCATCGCCCTCGGGCACCTCGACGAGCGCGCGCTGCTCGCCCATGTCGCCGCCGTCGAATGCGAGAGCGAGCACCCCGTGGCGCGCGCCGTGGTCGCGGCGGCCGAGCGCGCAGGCGCGACGGCGCACACCGTCGTCGGCTTCCAGGCGGCCGCCGGTGGCGGCGTGCGCGGCGAGGTCGACGGCCAGGAGGTGCTCGTCGGGACCGGCGCTCACCTCGCGCTCCACGGCGTGAGCGCGCACGCGCTCGAGGCCCATGCGCATCGCCTCGCTTCCCTCGGGCGCACGCCGTCATTCGTCGCCGTCGGCGGGAGGCTGGCGGGTCTCGTGGCGGTGGCCGACCGCCCGGCCCCCGAAGCCGAACAGGCGCTCCGAGCGATCGCCGACCTCGGCGTCGAGGTGGCGATGGTCAGCGGCGACCGCGCCCCGACCGCGCGCGCCATCGCCCGCGAACTCGGCATCACGCGCGTCTTCGCCGAGACACGCCCCGACGACAAGGCCGCGGTCGTGCAGACCGAGCGCGCCGCCGGCCGACGCGTGGCGATGGTCGGCGACGGGGTCAACGACGCCCCGGCGCTGGCGGCCGCGGACGTCGGGATCGCGGTCGCGAGCGGCACCGACATCGCCATCGCCACCGCCGACGTGACCTTGTCGCGCGGCATCGCCGGCTTGCCGGTGGCGCTCGGGCTCGCCCGCCGCACCCTGGCGGTGATCCGGCGCAACCTCTTCTGGGCCTTCGCCTACAACGTCATCGGGATCCCGGTGGCCGCCGGCGTCCTGGTCCCGCTGACCGGCTGGACCTTGTCGCCGATCCTCGCGAGCGTCGCGATGTCGCTCTCGAGCGTCTCGGTGCTCTTGAGCTCGCTCACGCTCCGGCGCTTCGGTCACCGTGCGGCTCACCCGGCGTCACCGGCATTCGCGACAGCGATGATCGAGGGGTGATACGATGACGGAGCCACGCCCGGAGGAGGCCATGCACCCGAGCGACGAACAGGCCCACGCCGCAGAACGCGCCGACGCCGCGGCGGGCATGCTCGAGACCCTGGTCGCGAGCCACCGGGAGCTCCTCGGCTTCGTCGCCGCGCGCGTCGGCGACCGCGCGCAGGCCGAGGACATCCTGCAGCAGGCCTTCGTCAAGAGCATCGACAAGCTCGACGGCGTGCGCGAGCAGGACTCGGTGCTCGCCTGGTTCTACCGCGTGCTGCGTCGCGCCATCATCGATCACCTGCGCGCCTCCGGGGCCGAGAGCCGACGCCTCGAGCGCGTCGCGCAGGAGCTCGGCGACGACGAGACGCCGAGCGAGACCACCGAGGGCGCGATCTGCCAGTGCGTCAAGCGCCTCGCCGAGACGCTGAAGCCCGAATATCGGGAGGCGCTCCTGCGCATCGACATCGAGGGTGTGGCGGTCAAGGACTTCGCCGCCGCACACGGGCTCTCCGCGAGCAACGCCGGCGTGCGCGTCTTTCGGGCACGCCGGGCGCTGCGTGGGGAGGTCACGCGCGCGTGCGGGACCTGCGCCGAGCACGGCTGCATGGACTGCACATGCGGCCACTGACGCCTCCGCTGCGTCACGACTCGCGCTCGACCAGGCTCAGCACGACCTTGCGCTCACGCTCCCGCGCGGCGCCGGTCTCACCGCGCGCCGCCTTCTCACCGCGCGATCGGATGTAGATGCGCTCGGACGCGACGCCGTGCGTGCGCAGCTCGGCGGCGATCGCCATGCCGCGCATGAGCCCGAGCCGGTCATTGTCATCGGCTTCGCCGAGCTGATCGGTGTAGCCGGTCACCAGGATCTGCCTGTCGCGCAGCGCGCCGTGCTTCATGCACAGGGCCAGCCGGTGCACGGTCGACTTGTCGCGGTCGTCGAGCCAGTCCGAGCCCTCCTCGAAGTAGGCGAGGTCGGTCGGCAGCCCGCACACGCGCGCCATGCCCTCGTCGATCTCGACCTCGACGGCGCGGCGCTCGCCGCGGAGCAGGTCGTCGTAGCGGCTCGCGCTCGGGCTCGTGCCGCACGCCGCGGACACGCCGGCGAGCCCGCAGATGGCAGAGAAGAAGATGAGCTGGTTCGGGGACATGGGACCTCCTTGGGCGCAGCGCCGGACGTGGATGAATGAGGCGTGGAGCGACCGGCCGAGTCTCGATGACCTCCTTGGCTACGATCCGATTCGACGGCGATGAGCCGGTCGCTACCACGTCGCACAGCCAAAGCAATCGCCTTGCCGGACCGGCCGACGACCGCGCCCCGTGCGGCTCATCGCCGACCGCGCCAGGTCCGGGCTCGCACCGTGCGCCGCGCGCTGGGGCGCGTTGGGACTCCGACCGTGGCGATATGCCCCATGCTCACGCGCCGGCGTGTGCTTGCCTGGATCGGCACCTTGCTCAGCGGCGAGTCCCCGAGCCGCGCCACCTCCGACCAGGCCGACTGGTAGACCGTCATCACCGCCAGCGGGTCCTCCGCGAACCCCGGCGCGAAGAGACCGTCGATGAGCACCCGCGTCGCCGCCAGGTCGTCGACGACGTACTGGATCGTCGCGTCCGTCAGGCTCACGTCCAAGGCCCCGAAGGAGGCCGCCACGATCTGCAGCCCCTGGATCTCGATCACCGCGCTGGCCAGCCCGTTGACCGCGCATGCTCCAGGTGAACGACGGCGACGTCACCTCCGCACGTCGCCGATCCTCACGACGCTTTGACGTCTCGCGAAATCGTGTCGATATCGACCTCATGGAGCGCTCTCACGCGACCACGCCGCCGCCGCTTCCGCCGGGCCGCTTCGGGATCACCGTCGCCTCCACCTGGAACGGCGAGCCCTGCGACCCGGACGAGCGCGTCGAGCTGTGGCTCGAGGTCCGCGACGAGGCGCTGCGGCTCGACGTCGACGCGCCCTTTCACGGCGACCCCGCTCCGAGCGGGCCCGCCGCTTCCACGCCGAGGCTCTGGGAGCACGAGGTGGTCGAGCTGATGCTGCTCGGCGACGACGACCGCTACCTCGAGGTCGAGCTCTCCCCCCACGGGCACTTCCTCGTGCTGATGCTCCACGGCGCTCGCCAGGTCACCCACCAGGGCATGGCCATGCACTACCGCGCCACCATCGCGGACGGGCGCTGGCGCGGCGAGGCGCGGATCCCGATGACCTGGCTGCCCCCGGGCTGCAGCCGGCTCAACGCCTACGCGATCCATGGACGAGGCGATGCGCGCCGCCACCTCGCCTGGCGGCCCCCTGGTGGCGACCAGCCCGACTTCCACCGCCTGGAGCGCTTCGCTCCTCTCGGCTCGCTCGTCACGTCCTGAGGGTGCGCGAGTGACACGCGTGACGATCAGGTGCATCAAGTGGAGCAGCCAGACCCGAGGTGCTTCATGCGGCTGTCATCGATCGCTCTCATCGCCCTCATCCCGGCCGCCTGCTCCAAGACCGAGCCCCCTCCCGCTCCGCCTTCCGAGCCCGCACCCGCTCCCGCACCTGCTCCCGCTCCCGCTCCGGCTCCCGCACCTGCTCCCGCACCTGCTCCCGCTCCCGCTCCCGCACCCGCTCCCGCGCCCGACGCCGGCGCCTTCCTCGTCTGGCACGCGGGCGAGGCGGGCCTCACCACCGCCTGGCTCGGCGGCGGCGAGGTCGTCGCCGAGCGCCCGCAGGCGGTCATCTGGGCCGGCGACACCCTGTGGGGGATCGAGGACCGCTACACACCCTTTTCCGAGATCGACTGCTTCGAGTACGAGCGCGTCGCCGAGGAAGGCGGCAAGGCGCGGCTCGGACCGAAGAAGCACATGCCCTGGACCGTCGCCCGGCCGCTCCTCGGCGAGCGCGCCGAGATGACGCTCGCCGACAAGGGCTCGGCCTACTTCGAGACCGACGAGCAAGGCGTGACGACGATGATCGGCGAGTACGCGGGGCGCACCGTCTCGCTCGTCGGCGGCGCGGCTGACACGTTCTTTGTGATCGATTGTGAAGGTGGCTACAGCTGCGGTGCGCACGGCAACTACGGGTGCAAGTTCAAGGCCTTCGGGCTCGCCGCCGAGGAGGTCAAGACCGATCTCGCCGGCGCGCAGAAGGCGCTCGAGGCCGAGACCCGGGCGATGCGCGCCGCGTGGGTGCAAGGCGGCAGCGAAGACGGGATCGCCGAGCCGGAGCTGACCGCGGTGACGCTCCTCGCGGGTCGTGGCGAGCCGAAGGTCGAGTACCTCTATGTCGCCGACGTGGCCTACTCGGTGAGCGACGGCGAGTGGGCCGCCTACACCCAGGCGAAGAAGCACGTGGCCGCGCCGCTCGACGCGCTCGGGCTGGCGCCGACGCCGGCCCCGGTGCTCGCCTACCTCGCCGAGCGCAAGCTCGAAGGGCCCTTTGGCTGGTCCGCCGTGCCGGCCTCGGCGGTCGAGGACGCGCTCGCCGCATTCAAGGACGAGCGAACCCTGCCGGCGCCGCCGCCGGCCGACGAGACCGCGGCCGAGCCCGCCGGCGATTCGCCCGAGCAGAAGATCAGCGAAGGGCGCAAGGCGACGCGCGCCAAGCGGTACACCGACGCCATCGCGGCCTTCGACGCCGCCATCGCGATCGACGCGAGCGCGGCGCGGGCATGGTCCGGCCGCGGCTACGCGAAGCTCCTCGCCGGCGATCTCGCCGGCGCGCGCGACGACCTCACGAAGGCGCTCGAGCTCGAGGCGGACGCGAAGTTCCAGGGCGCGGTGCACTTCAACCTCGGCGAGCTCGCCGCCAAGGCGAAGGACGAGGTCCGGGCGCGCCAGCACTACCAGAAGGCGCGCGAGCTTGCGCCGTCGGATGCCGTCGACAAGCGGCTCGAGGCGCTCGGCGCACCCTGATCCCACCGGCCGCCTGCGTGGTCTCGCCTGGTGGACCGGCAAC
>WYBB01000153.1 GCA_011526585.1 Deltaproteobacteria bacterium
CCGACGGCGGCCCCTACGGCGCCCCCCACCTCGTCAGCCTGCTGCCCCACCAGGGCCTGGCGCTCCGCCCGAAGACCCGCTACCTCGCCCTCCTCATGAGCCGCGCCGCCCTCACCGACGCCGGCCTCGGCCGCCCCGCCGCCCTCGCCGACCTCCTCGCCGGCCGCCCCGTGCCCTCGCTCGAGCCGCACCGCGACGCCTACCTCGCCGCGCTCACCGACGCGCTCGCACACGCCACCGCCGCCCCCTCCCGCGCCCCGCTCGACCCGCTCGACCCCGCGAAGATCGTCGGCCTCACCGCGTTCTCCACCGCCGATCCCGTCTCCGAGCTCGGCGACTTCCTCGCCGCCGCCCGCGCCGAGCCCGCCCCCGACCCCTCCGCGCTCACCCTCGTCGAGACCCACGAGCGCTTCTGCGTCTACACCTCCACCATCACCCTGCCCGACTACCAGTCCGGCCCGCCGCCCTTCGCCAACCCCGGCGAAGGCACCTGGCAGCGCGACGACGACGGCGCCCCGCTCCTCGCCCGCCGCGCCCCCTCGCGCCTCTTCCTCACCCTGCCGCGCACACCCGCGCCGGCCTCCGGCTACCCGGTCGTCGTCTTCATCCGCACCGGCGGCGGCGGCGATCGCCCGCTCATCGATCGCGGCCCCCGCGCCGAGCGCGGCGGCGATCCGATCGTCCCGACCGGCAGCGGCCCGGCGATGAACCTCGCCGCCGCCGGCTGGGCCGGCCTCACCTGGGACGGCCCCCACGGCGGCCCGCGCAACCCCGGCGGCGCCGACGAGCAATTTCTCATGTTCAATGTGCTCAACCCGGCCGGCACGCGCGACAATATCCGGCAGACCGCCCTCGAAGCCGTCCTCATCACCGATCTCGTCGCCTCCCTCGCCGTCGATCCCGCGCCCTGCCCCGGCGCCACCGCCCCCGAGGCCGCCGCCACGACGCTGTCCCGCTTCGACCCCACGCGCGTCGCCCTCATGGGCCACTCGATGGGCGGCTGGATCGCGCCAATTGCCATGGCATATTCCGACGGAATTCACGCCGCGATCCTCTCCGGCGCCGGCGGCAGCTGGATCGCCAACATCGTCTTCAAGCGCTCCCCGCTCGACGTGCGCCCGCTCGCCGAGCAGCTCCTCGGCTACACGCGCATCGACCGCGCGCTCACCGTCTTCGACCCCGCGCTCACGCTCCTGCAGTGGGCCGGCGAAGCCGCCGACCCGCAATCCTACGGCGCCGCCGCCATGACCCCGCCGCGCCACGTGCTCATGATCGAGGGCATCGTCGACACCTACATCCTGCCGCCGATCGCCAACACCACCGCGCTCTCGCTCGGCCTCGACCTCGCCGGCGACGCCCTCGACGCGACCGACCCGCGGCTCACCGAGTTCACACCGCTCGCCGACCTCCTCCCGCTCGCCGGCCGCGCCGCCCTGCCGCTGCCGGTCACCGCCAACCGCGACGAGCGCACCGCCGTCGTGGTACAGGCGCTCGGCGACGCGATCGAGGACGGACACGAAGCGATGTTCCAGACCCCGGGCCCCAAGCACCAGTACCGCTGCTTCCTCGAGACCTTCGCCACCGCGGCCGCGCCGACCGTCGTCGTGCCGGGCGACGGTCCCGACGCCGAGTGGGCCCCCTGCCAGTGAGGCACCGACCATGACCACCAAAGTGCGCGAGCCCCAGCCCGGCGAGGTCCTCGGCCAGAACTACCTGCTCGAGAAGGAGCTCGGCCGCGGCGGCTTCGGCGTCGTGTTCAAGGCGCGCCACATCGACATCGAGCGCGTCGTCGCGATCAAGGTCCTGCTCGCGACCTACGCCAAGAAGGACCCGCGCGCCAAGGATCGCTTCAAGCGCGAGGCGATGATCGCCGCCTCGCTCGACTACCCCAACTCGCTCCGCATCTTCGACTACGGCGAGACCGACGAGGGCGTCTTCTACATCGTCATGGAGTTCGTGCAGGGCAAGGACCTCGGCAAGATCCTCGAGACCGAGGGCAAGGTCCCGATCCCACGCGCGATCCACATCGTGCGCCAGGTCCTGCACGCCCTCATGGAGGCGCACGCGCGCGGCATCGTGCACCGCGACATCAAGCCCGACAACATCATGCTGGTGCCGCTCTCCTACGACCCGGACTTCGTCAAGGTGATGGACTTCGGCATCGCCAAGATGGTCGACTCCGGCGAGTCGATCACCCAGGCGGGCATCACGCTCGGCACCCCGCGCTACATGCCGATCGAGCAGCTCAAGGGCGAGCGCCTCGGCCCCGCCACCGATCTCTACGCCGTCGGCCTCGTGCTCTACGAGATGTTGGTCGGCCAGCCGGCGTTCACCGGCCCGACCGCCGTCGACACCGCCGTCGCCGTCATGCAGGGCGGCTCGGTCGAGGTCCCGCCCGGCGCCGGCGTGCCCGAGCCGCTCCGCCGCGTGATCGCCAAGGCCTCCTCCCGCCACGCGGAGGATCGCTACCAGACCGCGCGCGCCTTCCTCGAGGCGCTCAACGAGCTCCCCTCCGAGTACCTCGACGTCGATCAGGCCGACCGCGAGCGCTACGCCGCCGAAGGCGCCGCCGCCGCCCCGAAGCGCCGCCCCACCACCGCCGAGCTCGAGCTCGATCGCCTCGCCAGGCACGCGCAGGGCGACTTCGAGGACCAGATCAAGACCCAGGCGATCTCGACCGACGCCGTGCTCTCCGCGCGCCCGCCGCGCGGCGGCCTCTCGACCCACGAGCGCGTCGCCGCGACGGAGGCGATGGACGTCGCCTCGATCCACGCCGCCACCCCGCCGGCCCGCGCCACCCAGGGCCTCTCGACAGCCGCCGACCAGGGCGCCGCCACCGTCGCCGCCAGCGTGATCGTCGCCCCGCCCGAGCGCCCGGCCACCCGGACCGAGGCGGTCGAGACCACCTTCGTGAGCACCCCCGGCGCCGCCCGCCAGCGCGCCCCAGCCGCCTCTTCGACGCTGACGCCGGTCCTCCTGGTCATCAACGGCCTCACCCTGCTCGCCGTGCTGATCCTCCTCCTGCGCTCCCTGTAGACCGTCCGAATACCCGCCTCGCATCGGACGATCCCACGCGCCAGACACGGATCCAGCTCGAAGACCACAAGAATCTTGTGTGCACGACTCGCTTTGTCGCGCGGCTCGGATTAGACTCCGGCAGGCGTCAGAGTCTGGCGCCGTGTCCCTTCAGGTCGGGAAGGAATCATGGGTAGCAAAGCACCCCGCGGGGGCGGTCGCGCGGACCGGCCCGTCGACAACGATGATCAGAAGACCGTCATGGCCTTCGCCGGTCCCTCGCCGTTTTCCCAGGGCAACACCAAGGCGGCCCAGGCCGAGGCCAAGAAGGCCCAGCAGGCCGCCCCCTCGGAGCTCGACTCCCTGCAGAGCGAAAAGACGGTGATGGCGAACACCGGCAAGAAGCCGGGCGATTCCCCGCCCGCGGCGTCCCCCCCCACGCCGCCGCCCAAGGAAGACGAGAGCCTCGCCTCGGAAAAGACGGTGATGGCCGACGTCGGCAAGCCCGCCGCCAAGCCCGCGCCGGCGCCCTCTCCCGCGGCAGGCGGCACGCTCGACAGCGAAAAGACGGTGATGGCCGACGTCGGCAAGCCCGCCGCCAAGGCCCCCGCCGCCGCCGCGCCCGTGGCCGACTCGCTCGACAGCGACAAGACCGTCATGGCCGACGTCGGCAAGCCCGCCGCCAAACCGGCCGCCAAGCCAGCGGCCGCCCCGCCCGACGGCGACGGCGCCACCGTCATGGTCGACCCCGCGGCCAAGGGTCCGACCACCTCGACCCCGACCAACGTCGAGAGCAGTGGCGAGCAGGCGACCTCGCTCGCCTTCTTCCAGTCGTCGACCTCCTCGTCCGGCACCGGCCACACCGGCGACAAGAAGATCGAGCCCGGCACGATGCCCGAGCCGGGCGCGCGCATGAACCAGTACGAGATCATCCGCATGCTCGGCGAAGGTGGCATGGGCGCCGTCTTCCTCGCGCGCGACACCAAGCTCGGACGCCGCGTCGCGATCAAGGTCCTGCACAGCGCCGACCCGGAGATCACCCAGCGCTTCATCATCGAGGCGCGCGCCACCGCCCGCGTCGAGCACGAGAACATCGTCTCCATCTACGAGGTCGGCGAGTGGGGCGGCAACCCCTACATGGTGCTGCAGTTCCTGCAGGGCCAGCCGCTGACCAAGCTCATCCCGCGCGGCAAGCGCATGCCCGTCCCGCGCGTGGTCGAGCTGATGACCCCGGTCCTGCGCGCGCTCGCCTACGCACACAGCGAAGGCATCGTTCACCGCGACCTCAAGCCGGACAACATCTTCGTGACCGACGGCGGCGTCACCAAGGTGCTCGACTTCGGCATCGCCAAGGTCGCCCACGGCGAGGACAAGACCTCCGACGGCGAAGGCCAGAACGTCAAGGCCGAGGACATCAAGGCGCTGACGGGCAACAAGGAGATGACGCGGCACGGCGCCATCATGGGCACCATGCCCTACATGTCGCCCGAGCAGTGGGGCAACGGCGTCGCCATCGATCACACGACCGACATCTGGGCGGTCGGCATCATGATGTACATCATGCTGTCGGGCAAACACCCGCTCGACCCGCTCACCGGTCACGAGCTCATGGTGACCGGCTTCCTCGACGAGCCGACGCCGTCGCTCAAGGAGAAGGCCCCCGACCTGCCGAGCGACATCGTGCAGGTCATCGACAAGTGCCTGCTCAAGGACAAGTCGAAGCGCTGGGCCGACGCGCTCTCGCTTCTGCGCGCGCTCGAGCCGTTCCAGCCCGGCCGCTTCGCCACCGCCAAGGCGGGCCACGTCGAAGAGAGCCCCTACGCCGGTCTGTCGTCCTTCCAGGAAGAGGACGCCGGCCGCTTCTTCGGTCGTAATCGCGAGATCGCGGCGATGAGCCAGCGCCTGCGCGAGCGGCCGATCATGGCGGTCGTCGGCCCCTCCGGCGTCGGCAAGTCGTCGTTCGTGCGCGCCGGTCTCGTGCCCTCGCTCAAGAACTCCGGCGAGAGCTGGGACATCGCCGTCTTCCGCCCGGGCCGCACGCCCCTCATGTCGCTCGCGCAGATGCTCATGCAGAGCTCGAAGACCTCGGCCAACGTCGCCGAGGAGCTGAGCGAGCAGCAGAAGCTCGCCGAGCGCCTCATGGAGGAGCCCGGCTACCTCGGCACGGCGCTACGCCGCCAGGCCCGGCGCGAGAAGAAGAACCTGATGCTCTTCGTCGACCAGTTCGAAGAGCTCTACACCCTCGTCTCCGATCAGAACGAGCGCCTCGCCTTCACCGCCTGCCTCGCCGCCGCCGCCGACGACGCGACCTCGCCCATGCGCGTGGTCGTCTCGATCCGCTCCGACTTCCTCGACCGCTGCGTCGAGGATCAGCACTTCATGAGCGAGCTCAGCCAGGGCCTCTTCTTCCTGCAGGCCCCCAACCGCGACGGCATGCGCGACGCGCTCGTGCAGCCGGCCGAGATGGCGGGCTACAAGTTCGAGACCGATCAGATGGTCGACGAGATGCTCGACCACCTCGCCACGACCTCGGGCGCGCTGCCGCTCATGCAGTTCACCGCCGATCGCCTCTGGGCCGATCGCGATCCGTCGCGGCGCCTCCTCACCGAGAAGAGCTACAAGGCCCTGGGCGGCATCGCCGGCGCGCTCGCCGCGCACGCCGATCGCGTGCTCGAGCAGATCCCGCCCGAGCAGAAGCCGCTCGTGCGCGCGCTGCTCCTGCGTCTCGTCACCCCGGATCGCACGCGCGCCATCGTCTCCCTCGACGACCTCAAGGAGCACCTCGGCAAGTCGGGCGACGTGCAGGGCCTCGTCGACAAGCTCGTCGCCGCGCGCCTCCTCGTCGTGCAGACGGGCGGCGGCGGCTCGGGCGCCACCGTCGAGATCGTGCACGAGTCGCTCATCAACGGCTGGCCGCAGCTCTCGCGCTGGCTCGACGAAGGCCACGAAGACGCGGCCTTCATGGAGCAGCTGCGCAACGCCTCGCGCCAGTGGGACAGCAAGGGCCGCGATCAGGGCCTGCTCTGGCGCGGTGAGATGGTCGAGGAGGCCAAGCGCTTCGTGCGCCGCTTCCGCGGTGAGCTGCCGGTCGTGCAGCAGCACTTCCTGAAAGCGGTCATCGATCTCTCGACGCGCGCCGCGCGCATCCGGAAGACGCTCTACGTCACCGGCGCCATCGTGGCGATGGCGCTGCTCGCCGCCGCCGCCGTCGCGCTCGTCATCATCAACCAGTCCAAGGGCGAGGCCGAGCGCGCGCTGGTCGCCGCCAAGGAATCGGAAGAGAAGGCGACGCTCGCCGCCGAGGAGGCCGAGCGCCGCAAGAACCAGGCCGAGAAGGCCCTCGAAGAGGCGCGCATCGCCGAGCTCGCCAAGGACGCCGCGCGCGAGGCCGAGCAAGAGGCGATGAAGAAGGTCACCGAGTCGAAGGAGGATCTCGCCAAGGCGCTCGTCGAGGCGCAGGCGAGCGAGGCGCGCGCGCAGGCCGCCCGCCTCGAAGCCGACGAGCGCGCCATCGAGGCGATCGAGGCGCGCAACCAGGCGACCAAGGCGGCGGCCGACCTCAAGGTCGCGCTCGGAGAAGCCGAACGGCTCCGCAAGGAAGCCGTCGCCAAGCAGCTCGAGGCCGAACGCAAGCTCAAGACGCTGACCAAGGGTGGTATCGTGGAGGTGCTGCAATGAGGAGTTCGATCAACGCGTTCGCGCTGATCTTCGCGCTGGCGCTCATGCCGGGGCTGGCGCTCGCCGCCGAGCCCGGCGAGGGCGACGAGATGGAGACCAAGGGCAAGACCGACCGCCCCTGGGCCGATGGCGTCTCCGAGGAGAACCAGGCCCAGGCGCTCGAGTTCTTCAAGGAGGGCACGGCGCTCCTCAAGGACGCCTTCTTCACCCGCGCGGTCGAGTCCTACAAGAAGGCGCTCGAGTACTGGGACCACCCGGCCATCCACTTCAACGTCGCCAAGGCGCTGATGAATCTCGATCAGCCGGTCGAGGCCTACAAGCACCTGCAGTCGTCGATGAAGTACGGCGGCGCGCCGCTCGACGAAGAGCAGATCGACCAGGTCAAGCGCTACACCAAGCTCCTCTATGACGGCGAGCTCGCCGACCTCTACGTCGAGTGCAAGGAGCCCGAGGCCAAGGTCAGCCTCAACGGCGTCGAGATCTTCGTCGGACCGGGCTCCTGGACCGGCCTCGTGCGCGCCGACAAGCACACGATCGTCGCGACCAAGCAGGGCTTCCAGACCGAGCAGGTGCAGCAGACCCTCGACCGCGGCAAGAAGACCGAGATCATGCTCACGATGACCCCGCTCGAGCAGGTCACCAAGTACTACCGCGCGATGGAGGTCTGGAAGCCCTGGGTCGTCGTCGGCTCGGGCGCGCTCGGCCTCATCGCCGGCGGCATCTTCACCTGGCAGGCCTCGGACAACTTCGCCGCCTACGACAAGGCGATCGAGGTCTGCAACTCCGACAGCGCGCTGGCGATCCTGAACGACCTCCCGCCCGAGACCGGCGAGAACGACACCGGCGGTCGCATCCGCGCCTGCTTCCCGTCCAACAGCGTCAAGAGCAAGAAGTCCAACGCCGAGCTCTTCCAGACCCTGTCGATCGTGTCCTACGTCGCCGGCGGCGCGACGCTCGCGACGGGTCTCGTCCTGCTCTACGTCAACCGCGAGAAGCCCGTGCTCGTCGACGTGCCCGTCGAGGAAGAGCCGATCGAAGAGCCCGTCACCTTCATCCCGTATTTCGGGCCCGACGGGGGTGGGGTTTCAGCGACCATGCGCTTCTGATAAGAAGTCGGGGCGGCCCTCGTGACCGCACATGCAGGTGCGGCCCTCGTGACCGCACATGTAGGGGCGGCCCTCGTGGCCGCCCGATGAAGGGCGACCGAGTGGCCGCCCGCGAAATACGAAGGCGACCCCCGTGTGGCCGCCGGTTCGAGGAGAACGTCGCCTGGCCCGTCTCGGCGACGAAACTGGGGAAAAGACATGCAGACCATCAGCAGGCTCGCTGGCCTCGCGCTGTTGTCCCTCTACATCTCGTGTTTTTCGTCCGAGACCGTCAAATGCGGCGACAACGGACCGACCTGCCCGGTCGGGTGGACCTGCATCGCGGAGCTGTCCGCCTGCATCAACCCGCTCGAGACCCTCTGCGGCAACGGCGTGGTCGACGAGGGCGAGGAGTGCGACGACGGCAACTTCGACAACCGCGACGAGTGCAACTGGGACTGCCGCCCGCCGCGCTGCGGTGACGGCTTCATCCGCAGCGATCTCGGCGAGGTCTGCGACGACGCCAACACCGGCAGCGGCGACGGCTGCTCCAGCGACTGCAAGTCGCGCGAGATCTGCGGCGACAACATCATCAACACCGTCACCGGCGAGGCCTGCGACTCCGGCAGCTTCTGTGACGACCTCACGACCGCCTGCACGAGCGACGAGCAGTGCGAGGGCATCGGCGAAGGCACCTGCGGCCCGCGCAACATCAACTGCTGCACCGCCGACTGCCGCAACCCCTACTGCGGCAACGGCGTCACCGAGCGCGACTGCGCCGAGATCCACACCGACCGCATCATGGAGGTCTGCGACTTCGGCAGCCAGTGCGCCAACGGCCAGCCCTGCATCGTCATCGGCGACTGCGCCGGGATCGGCGACGGCCGCTGCCTCCCGCGCGACAACCCGAACTGCTCGCAGACCTGCCTCTTCGCCAACCCCTGCGGCGACGGCATCACCAACACCGCCATCGGCGAGGTCTGCGACGGCGGCCGCTTCTGCGCGGATCTGACCGACTGCGTCAGCGACGCCGACTGCGCGGGCAAGGCCGGCGACGAGCTCTGCCTGCCGCGCAACACCGCGCGCTGCACCGCCGACTGCCGCTCCGAGGGCGTCTGCGGCGACGGCATCACCAACGACGTGCCCCCGTACGACGAGGTCTGCGACGACGGCAAGCACTGCTCCAACGGTGTGCCCTGCACCAGCAACGCCGAGTGCCCCGACAACGAGTGCATCCCGCGCGGCGATGACGGGTGCTCCGCGGACTGCAAGGCGACCGGGCGCTGCGGCGACGGCGAGGTCGACCAGGGCGAGGCCTGCGACGACGGCAACCGCGTCGACGGCGACGGTTGCTCGGCCGACTGCCGCAACCGCTGCGGCGACGGCGTCTTGCACGCCTCCGAGGAGTGCGACGACGGCGAGGAGTGCACCGACGGCGTCTGCAACGGCCCGACGCGCGCCTGCCTGACCGAGTGCGTGCGCGCCCGCTGCGGCGACTCCCTGGTGCAGGCCGGCGTCGAGGACTGCGACTCCGGCGCCATCGACAGCGCCGACTGCAACCAGGACTGCACCGAGGCGCTCTGCGCCGACGGCTACCGCAACGTCGCCGCCGGTGAGGAGTGCGACTCCTCGGGCCTCAACACGATCGACTGCAACGAGAACTGCACCTACCCGCGCTGCGGCGACAGCATCGTCAACCGTGCCGTGGGCGAGCGCTGCGACGACGGCAACCGCGACAACCTCGACGGCTGCTCGGCCGACTGCACCTCCAACGAAGAGTGCGGTGACGGCGTGACCAACTTCGCCGTCGGCGAGCTCTGCGACAACGCCAAGACCTGCGACAGCGGCGGCCCCTGCGAGAGCGACACCGACTGCCCGACCGACGAGCTCTGCCTGCCGCGCTCGGGCGACGGCTGCTCGCAGGACTGCCGCTCGACCGAGATCTGCGGCGACGGCTACGTCAACCTCGACCTCGAGGTCCCCGAGACCTGCGACGACTTCAACCTCGACGCCGGCGACGGCTGCAGCCCGACCTGCCAGATCGAGCGCGGCTGGGCCTGCGAGCCGCGCGGCGAGGGACCGACGACCACCAGCCGCTGCGACGTGGTCTGCGGTGACGGCGTCGTCGTGCTCGGCTTCGAGCTCTGCGACGACGGCGACACCCAGAGCGGTGACGGCTGCTCGTCCTTGTGCCAGGCCGAGGTCGGCTGGGCCTGCCCGACGGCCGACGGCATCGGCGGCAACTGCACCCCCGTCTGCGGCGACGGCCTCGTGCGCGGCGGCGAGCCGTGTGACGACGGCAACCGCGTCAACGACGACGGCTGCTCCGCCACCTGCACCGTCGAGGCCGGCTACGCGTGCCCGCCGGCGTTGAACGGCCGCTGCCAGCCGGTCTGCGGCGACGGACTCGTGCGCGCCCCGGAGACCTGCGACGACAACGACACCACGAGCCTCGACGGCTGCAGCGCGACCTGCCAGACCGAGCTCGGTTGGACCTGCGACACCCCCGGCGAGGACTGCACCCCGGTCTGCGGCGACGGTCTGGTCCGCGGTGGCGAGCCCTGCGACGACGGCAATCTCACGGGCGGCGACGGCTGCTCCAGCACCTGCGGCGTCGAGGCCGGCTGGGAGTGCCCCGCCAACCTCAACGGCCGCTGCCGCTCGATCTGCGGCGACGGCCTCATCCGAGGCACCGAGGGCTGCGACGACGCCAACGTGCGCGCCAACGACGGCTGCAGCGCGACCTGCCAGCCCGAGGCCGGCTGGTCCTGCCCCGTCGCGGGGGGCAACGGCGGCGCCTGCACCGCCGACTGCGGTGACGGCCTCGTGCGCGGCACCGAGCAGTGCGACGACGCCAACATCCTCGCTGGCGACGGCTGCAGCGCCACCTGCCAGCGCGAGAGCGGCTGGGCCTGCCCGCAGGCCGGCGGCGTGCCCATCGGCGGCAGCTGCCGCGAGGTCTGCGGCGACAGCCAGGTCGTCGGCGCCGAGACCTGCGACGACACCAACGCCGTCGGCGGCGACGGCTGCGACTCGGGCTGCCGCACCGAAGACGGCTGGACCTGTCCCGCGACCGGCGGCTTCTGCACCCCGATCTGCGGTGACGGCCGGGTGGTCGGCGCCGAGACCTGCGACGAAGGCACCGCCACCGCCAGCGGCGGCTGCACCAACTGCGTGCGCACCAACGGCTGGTCGTGCGTCGCCGGCCAGTCCTGCACCTCGATCTGCGGCGACAGCATCACCGTCGGCGTCGAAGAGTGCGACAACGGCGCCAGCAACTCCAACAACGGCCCCTGCACGGTCGACTGCAAGAACGCCACCTGCACCGACGGCCTGCGACTCTCTCAGGGCGCCGACGCCGAGACCGACGTCGACTGCGGCGGCGTCAACGACTGCCCGCGCTGCGCCAACGACTTCGCCTGCGTCGCGCACAGCGACTGCCTCTCCAACTTCTGCTCGACCAACAGTCGCTGCCAGACGCCGATCTTGACGGCGGACGTCTGGACTTTCCACGAGCGCACCCTCCAGGGCGGTGACATCTCGGTCGGGACCCGCACCCTGCTCGTCGCCGATCTCCTGGCCAACGACGCCGGCGGCAACCTGGCGAGCGACGCGATCTTCGAGCTGGTCGCGGACACCGGCAATGGCGTCGGCAATCCCTCCTGCGGCTCGGTCGCCTACGACGATGTCGACGGCATCCTGACCTTCACCAACGACGACTGCACCTGGGCGGAGACCTTCCAGTACCGCGTGGTGAGCCCGCTCGGTGGCGACCCGAGCGCCCCGGTGACGGTGACGGTCAACGTCAACAAGAACCCGACGCTCGTCTTCCCGAACCTTTGCCTGCCGCTGACCTCTTCGTCCGCCACCGTCTCCGGTGTCTTCAACGATGTCCTCGGCAACGCCTTCGGAGCTTTCGATCCCGCCCCCTACGTCACGGTCGTGCCCTCCGGCGAGGAAAATGCCACCATCGTCGGCGACGGCACTGGCCAGCTTACCCTGACGCCGCAACCCGTCCCGGCGCCGGGTATCTACAAGGCCAACGTCGTCGCTTGCGATGACGTCGTAGGCACCCTCAACAACGTCCCGCTCACGGACGATGACGACGACCACCGAGGCTGCTCGGCCGTGACCGAATGGTCGGTGAGCTGGCAGGCCAGCGCCGTGCTCCGCGAGTTCGACGACTCCGAGGCGTTCCCGGTGCTCCTGGACGCGGCCCTGACCTTCCCGCAGGAGGGCACCGCCGCCAACTCCGTCGTCGACGGCGCTGCGACCTCTCCCGTCTTCAGCGTCGCCGCCTTCCCGACCGGCCCGTTCGCCACCACGATCACGACCGCGCTCGGCAACTCGTGCCAGGTCGACGGCAGCAACATCGTCTACACCGCCGACAACGTCGGCGACACCGCCGGACCCGACTCGTGCTTCGTGCGCGTGTGCGAGACCTGCCAGGACCTCCAGCTCTGCAACGTCATGCGCTTGCCGATCCGCAACGTCGACCCGCCGGTCGCCGTCGCCGACACGGTCGATGGGCTCGAGGGCTTCAGCCCCGCCAGCGGCACCTTCCCCCGCAGCGCGCTCGTCGCCAATGACCTGCGCTTCGACATCGCGAGCTTCGACTTCGAGGACGGCACCATCGAAGCCGGCCCGCTCGCCGACGGCGCCTCCACCGACACCGACTGCGAAGGCACCGTGACCTACGATGTCGACACCGACACGTTCACCTACGTGGGTCCGGATCCGACGGTCCCGCTCGCGTGCCTCGACGACGGCCGCTTCCTCGAAGACACCTTCACCTACCGCATCTGCGCCCCCGAGTTCGTCGCCCCCTGGGCCACGTCGACCTGGACCGATACGCCGCTGCCGGCTGCCTGCAAGACCGCGATCGTCACCATCGACATCAACCAGCACCCCGAGGCCAACGCCGACGCGCGCACCACCGACGAGGACACGCCGCTGGTGCTGACCGCCGCCAACCTCCTCGCCAACGACTGCGACTGGGAGGAGAACGAAGCGTGTGATGCGCCGCCGACGACCTTGAGGATCGTCGACGCGGACGACCCGAGCAACGGCACGCTCATCGTCGACTACGGCCCGACCGGCGCGGTCGAGTCCGTCTCCTTCATCCCCGACGAGGACCTCAACAGCGACAACACGATCGGGACCTTCTCGTTCGACTACCACATCGCCGACGACGCGGCCGCCCCCAACACCGGCACCGCGACGACGACCGTCACCATCACGGTGGACGCCGTCAACGACGCTCCGCTCAACGACGGCTCGCTTCCTGACTCCGTCACCGTCACCGAGGACGGCGCTTCGCCCAGCACCGTCGACCTCAGCCTCCTCGACCTCTTCGACGTCGACTCCGATGACGCCAACCCCGGACCGGGTAACCTGACCGTCACCCTCACGACCAGCACCGGCGGCGAGCTCAGCGCAGTGGACGGCGGCGGCGTCGACGTCGATGGCACCGCGACCGCGCGCACCTTGACCGGTACGCTTTCCGCGCTGAATGCCTTCTTCGACATCGCCTCGAACATCACCTACCTGCACCCGACGGCCCACCTCAACGGAACCGCCGCGGACTCGATCGCCGTACAGGTCAGCGACCTCGGCAACACCGGTAGTGGTGGCGTGCTGGTGACCCCGCTCGGCACGGTGCGCGTCGATATCACCGCCGTCAACGACGACCCGGCCCAGACCGGGCTGCCGAGCGACGTTACCGTCACCGAGGACGTGCTGAGCAATCTCGACATCAGCGCCATGGCGCTGACCGATGTCGATGCCGGCAGCGGCAGCCTGACGCTGACCCTGACGACCACCGGCGGGGCCTTCACCTCGGCCAACGCCGGCGGCGTCACCGTGACCGGCTCCGGCACCGCGACGCTCACGCTGGCGGGCACGCTGCTCGCGCTCAACACCTTCATCGACAACCCCGCGAGCATCCGCTACCTGCACGGAACCCCGGACACCCAGGGCGACAACGCCGCCACCTTCTCGGTCTCCATCACCGACAACGGTAGCACCGGCAACGGCGGTGGTGGTTCAGTCGCGCTCGGCACCGTCAATATCGATATCACGGCGGTCAACGACGCCCCAACCGTCAGCATCCCCACCAACCCCTACAGCGCGGACGAGCAGGTCAACCTCAACCTGCATGACACCGCCATCGCGGTCGCCGACGTCGATTCAGCTACGTCCGACGTCACCGCGACCTTCTCGGTCACCTTCGGCACCCTCACCGTCACCGTCGGCACCAGTGGCGCGGTAATCGACAGTGGGAATGGCACGGGCACCGTGGTCGTGACCGGCACGATTGCAGAGATCCAGGCGTTGCTCACGACCAGCACGGGTACGCTGATCTACAACGCCAACTCCGACAATCCCCCGGCCAGCGCCACCTTCACGGTCTCGATCAACGACGGCGGCTTGACCGGCAGCGGTGGGTCCCTCGTCGGTCAGGCTTCGGCCCAGATCGACATCACCGCGCTCAACGACGCGCCGACCGGCGCCCCCAAGACCGTGACCATCGCGGAGGACACGACCTACACCTTCGCGACCACCGACTTCGGCTTCTCGGATGTCGACCTCGGCGACAGCCTCAGCGCGGTGCGGATCGACGACGCCCCGGATACGGGCACCTTGATGAACGGAACGGACGTTGTTGGCGACAACACGCTCATCGCAGTGGCCGACATCATTGCGGGTGACCTGCATTTCGTGCCCGCGAGCAACGGTAACGGCAGCCCCTACACGACCTTCACCTTCTCCGTGCGCGACACCGGTGTTCCGCCCTCCGGCCAGGCATTCGACGGGACTCCGCGGACCA
>WYBB01000154.1 GCA_011526585.1 Deltaproteobacteria bacterium
CATGTACATCACCTTCACGTCCGACGTAGAATCCAACTCCCGAGCCGTCCAGAACACCGTTCGCATGGCACCCTCCTGGTTAGAAGAGTGAGGATGCCAGGACGGCTCGGTCTTCATAGGATCTACGCGGTGCCGAGCGGCGGGTGGCCGTTCGCGAGG
Organism: Deltaproteobacteria bacterium; assembly: GCA_011526585.1. GTDB lineage: Bacteria > Myxococcota_A > UBA9042 > PHBI01 > PHBI01 > WYBB01. The sequence goes on from WYBB01000154.1 coordinate 160, forward strand.
GCAGTTTCGACGCGGTGCCGACCGCGGGTGGCCGGCCACGAGGGCCGCCCCGACGCGGTGCCGAGCGGCGGGTGGCCGCGAGGGCCGGCGCTACGGGCGGCAGGGCGGGGTCGCGACGATCCGAGTCCAGAGCCAGGCGCCGCGCGACGAGGTCAGGCGCTCGGCGCCGTCCACGGTGCGGCTGATCGCGACGATCCCGCCGCGGTCGTCGTAGAAGCTCCATCCCTCTTCGAAGACCTCGTGGGCGGGGGCGCTCGGCACCCGCATCGGGATCGCGAAGAGGACGCTCTCGCCGGGGGGAACCAGGCCCACGGGTCGGACCACATCAATGGCGGACTCGAGGTCGGAGAGCGCCGACGGGCGCAGCACCCAGCGATCGCTCCACTCGCGCCGGCCGCGGTTCTCGAGCCGGAACCACTTGATGAAGGGCGTGCCGGGAGGGAGGTGGGTGTCGGCGCGGTGGGACTCCGCGAGGAGGTGCGCGCGGTACTCGCCGATCACGCGCAGGACGAGAGTGATGTAGCGCGCGCCGTCGATCGGCACCGGGTCGCCGGCGGCGTCGACGAGGGACCAGCGCTCGACGTGCTCGCCGAAGGCATCGGGGGTGCGCGCGGCGATGGCGATGCGCGTGTGTTCGCCGGGGCCGAGCGCGCCGACCGGGAGCGATGAGAACTCGCTGAAGACCGCGTCCTCGCGCTCGAGGCGCGTGCCGGCCGGCCAGGTCGTGAAGCCCGAGTTCTCGAGCTCGACCTCGAGCTCGAGCGCGTGGCGCGGTGGGAACTCGGTGTCTGCGCTCGGCAGGATCGAGACCACGTGCGCGGCGTGCTCCGCGGCGACGTCGAACTCGAAGCGTACCGGCAAGAAAGTGTAGAAGTCGTCGGCCTCGATCCGCCAGACCTCGACGAGGTCGAGCCCACTCGCCGGAATGCCGATCTCGAACTCGAGCTCGAACTCCTGTCCCACGGCGATCTCACGCCCGAGCGGCAGCACGCCGGTGAAGCTGTGCCGACCCTCGGTGCGCAAGACGCGCCAGTGGCTGAGCCACGGCAGCGGGCCGTCGTTCAGGAGGACGTAGCGCTGCTTTATCACCATTTCGGGCTCGAGGACCGCGCCGCTCGAGAAGCGCTGGGAGACCAGCGAGCCACTGGGCCGGATCGGGCAGTCGGCGAGCGCGCAGGTCTCGGCCTCGGTCATGCACACGGCCACGTCGGAGAGGACCCAGAGCGTGCCGGTCGGATCGCAGGTCGCGCCCGCCGGTGGCGCCTCGGCGCCGAGGGTGAAGCGCCACTGTCCCGCGCCGAGCGCGGCCGCGGTCGCGTGGCGCGCGAGCGCGCAGGGCGTGCCCACGGCGGGAGGCGCCTCCAGGGCCGGGCGCATGGTCCAGGCGAAGCCGAGCGTGGTGCGGCAATCGAATCCCAGAGCTTCGTAGGCCTCGCGCGAGGTGTCCGGCGCCATCGCCTCGCTCAGCACGACGTGCTCGTCACCGTGCGAGCACTGACGCACCGCGCTCGTGCCCGGAACCGGGGTCGCGGGCAGCGCGAACGAAGGCTCGCGGTTGGCGAGCGTGTAGCCCGCGCAAGGCGGCGGCGGCGACAGCGGCGAGAGCCCGAAGCAGCGCGCCTGTCCGGGACCGCGGTAGGTGAAGACCGAGGCCCAGCACGACTCGGGATCGTCGACGATCCCGTTGCCGTCGTCGTCGCGCCCGTTGCACGGGTCGCGATCCGGACCGACGCAGCGCGCGCCGGCCATGTCCTCTCCGAGCAGACAGCGTCCTTTATCGCAGACACCACACCGACCGCAGTCGTCGTGCGTGTAGCAGATCCCCTCCGCGCGCTCCGGCGCTTCGAGGCAGGCCAGGGCGAAGAGGCTCGCGAGCCAGGGCCATGGCGATGATCGTCGCGCATGCATCGTGCGGGGTGCTCCGCCACTCAGTGTATGGCGGCGTGTTGACAGCGCAACGTTTCGTGGCCGAACAATGTGTGAAACTCGCCTCATCCCAGATGCGATGGGATCCGCGGTCCCATCCGCCGTCACAAATCACTTCGAAGCACTGGACACCACGCATGCACAGGTCCGTTCGCGCAGCGTCTCTCTTCCGTTGGCTTCCCCGGTTGTTGCCCCTGCCCTTGTCGCTGGCGCTCGGCTGCGGCGGCGACTCCGAGACCGGGCTCGTCACCCCGGAGGAGAGCTTCGCCGCGTGCCAGGACGGCTACGACAACGACGGCGACGGCCAGGCGGACTGCGCCGATCCGCAGTGCCAGGTCTTCCTCGTCTGCGCCTCGACCGAGGCACCCGACGCGAGCGACACCCTCGGCGGCGACGACGCGGCCGAGGTCGGGCCCGCGGACGGTGACGACGGC
>WYBB01000155.1 GCA_011526585.1 Deltaproteobacteria bacterium
CACGCTCATCGCGCGCACGAAGATCTGCTGCTTGACCTCGCCGATCGATCCCTGCGCGCCCATGCCGGCGGTCGCCTTGCCCCACATCGTCGCCGACTTGTCCATCGAGCCGCCGTCCTTGCCGCGCGGCGCCTTCTCGTAGGCCGCCGAGAAGAGGAACGCGTACTTGCGGTTGGCCGCCTCGGCCGGGTTCGCCTTGATCTTGGTCACCGCCTCCGCGACGAGCGCGAGGTCGGCGTCGAGCTGCGGGTTCGGCTGGTCGGCCGGCTGCGCCTGCTTTTCGGCCTCGAGCTCCTGCTGGCGCTTCTCGAGCACGGCGATCGTCGACGCGTAGCCGTAGTCATGCGTCACCTGCAGCGGCCCGCGCCCGATGAACGCCTGGTTCCAGTGGGCCTGCTTGCCCGCTTCGTCGGTCGCGGTGTTGCCCGCCTTGTTCGTGTCGATCGAGCCGCCGGCCTTGTAGGCGGAGCTCGCCTCGAGCCCGCCGACCTTGCCGCCCTTGCCCTGCTGGCGGCTATCGAGATCGTTGGTGTCGAGGATCGCGCCGCCGTCCTGGCGATAGGCCTTGTCCTTCACGAACTGGGTCTCGGTGAAGTAGCGGAAGCTGCTCGACTCCATGACGGCGTTGGCGAGGTAGGCGGCCTGCGCCCCGATGGTGTCGAGCTTCATGATGCGGAAGGCGTTGTTCAGGTCGGGCGTCAGCTTGACGAGCTCGGCCCTGTCCTCGTCGGACTGCGGTCCGGCGTGAGCCGCCGCGGGCAGGAACTTGGGATTGCAGATCTCGACGAGATCGTCGCCGGTCATCTCGGTCGTCATCGTGCGCGCACTGACGACGTGCTTGCGCTGCTTGTCGTTGACGTGCTCGCTCGAGGCCTTGATCGGGCCGAGGCTCGCCAGGTAGGTGTCATAGTCCGCGCCGCCGTGATTGTCGGTCGCGACCTTGCCGTCGTCGCCGCGGTAGAGGTCGCTGAACCCGTCGCTCGGCTTGGACGTGCCCGCTTGCTGCGCGTTGCCGCTCGCGTCGTTGGTGCTCGCGGTGGCGTCGCTCTCGCTCTGCCCTTCACCCTTTCGCTGCACCGCGGGCGCATCGCTCGGCGGCGCGAGCATGCGCTCCTGCGCCTCGTATGACTGCCCGCGCAGCGCCGCGCGGGCCGGTGGGGGGGCCGCGTCCTTCTGCTGGACGACGTGCGTGCCCGAAGGCGGTGCCGCCGGTGACCTGCGTGTTTGCATGGGGGAATCCTTACCTCATGTCGGCACCCCGGGTAAATGAGGGGGTCGAAAGGCGACGCCCTGGCCGACGACGCGCTCACGCGGCGTTCCCCTGCTTCCTGGGGACGGGAACGGCCCGTCGGCGCTCGCTGCCGCGCCGAGTCACCTCGGCCATCCGCTCCGGCTGTTGCTTGACGTGGTGCGGACCGTGACCACCCTGCGGCGACTCTCAGGGGGTTCGCCGATGTCTCCGAGCCGCGCCGCGATGGACTTTCCCCCCGACGTCGTGCTCGTGGTGGATCGCTCGGGCTCGCTGCAGCCCTTCTCGAAGGGGCTCCTGGCGAGCTCGGTCATGGCGGCTGGGGTGACCCCGGCGAGCGCCCACCACATCGCGGCGGAGGTCGCGGCCACGCTCTCGCGGGGCGCGGTGACGCGCATCACCGCCGACGCGCTCGCCGCGTCGACGAGCACGGTCATCGCCGCGCTCGAGGGCGAGGAGGTCGCGCGGCGCTACGACGACTGGCGCCGGGTGACCCGCTCGCCCAAGCCGATCATCATCCTGCTCGGCGGCGCCTCGGGTACGGGCAAGTCGACCATCGCCACGACGCTCGCCGCGCGCCTCGCCATCACCCGGGTGATCCCGACCGACGCCGTGCGCGAGGTGATGCGTGGCTTCGTGCCCGAGACCCTCGTGCCCGAGCTCCATCGCTCGTCGTTCGAGCCACCGCCCGACGATCCCGAGGCCGGCTTCGAGACGATCTACGCCGCGTTTCGGCGCCAGTGCCAGGCGGTCAGCGCAGGGATCACGCGCGTCGTGAAGCGCATGGTCAGCGAGCGCGAGGACACCATCATCGAGGGCGTGCACGTGTTGCCGGGCCTCGACGTCGCGGCCATCGCGTCGACGCGCGCGGCGATCGTGGTGCCCATCCTGCTGACGGTGCGCGACACCGCGGTCCACCACGCGCACTTCATGCACCGGCTCGAGACCCACCACGGTCGTGAGCCGGGCCGCTACCTCGACCGGCTGGGGACGATCCGCGCGATCGACGAGCGCTTGCGGGCGGAGGCGCGAGCACACGGGGTGCCGACGGTCGACGCGACGTTCATCGACGACGCCCTGCAGCAGATCATCGCTCTGGTGCTCGAGCGCGCGCGGCGTGACCTGGTGGAAGCTCCATGAGGCCGGCGCTGATCCTGCTGGACGCGTGCGGTGTCGTCCTCAGCGACCCGCTGCCGGGCCTGCTCGAGGCGATTGGACGAGCGCTGGGCGAGGACCCGGTGGAGACCTTTGCGCGGTACGCGACCTTGCGACCAGGGTTCTGGACCGGGGCGATCGACGAGGCGGCCTTCTGGCAGGCGCTGACGCTCGGGCACGACCCCGAGCGGTGGGCCGAGCGGCTCGCGGCCTCGTTCGCGCCGGGTCCCGCAACCCCGCGCCTCGAGGCATGGTCGCGTGCGGCGCGCCTGCGCGTGCTCTCGAACCACCGCACCCGCTGGATGCATGGCCACCTCGAGCGTCTCGGGCTGCGGCGCTTCTTCGAGCGGGTCGTGGTGAGTGACGCGATCGGTTACGCCAAGCCGGACCCCGAGGCCTTCCTGCAGGCGCTGGCCGACACGGACGTGGCGCGGTCCGAGGTCCTCTTCGTCGACGACAAACAAGCCAACGTCCTCGTGGCGAGGGACCTCGGCCTCCAGGCGGTGTGGGCCGGCTCCACGACCCGGTGGCTCGAGGAGGTCGACGCGCTGCTCTCGCCGTAGTGCTTCGTCGCCGTTCTCTTCGACGACCTCACGGCACGCCCGCGCCGAGGACCGGTCCGCTCGCGGGTGACGACGCGTCGTACGACTCGGCCCTCAGCGCGGTGACGCGGCTCGTGGCGGCGCCCCACCAGTTGTTCGTCAGCACGACCGGCTCGCCGCTCCGCACGATCGCGACCTGCGCGTCGGACGCGGCCGATCGATACCAGACCGCATACACGACGAGGCTCGCGCGGTAGCCGCTGATGGTGTCGTAGACGCGGCCGCGCAGGTCGACCACGGTCGCGTCGTCGACGGTGACCCAGCGGGCCGGCGTGTCGTCCATCGCGATGAAGAGCGTGCGGTCGTCGCCGGTCGCGACGTAGCCGATGGCGCCGTTGTAGGAGCCTTCGGAGTAGCTGACGTGGAAGGCGAGGATCGGGCCGCCGTCGGTCGTGAAGAGCGGCGAGTCGACGTAGCCGTCATCCCACTCGTAGGTGGTGGCGACGGTGATCCCCGGATCGGCGATGACGCTGGCGCCATCCCAGCCGTTGCCCGCGAGATCGCTGTGCGTGATGCTCGTCACCGGCGTCTGCGCGCTGGTGCTCGTGTCGACCACGACGCCGTCGAGGCGGTTGTCGACGATGCGCGAGTAGCTCACGGTGGCCGACGCGCGGCCGCGGACCGCGAGGCCGACGTCGTTGTCCGAGAGCTCGCTGCCGACGAGGTTCACCGACATGTTGCTGTAGGAGCTCGCCGAAGAGTCGATGCCGACGGTGTTGCGGCGCACGTAGGATTGGATCACGCTCAGCGCGCCGCCGCTGAGCGCGACACCGGGACCGCCGTTGTCGTACACGTCCGAGGCGTTGAGGCCGAGGCCGCCGTTGGGCGCGGCGACGCGCACGCCGCCCGACGCGTTGCGCGCGACGACCCCGGAGGAGAAGGTCACGTTGGCCGCCGGCGAGCTCGAGCTCACCGTCAGGCCGAGATCGCTGTCGACGAGGGAGCAGCGCGTGACGTCCAGGGTCGCGCCGGACAGCGCCGCGACACCGGTCGACGAGCGGCGCACGACGCAGTCGCTGAGCTCGAGGTCCGCGGCGTTGCCGGCCTGCACGCCGGTCACCGCGTACTCCACCACCGTGTGCACCAGGGACGAGCCGGCGCCCGCGAGCTCGATCCCCTGCCACGCCCGCGGCTCGCGGTGGGTGTCGCCGTAGACGCTGAAGAGCACGGGCAGCTCCGCCGTGCCCTGCACGTCGAGGCGGCCCTCGATGCGGATCCCGACCGTGCCCGCGTCCCCTTGCGGCAGGTAGACGGCCAGCACGCGCGTGCCGGGCAGCACGGTGAGGACCTCGCCCTCGGGTACCCTGACGTCGCCCTGCACGACGACAGTGCCGCTCCAGGTGTCGGTCGTGACGGTGCCGCTCACGTACTCGAGCGCGCTCAGGGTGAACGTGCGCTGCGCGCTCGCGACCTGGCCGGCGCCGTCGCGCACCTCGAGGCGCGCGGTGTGCGGCCCGGCGCTGCCGTAGGCATGGGTCGCGACGCGCGTCGTCGACCAGGCGGTGTCCCAGCTGCCGTCGGCCTGGAAGTCCCAGCGCACCTCGAGCGCGTCGTCCGCGGTCTCCCGGTCCCAGGCGGCGCCGGCGTCGAGGATGGCGATGGTCGCGGTGTTCGCCGTGACCGTGAACGAGGCGCCGGGAGGCGCGTCGCCCTCGACGGGGTCGACCGGATCGACCGGATCGACGTCGTCGGCGACATCGACGGTACACGTGGCGTCGGCGGCGAGGCCGTCGTCGTCGATCACCGTGACGCGCACGAGGTAGCTCCCGGCTGCGGTCCAGGCGTGGCGCGTCGTCGGCACGGCGAGCGTGCCGCTGCTCGTGCCGTCGCCGAAGTCGAAGGACCAGCTCACGACATCGCCGTCGTCGTGGCTCGCGGCGGCGTCGAGCGTGACCTCCACGCCGGCGGTCGCGGAGCCCGGGCACGAGAGCGCGGCGACCGGGGGCGACTCGGCGACCGGCTCCACGTTGTGCGCGCCCGGTGTCGGGACGGACGCGACGCGGAAGTCGGCGGCGTTGTCGTCGCTGTCGCTCCAGCGCTCGTCGCGCGCGATCGACTTGCCCGGAGACGCGCCGGGCGCCGGATCGCCTTCGCCGGCGAACAGGTCGTCGGCGCCGAAGGTCCCGAAGCCGACGGCGTCGACGACCACGTCGCCCCAGCGCACCTGCACGTTGTCGGGCCCGTTCTGGTGATTGGCGGCGGTGTGCACGAGGTCGGCGAGCGCGAGGAGCTCGGAGCCGGCGAGGTCGTCGACGACGAGGTAGAGGCCGTCGGGCCCGATGGCGCCGTCGAGCGCGAGGCTGCTGTACACCTCGCCGTTGCCGCCGTTGACGCCGACGATCTCGTAGCCCGCGAGCGCGGTGCCGGGCGGTCCGTAGAGCTCGACGAAGGTGCCGGCGTCGGCCCCGGGGCTGTCGTAGTAGACCTCCGAGACGAGCACGACGGCCGGCGGGCCGGCGCTCAGACACGCGCCCTCGACACAGCTCGCGGTCGCGCCGCAGGCCACCGTTGCGCTCCAGGTCAGGCAGCCGTCGCCGTCGTCGTCGCCGCAGGTGCGGTAGCCGCCGGTGGCGCAGACGCGCGCGCCGAGCGGGCCGCACTCGCTCGTGCACGTCTCGACGCAGGCGCCGCCGACGCAGACCCGCTCGGCCTCGCACGCGACCGGGTCACCCCATTCGAGGCATGGATCGGCGTCGAAGGCGCCGCAGGTCGAAACCCCGCCGCCGCTGCACTGGACCTCGCCGGCGCGCGCGCACTCGTCGCTGCACGTCGCGCTGCAGAACCCGTTCGAGCAGGTCGCGCCCGCGCCGCACGGGACCGCGTCGCCCCACTCGAGGCAGGGATCGGCGTCGAAGGCCCCGCAGGTCTTGACGCCGCCGCCCTCGCACGCCTTGGTTCCGGCCACGTCGCACTCGTCGCTGCAGTCGAGCGCACAGGCCCCGGTCGAGCACGTCTGCCCCGCCTCGCACGCGCTCGAACCGTCCCAGTCGAGGCAGCCGTCCTGGTCGGGGTCGCCGCAGGTGACGACGGCGTCGCCTTCACACTTGCGAGCGCCCGCCACGCTGCAGCCGTCGCTGCAGGTCGTCGCGCACTGTCCGTGCGAGCAGATGAGCGGCGCCTCGCACACCGAGGACGCCTGCCACACGAGACAGGCGTCCACCTCGCGGCACACCTCGATGGTCGCACCGTCGCAGCGGCGCGCGCCGATGGTCGTGCAGGTCGAGGTGCACGGCGGCGTCGCGTCGGGCGAAGGCGCGTCGGGTGAGGGCGCGTCGGGGAGCTCGTCGGGCGCGACGTCGGGAGGCGAGGTGTCCGGCGCGAGCGTGTCGGGTGACGCAGACGTGTCGGCGGCGTCGGGGTCGACGAACGTCGCGGTACCGTCATCGCCGCACGCGGCGAGGGTGGCGACGAGGGTGGCAAGGATCAGCGAGGCGATGACTCGGCGCATGGCATCCTCCGGCGTCGCGACCCGGGTGGCGTGGGCGGGTCGTTCGCGCGCCGTGGGCGGTGGGTGCGCGGGGCGGATAACGCCTGGTCCGAGGCCAGGTCAACGAGGAAAGACGCGGCTCACCCGAACACGTGACCGAAACGGCGCATTTTCCCCCGGAAACATGGGCTTGGCAGATCGCCCGCGGGACTTCAGAAGCCCCAGTAGCGGAAGTCGGCTTCGGGCGTCGCCCAGAGCCAGGCGACCAGGAGGATCAGCGCGAGATAGAGGAGGGCCTCGGCGACGGCGAGGGTGTTGGCGCCGAGCGGGGTGGCGGTGATGCGCGCGTAGCGGGCGCGGAGCTCGCGCCTGAGCCCGGCGGTGAGCGGGGCGCGGTCGGGCTCGGGCTCAGGGGTGTACATCGGCCTGCTGGGGGCGGTCGCGGCGGAAGAGGAGCATGATCGGGTGTGCGAGTCCCTCGGCGACGCGGGCCTCGATGGTGGTGCGCAGGTCCTGTGCGCCGAGGCCGCGCGCGCGGGCGTTGCCGATGAGCGTCTCGGTGGCGACGGCGAGGTCGCGGGCGACGGCGGCGGCGACCCGGGCGAGCGCGTGGGCGGCGCGGGTGGCGACGATGGGGTCGGCGCTCAGGAGCTGGCGCTGGCGGCGCTCGACCTCGCGATCGAGCCAGGCGGTGCCGAGCTCGCGGTAGTCAGCGGCAGGCAGTGGGTCGTCGAAGCCGGTCTGCCACGCGGCGCGCTGGCCGTCGCTCGCGAGGGCGCTGAACAGCGATTCAGCGTGCGCGGCGCGGCAGCCGAGGAGCTGGCCGACCTTGAAGGCGGCGCTCTCGAGGACCTCGCGTGCACGGCCGGGGCGGGCGAGGCCGACGCGTGCGAGCTCGAAGGCGAGCGACTGCTGCTGATAGCCGGGGCCCACGCGGGCGTGGATCGGGACCTCGCCCTGCGCGGTGAAGCCGAGCTTGTCCATCATGCGCACGGCGGCCGGGTTGATCTCGTAGAAGACGAGCGCGTGCACGCTCGGCACATCGGTCATCGCGAAGAGGTGGCGCACGACGGCGTGGCCGAGCTCGGTCGAGATCCCCTGGCTCCAGTAGGCGCTGGCGCGCCCCGCGATGAGCTCGGGGCCGGCCTCGGTCGCGAGCACCGGCGCCTCGAAGCCGGAGAAGCCGATGAGCTCCCCGACCCGGCCGAGCGCGGGATCGGCGATCTCGACCGCCCACACGCCATAGCCGTGCGCATCCCAGGTGTGGTTCCAGCGCGCGATCCACTCGGCCGCGAGCGCGAGCTGCTTGTCAGCCGTCGAGGCGTCGCCGATCAAGGTCTTCATCACGTCGGCCTCGGCGAAGATCGCGCGGGCGAGGGCGGCGTGGTCCTCGTTGACAAAGCGCCGGAGCAGGATACGCTCGGTGCGCCATCGATCCTGACAGGATTTCACCATGAGTTCCGAGCAGATAGAGATCGCAGCCGGGCTCGCCGGGCGCGGTCGGTGGCCGGCGCGCCTCGCTTGGATCGAGGGCCCCGACGAGCTGCGCTTCGGCGCTGCGCTCGAGCGCAGCGACCGCATGGTAGCAGCGTTGTCGGCGCTTGGCTTGCGCGCCGGTGAGCGCGTCGCGATCGCGACCGAGCGCGAGGCCGAGGTGGCGGTGCTGCTCTTTTCGTGCCTCCGCCTCGGGCTCGTGATGGTACCGCTCGCGGCCGAGGCGAGCGCGCACGAGGCGCGGGCGATCCTCGAGCGCGCCGAGCCGACGCTGACGATCCTCGACGCCGGGCTCGCCGAGCGCTGGGGGATCGCGGCCGGTGAGCGCACCTGGCTCGTCGTGGAGCGCAGCCTGGGCGCGCGCCTCTTCGGCAAGAGCGAGCCCCACACCCTCGACGCGCACCTGCGCGCGGCGCGACCGGACGAGGGCGCGCTCGGCCCGTTCGACGGCTCGCGCGACCTCGCGCTCATCGCGACCTCGGGCTCGACCGGCGCGCCGAAGCTCGTGCGGATCACAGTGGGCAACCTCGTGGCGCAGGCCGAGACCTTCGCGCGCGAGCTCGGGATCGGCCCCGGCGCGCGGGTCTTCAACCTCTCGCCGCTCGTGCACGTCGACGGTCTCACCGGCCTCTTCGTCGCGCTATGGAGCGGCTCGACGCTCAACCGGCCCGGCCGCTTCTCGGTCGATCGGCTCGCGGAGCTCCTGCACGCCCTCTATCGCTACCGGGCCACGCACGCGCTGGTCGTGCCGACCTTCCTGCAGCTCGCGCTGCGCCTCTCCGAGGACCTGCGCGCGGCGTTCGCGACCGGCGACCTGAAGCTGATCATCTCGACCGCGGCACCCCTGTCAGAGGCGCTCCGGCACGAGTTCGAGGCGCGCACCTCGATCCGCGTCGTCGACATGTTCGGCCTGACCGAGACCGGCAACGTGCTCTTCACGCGCCCAAGCGAGGTCGCGCACCAGGGCACGCTCGGGCGCGCGGTCGACTGCGAGACGCGGATCGTCGGCCCCGATGGCGCGGTGCTCGCCGACGACGCCGAGGGTGAGCTCGAGGTGCGCGGCCCGAGCGTCTCGCCAGGCTATTTCGGCGAGGCGGCGCGCGAGTCGCCGTGGTTCGCGACGGGCGATCTGGTGTGCCGCGACTCGCGTGGGGTCTTCCGCCTCGTCGGACGCAAGAAGAACGTGATCATCACCGGCGGGCGCAACGTGCACGCCGAGGAGGTCGACGCCGCGCTCGCCTCGCACCCCGACGTGCTCGAGGCGCTGACGATCGGCGTGCCCGATCCGATCTGGGGCGAGCGCGTCGAGAGCGCCATCACGCCGCGCCGCGCCCTCACGGCCCCCGAGCTCGACGCCATCGGCCGCCACGCCGCCGAGCGCCTGAGCCCCTTCAAGCGGCCGCGCGCCCTGCACGTCCTGGACGCGCTGCCGCGGACGGCGAGCGGCAAGCCTTCGCGCACGGCGCTGCGCGAGCGGCTCATCACGCTGGGCGCGCACGGCGACACGCCCGCCGACGCCGATCTCGAGGCCACCGCCATCGCCATCGCCGCGACGGTCCTGCGCGTGCAGGCGACCGAGCTCTCACGCGCGAGCGCGCCGGGCAAGCCGCGGAGCTGGGACTCGCTCGCGCACCTGCAGCTCGTCGAGCGCCTCGAAGAGCGCTACGCGATCGAGCTCACGCCCGGCGAGATCACGCGCATCGACTCGCTCGGGCGGCTCATCGATCTGGTCGCCCACAAGCGCGGCCGAGGCTGACGCGTGCCGCAGCTCACCCTGCCCTTCGTCGCCTTCTCTGCCGTCGCGCTCGCGCTCTTCTGGCTCACGCCCGCGCGCCACCGCCGCCTCGCGCTCGTGGCTCTGAGCGCGCTCTTCCTCGGCTGGCTGGATCCGATCGCGCTCGGCTTCGTGATCGCGATGGCCGCCGCGATCTACCTCCCGGGACGCCTGCGCCCGCACGCCTCGCCGGTCGACTGGGTGATCGTCGCCTGCGCGTTGATCTTCCTCGCCGTTCGCACCGGACAGCGCGCCGACGCCTGGTCCTCGCTGCCGGCCCTCATCGCGCCGGTCGGCTTCGGCTTCACCGTGCTGCGCCTCGTGCACTACCGCGTCGAGCGCGCGCGCGGCACGCTCATGCCGCACGGCTTCCTCGACGTGCTGAGCTACCTCCTCTTCTTCCCGACGATCCTCGTCGGGCCGATCCACCGCGCCGACGACTTCTTGCGCTCGCAAGCGCGCCACCGCTTCGACGCCGAGCGCACCGCCTACGGGCTACGCCGCATCCTCTTCGGCTACGTCAAGGTGGTCGTGCTCGCCAACTGGGCGGTCTACAACCAGGATCTCTTCGTCGATCCGAGCGGCCTCGCGCCACTTTCGGCCTGGCTCTTCGAGAGCCTGCAGTACGGCCTCTACCTCTACCTCGCCTTCGCGGGCTACTCCGACATCGCCATCGGGCTCGCGCGCGTGCTCGGCTTCGAGGTCGTCGAGAACTTCCGCTGGCCGTTCGTGCAGCCCAACCTCGGCGCGTTCTGGCGCGCGTGGCACATGAGCCTCTCGGACTGGTGCCGCCGCTACATCTTCCTGCCGGCGCTGGCGCGCTGGCGCCGGCCGGTGCCCGCGCTCTTCATCGCGATGATCGCGCTCGGCCTCTGGCACGAGCTCTCGCTGCGCTTCATCGCCTGGGGTGCGTGGCACGCGCTCGGGCTCGCGATCTGGCGCGGCTGCCAGCGCCGGATCTGGCCGCACCTGCCGCGCGCCGAGCGTCCGAGCGCGCGCGCGACGCTCCACCTCTTGTCGGTCGGCGTGACCTTCGTCTACGTCGTCCTCGGCTTCACGCTCATCAAGGAGCCGTCGCTCGACGCGCTGCTCGATCAGCTGGGGATCGTGCTCGCGACCGACCCCTAACCTTTAATATATGCTGTCGCCGCAATGACCGCCTCCGCTCCGAACGCGCTCCGACCCTGGCTCATCGTCGCCGTCGCCCTGCCCCTCCTCGCCCTCGGGGCGTGGGCTCTCGGCCTCTTCGACTCGCCCCCCGAGGCGCCGATCGCCGACCGCAACCTGCGCGAGCTCGAGCACAACCTCGCGCCGCCGGCCGCAGACGTAGCGCCGAAGGGCCGCACGCCGCGCGTGATCTTCCTCGGTGACTCGCGCTACCTGCGCGCGATCCGCGACCTCAGCGTGCGCGTCGATCCGAGGACGCCCATCGTGGTCGAGTCCACGGCCGGACCGATGGAGGTCATGACCTTCTTCGGACGCGCCGGCTCGACGCTGGACAAGATGGATCGCTACGTGGACGACATCTTCGCCTGGAAGCCGGACGCGGTGGTCTTGCAGCCCGAGCTGCTGGTCGAGGAGACGAGCTTTCGCGGCCTGGCACCGCCGGCGCTCTCGGCCGAGGGGCGCCGTAAGGGCTGGCAGACGCGCATCGACCGCTGGGCGGACAAGGTCGAACCGCCCAGGGGAGGCAAGGCCCTGGCGGCGCTCGAGCGCTTCGTCGCGCGCGCCAAGGCCGCCGGCGTGCACGTGATCGCGGCGCAGCTGCCGCCGTCGCAGCGGATCCACGACCGCGTGCCGGCGGACTACTACGAGGTCATGCGGCGCCTCGTCTGCTCGGCGCTCGAGGACTGCGAGCGCGACTACCTGCGCTTCGCCGAGGTCTACCCCGACACGCTCTTCCGCGACCCGCTGCACCTCAACCGCGAGGGGCGCGCCCGGCTCTACCCGGAGCTGATGGCCGCCGTGGCGCGCGCGATCGCTCGGGGCGAGCGCTGAAGCGTGCTATTCTTCCGCCAGCCGACGCGAGGTGGGTCATGGTGCTGCGCAAGGAGGTCTTCGAGGCGAGCTACGCGGACGTGATGAGCGCGCCCGAGCACATGGTCGCGGAGATCCTGGACGGTGAGCTCCACCTGACCCCGCGCCCCAGGCGGCGTCACGGCAAGGCACAGATGCGTATCGCCGTTGGTCTCCGCGGCCTTCACGATCCCGAACCCGACGATCCGGGCGGCTGGGTGATCGAGATCGAGCCGGAGCTGAGCCTGCCGCGAGAACGCGACGGCAAGCGCGAGCCGGTCGTGCCCGATCTGGCCGGCTGGCACGCCGAGCGCATGCCGGAGACCGATCCCGATCGCTGGCGCATCGAGGTCGTGCCCGACTGGGTCTGCGAGATCCTCTCGCCGTCGACCCAGATCCTCGACCGCACCAAGAAGCTGCCGCGCTACGCGCACGCGGGCGTCGGGCACCTGTGGTTCGTCGATCCGCTGGCGCGCACCGTCGAGGTCTATCGGCTCGAGGGCGGGCGCTGGGTCGTCGCCGCGACCCACGGCGGCGACGAGCGCGTGCGGCTCCAGCCGTTCGAGGCGGTCGAGCTGGATCTGGCGCGCTGGTGGTTCGCCGCGCCGCCGGAGCCCGAAGAGGGCGAGCCGTGACCTCGCCTCGCGTTACCAGAGCCGCGTCAGCGCGCGGGTGATCGGCTCGGCCAGCGCGGCGACGCGCGCGGGATCGATCGCCGCCTCGGCGAAGGGCACGAAGCGCTCGACGAAGAGGTCGCGCCGCACCTCGAGGCAGAGCGTGCGCCCGGGCATTCGCATCGCGTGCACCCAGCCCATCGTGCTCGGGTGCAGGGGGTAGGTGTGGCTGTCACCGAGCGCCATGCCCCGCGCTTCGAGCTCTGCGCGCAAGGCGTCGACGACCGCGGCGGGGGCGTGCAGCGTGCCCTCGGGATCGCGACCGATCACGTCCATCTCCGGCCGCGTCGGCCAGGTCTCGTACGGGGCGGGCTCGTAGGCGCGGTGCAGGTTCGGCACGATGGCGTGATCGACCTCGACCCCGACCGTCCTGGGTGCGTAGCTGTGCAGGAGCAGCATCGCGCCGTCGGCACCGAGCAGCGCGACCGCGTCGCGCACGGCGGCGTGGTACGTCTCGTAGCGCGCGCGCAAGAGGGCGACGTCCTCGGGCTCGGTGACCCAGGGCATGAGCCCGGGCGCGACGCCGCCGGCCTTGTACTCGGCCAGGGTCTTGTCGAGCACGCGGTTGGTGTCGATGAGCGTGCGCGGGATCCGGCAGCGCAGGATGGCGACGGCGCGGCGCGGGAAGGCGTGAACCAGGCGCTCGGCGAGCGCACTCGCGAGCTCGGGCGCGCCGGTGTCGGTGTTGACGTGGAAGAAGTCGACGAGCCCCTCGGGCAAGGCACTCTTCATGAGCGCCGCCAGCGAGGTGAAGTCGCTGGTCGCGGTGGCGCCGTGCGGGATCTCGATGACGAGATCGAGACCTTCGCCGTGGTGCTCGGCGCCTGGCACGACGCGCACGTCGACGATACCCGGGATCGAGGTCAGCGCCATGGAGCCTCGCCGATCATGTGCGCCTCCTCGGCACGCGCGCGTCGCGCACGAAGCGGATCGCCTCGTGCGCCTGCCGCATCGGGTCGCGCTGCATCATGTCGGACGCGAGGAAGCGCGCGGTCGCGACGAGCGGCAGGTGCCGCAGCGCGGTGAAGTCGGTGCTCGCCGCGAGGCGCTCGCGCTCGAGCGTCGCGACGACGAGCGTCTTCCACTGGTGCGCCCCGAAGACCGGCCGCGTCGCACCGCGCAGGAGGCAGTGATCCTCGAGGAGCGCGACGAGCGGCTCCGGATCGTGCGCGGCGAGCGGCGCGGCGAGCGCGACCATGGCCTCGCAGTCGCGGTGATCGAGCGCGCGCTGCAAGGGCTCGAGCTCGGGCTCGCTGACCGGCGCGATCGCGTCGGCCGCCGTGAGCGACGGGCGCAGGTCGGCGGGCGCGTCGAGGCCGGCGCGCGTGTGCACGAAGGCGGCGGCGAAGTAGACGAGGCGGCGGTTGCCGGCGGGATCGGCGGGGTCGATCAGATCGCGCACGGCGCTGGCATGGGTGAGCGCGTGGGTGACGTCGAGCCAGCCGTCCTGGATGGTCGGGTCGTGCTCGACCTGCAGATCGTAGCGCAGGAGGTGCACGCTGGCGCCGACGACCAGCGCGTCGAGGATCCTGTCGATGGGCGTGTGCGCGAGGTGGTGCTCGATGAGCCCGCAGAGGTCCTTGCGGGATCCGTCGCTCGAGGCGGCGACGAGCGCCGCGAGGTCGCCTTCGATCGGGGAGGCGGGCTCCTCGATGGCGCGCACGACCCAGCTCCACTCCGGGAGCAGCTCGTCGCGCACCGCCAGCGCGATCGAGCGCGCGAAGGCGCCGAGCACCAGATCGACGTCATCACGGGACGCGCCGGCCTCGAGCAGCGCAAAGAGCTTCGGCAGGTAGATCTGCCCGTGCCCGAAGTCGAGCAGGTGCTCGCTCACGAGCGCGCGCAGCCACCCGCGCAAGGTCGCGAGCGATACGCCGGCCTCGACCGCGCCGCGCACCAGCGCCTCGGCGCCGTCGCCGTCCTCGGCTTCGACGCGGCGGCGCAGCTCGGCGGGCAAGGTCGCCGGATCCCAGGGCTCGGGCGCCGGCCGCCGCCGGTCGCCGTAGCCGACCGTGCCCTCGGCCGCCAGGTCGAGCGGGATCACCAGCGCCGCGACCTCGCCGTCGGGTCCGTGCCGCTCGCGCAGGCGCGGCGAGAGCGCCAGCAGATCGTGCGCCAGCGCGGACGTGTGGGTCAGCCCGTCGGGGGCGCGGCGCGCGTCCCAGCGCACGGCCATCATCGCCAGCTCGTGGTGGCTCGCGCCGCAGTCGAGGAGGCGCACCACGTCGCGCGCGATCTGTCCGCCGCGACGCCGCGCGAGCGCGCGCTCGAGGCTCAGCCGGTGGCGCGCGCGCTCGACCGTGGGATCGGGCTCGGCGAGGTCGAGCTCGATGACGTCCTCGTGCACGCGCACCGGGTAGGCGCGCGCGTGCTCGTCGCCGACCAGGCACTGACCCGAGCGCAGATCGTAGCGGAAGGCGTGCCAGCGGCACGTCACCACGCAGCCGTTCACGAAGCCCTTGGCGAGCGGATAGCCCTCGTGCGGGCAGCGGTCGTCGATGGCGAAGAGCGCGCCGTCGTCGAGGCGGAAGACCGCGACGCGCTGGGCCCCGCGCGCGAAGACCTTGCTGGCGCCGCGCGGCAGGTCCGCGAGCGCGAAGGCGGGCACCCAGCTCGGCGCGGTGGCGCTCATCTCAGTGTCCGTCGCCGAGGTAGGCGGCCTGCACGCGCGGATCGGCGAGCAGCGTCGCGGCGTCGTCGGCCATGGTGATCGTGCCGGTCTCGAGCACGTAGCCGCGGTGGCTGTGCTTGAGCGCCATGCGCGCGTTCTGCTCGACCAGCAGGATGGTCGTGCCCTCGGCGTTGAGCGTCTTGATGACCTCGAAGATCTTGAGCACGATGAGCGGCGCCAGGCCGAGGCTCGGCTCGTCGAGGAGCAGGAGCTTGGGCCGCGACATCATCGCGCGCCCGACCGCGAGCATCTGCTGTTCGCCGCCCGAGAGCGTGCCGCCGGCCTGGGAGCGGCGCTCGCCGAGGATCGGGAAGAGCGAGAAGACGTGGTCGATGTCCTTTTGGATCTGCGCCCGGTCGTTGCGGATGAAGGCGCCCATCTCCAGGTTCTCGAGCACCGTGAGGCGCGGGAAGATCTTGCGCCCCTCCGGGGACTGCGCGAGGCCGAGGCGCACGATGCGATCGGAGGGCATGTTGGTGATGTCGCGCCCGTCGAAGGTGATCGTGCCGGCGCGCGTCTTGACGAAGCCGCAGACCGTCATGAGCGTCGAGGTCTTGCCGGCGCCGTTGGCGCCGATGAGGCAGACGATCTCGCCCTGCTTCACGGTGACGTCGATGCCGTGCAGGGCCTCGATGTTGCCGTAGCTGGCGCGCACGCCGTGGAGCTCGAGCAGCACCTCGCTCATCCGAGCTGCTCCTCGCCGAGGTAGGCCTCGACGACCTTCTTGTCGTTGCGGATCTCCTCGGGTGTGCCCTCGGCGATCTTCTTGCCGTAGACGAGGACCGCGATGCGATCGGAGATCCCCATGACCACGCGCATGTGGTGCTCGATGAGCAGCACGGTGATGCCTCGATCGCGGATGTCCTTGATGAGCTTCATCAGCGAGACGGTCTCGGACGGGTTCATGCCGGCGGCCGGCTCGTCGAGGAGGAGCAGGCGTGGGCGCGTCGCCAGGGCGCGCGCGATCTCGAGGCGGCGCTGGTCGCCGTAGGGCAGGTTCTTGGCGAGGTCGTCGGCGCGGTCCTCGAGGTCGACGAAGCGCAGGAGCTCGAGCGCCTCGGCGCGGGCATCGGACTCGATGCGGCGCGCGGTCGGGGTGAAGAAGCGGCGGCGCAGGATGATGACCACCCAGGCGAGAGTGCCGCCGAGGAGCGCGAGCAGGAGGAGGCTGTTGAGGAGCTCGCCGAAGAGACCGAAGCGCAGGCCGGCGAAGAAGAGGAGCCAGACGAGGCCGAGCGCGACCAGCGGGCCGAAGTCCTGGACGAGGCGCGTCTTCGACCAGAAGCGATGCGGCACGTCGAGGTGGCGATCCATGCCGACGAGCACGTTCTCGGTGGCGCTCATGTCGTGGAAGAGGCGGATGTTCTGGAAGGTGCGCGCGATGCCGCGCAGCGTCACCGAGGTCGGCGTGCGACGGGTCTGGCGCCAGATCGCCATCGCGCCGAAGAAGCCGACGACCGCGCCGAGGATCAGGACGAGCAGGCGCTTGAGCACGGTGGCGGTGCTCTGCGAGGAGACGTCCTGCGCGGCCTTGATGCGGTCCATCGCGATGTCGCGGTTGGGCGACTCGTCGATGACCGCGCCGTCGTCGCCGAGGATGACGACCTTGCCGTCGCGCTCTTCGATCGGGGCGGAGGCGACGTCGAGGCGCGCGAGCACGGGGATCGCCTGGCGCTTGGCCTCGGCCTCCTCGCGCGTCTTCGCGGAGCCGAAGGGCGACTTGCCGTCGCTGGTGGTGACGTAGTAGCGGCCGGCGCGGAACTCGATGCGCGGGTGCGCGGCGAGAAAGGCGCCGAGGTCGGACAACGCGTGGCCGAGCTCGAAGCCGGCCTTGGGGTTGGTGTAGTTCGCCTTGACGACCGCCGACCAGAGCTGGTTCGGATCGGAGACCCAGGTCGCGAGCAGGAGCCCGAAGATCACGCCGACGATCGACCAGCGATAGAAGTTGGCGCGCTCGGGTTGCTTCTGCAGGTCCTTGCCGTCGAGCAGCACGCGCCCCTCGGTCGGCTCGTAGATCCCGGTGATGGCGTTGAAGAGCGAGGTCTTGCCGGCGCCGTTGGGGCCGATGACGGCGAAGATCTCGCCCTCCTTCACGGCGAGATCGACCTTGTCGACGGCGGTGAGACCGCGGAAGCGCAGGGTGAGGTCGTCGACCTCGAGGAGCGGGGGCGCGGCGCTCATGACGGGCCGCTCTCCTCGTGCATCTCCTCCTTGACGCGCTCGGAGGGCCAGAGGCCCTCGGGGCGATAGCGCATCATCAGGATGAGCACGGCGCCGAAGATCATGAGGCGCCAGTTGGTGAGGGAGAGGAAGACGCTGTCGGTCTCGCCGACGCCCTTCTGGATGAGCTTGGTCAGGAGCGGCGAGAGCACGCTGTCGAAGGTGATGAGCACGCCGACGCCGAGGAGCACGCCGCGGATGCTGCCGAGGCCGCCGATGATGACGCAGCAGAGCACGATGATCGAGTAGTTGAAGTCGTAGGTGTTCGGCTCGGCGGTGGTCTTGAGGTTGGTCGCGTAGAGCGCGCCGGCGAGGCCGGCGATGGCGGCGCCGGCGGCGAAGGCGGCGAGCTTGGTGCGCGCGGGGTTGAGACCCATGCAGGCGGAGGCGAGCTCGTCCTCGCGCAGGGCGACGAAGGCGCGGCCGGCGCGGCTCCGCTCGAGGAGATGGAAGATCGCGACCAGGGTGACGAGCAGGATGAGGGCGACGAAGTACATGGTGACGAAGTGGGCCTGGTTGCCTTCGTCGCCGATGGCGGTCTGGAGCGGCTCGGGGATCCAGGCCGAGGGGATCGGGGACAGGCCGCGCGGGCCGTCGGTGATGGCGTCGAGGTTGAGGGTGACGACGCGGATCACCTCGCCGAAGCCGAGCGTGACGATGGCGAGGTAGTCGCCCTTGAGGCGGATGGTCGGCGCGCCGAGGAGGAGGCCGGCGGCGCCGGCGACGATGGGCGCGAGCACGATGGCGCCCCAGAAGCCGAATTGAAACGGGTACTTCTCGACCGAGACCACGCCGGTGGTGAAGGCGCCGATGGCGAAGAAGGCGGCGATGCCGAGCTGGAGGAGGCCGGCGTAGCCGACCTGGAGGTTCAGCGCGAGCGCTAGGATGGCGAAGACGAAGATGTTGACCAGCGCGCGGTCCAGGCGCAGCTGCTCGTCGAAGAGGCCGCCGATGAGGTGATCGAGGAACGGGAAGAAGGGATAGATGACGAGCAGCAGGAGGACGATGACCTCGAAGCGCAGGAACCACGGGCGTGGCTTCTTGGTGGTCGGCGCGGGCGCGGCGGGCGCGGGCGTGCTCATCAGACCTTCTCCCGCGCGGTCGAACCCATGAGGCCGGAGGGTCGGAAGACGAGGATGAGGATGAGCGTGCCGAAGAGCACGGCGGGCTGCCACTGGGCGCCGATGAACTGGTCGGAGAAGGCGCGCAGGAGGCCGATGATGAGGCCGCCGAGCACGGCGCCGGGGATGTTGCCGATACCGCCGAGCACCGCGGCGGTGAAGGCGTAGAGGCCGTTCTGGTAGCCCATCTGGAAGTTGATGGTGTTGATGTAGAGCGAGTAGATGACGGCGGCGAAGCCGGCGAGCGCGCCGCCGATGAGGAAGGTCGCGCCGATGACGCGGTCGACGTCGATGCCCATCAGGCGCGCGGCGGTCGGGTTCTGGGCGGTGGCGCGCATCGCCTTGCCGAGCTTGGTGCGGGTGACGAACCAGAAGAGCGCGCTCATGACGATGAGCGAGCTGACGATGACGAGCAGATCCTTCGGCGTGATGCGCAAGGAGGCGTCCTCGCCGAGGAGGTTGATGTTCGGCAGGAGCTCGGGGAAGGACTTGGGCGCGGCGGCCGCGACCCCGCCGCCGAGGGAGTCGATCGGCAGGCCGCCCCAGAAGAGTCCGAGGTTCATGAAGACGAAGGAGACGCCGATGGCGGAGACGAGCGGCGCGAGCTTGGGCGCTTTGCGCAGGGGCTTGTAGACGACCTTGTCGACCGACCAGTTGAGCCCGGCGGCGAAGAGCGCGCACATGACGACGATGAAGAAGAGGCCGATGGCGAGCTCGCCGCCGGCGGCCGTCTCGAGCCCGAGCACGCCGACGAGGGTGAGCGCGAGGAACGAGGCGAGCATGAAGAGGTCGCCGTGGGCGAAGTTGATGAGCTCGAGGATGCCGTAGACCATGGTGTAGCCGAGCGCGATGAGCGCGAACACCATGCCGTTGGTGAGCCCGAGGATGATCTGTTGGAGGATGACTTCCACGTGGGTGTGTTCAGCTGTCGGCCACGAGGGCCGCCCCTACGTCTGGCGTGTTCGACGGGCGGCCACGAGGGCCGCCCCTACATGTGGGTGTGCGCGGCGGCCACGTGGGCCGTTCCTACTCGTTGCCCAGGAGGGAGACGAACTCGAACTCGCCGTTGCGCACGATGTTGCCCGACATCACCGCCATGGTGGTGTCGCCGTGCTCGGTGAAGCTGAAGGCGCCGAGCGCGCTGTCCTCGAACTTGACGTTGGCGGCGGCGGCGGTGATGGCGGCGCGGTCCTTCTTGCCGGCGGCCTTGATAGCCTCGAGCGCGACCTGGGTCGCGACGTAGCCATAGACCGCGTAGGCCTCGGGCTCGGAGCCGAACTTCTCGCGGTAGGCCTTGACGAAGTCGGCGCCCTTGCCGGTGAGCTTCTCGGGAGGCACGCCGCCGAAGGTGACGTAGACGCGCTCGTTGGCGTTGTCCGCGCCGGCGGCCTGGATGAAGGCCTTCTCGTAACAGCCGTCCGGGACCATGATCTTGCCGGTGGCGCCGACGGCGACGAAGTCCTTGACGAGCTGGCCGGCGTTGGTCTGGGTGGTGCCGCCGTAGTAGACGAAGTCGGGGTTGGCCTCCTTGACCTTGGTCATGAGCGACTTGTACTCCTGCGCCTTGGGGTCGACGGCCTCGAAGGCCAGCACGCGTAGCCCGATGTCCTCGGCGGTCTGCTGGAAGACCGAGGCGACGCCTTTGCCGTAGAGGCCGTTGTCGTGCAGGATGTAGACCGACTTGGCGCCGAGCTTCTGGGCCCAACGCGCGCCGACGGCGCCCTGCATGTCGTCGGCGGGCACGACGCGGAAGTAGTTGACCTTGCCGGAGGGGCGGTAGGCGTCGGGCTCGTGCGCCTCGCCGGTGCCGGGCTTGGTCAGCGCCGGGTAGGTGTTCGCCGGCGAGACCATGAGCAGGTTCGCCTTGTTGAGGACCGGCATCGAGATCATCGCCGCGCCGGAGTTGTAGGTGCCGATATAGGCGACGACGTCGGGGTCGCCGACCGCCTTGTCGGCGTTGCCGGCTTCGACCTCCGGATCCCAGTCGCCCTTCTTGGCGGAGGCGTCGTCCCAGTCCTCATAGACGATGGAGAAGTCGCCGACCTTGGCGCCGACCTCGTCGACGGCCATCTTGATGCCGTTGACGATTGTCGTGGTCTGCGCGTTTGCGCTGCCCGTGCGCGGCAGGCTCGAGACGAACTTGAGCGTGCCCGAGGTGGCCGCGTTCGGGGTCGGAGTGGCTGCGGCGTCGGCCGTGCTCGGCTTTTCGGCGTCCGCCTCGGGCGGCGGCGTGGTGGCGGCGTCTTCGGCGGGCTTCTTGCCACCGCACGCGGCGAGCGCGAGGGCCAGACACGGCAAGGCAATACGGCTGAAATGATTGATCATTCTGGCTCTCCTCGGGCCCTGACGATAACGGCGTGCGACAATAGGCCCGAGCCAGGAAGATCGTCAAGGCGAGCCGCCCCACCCGGCCGCGCACGTCGCCCACCGATGGCGCGCTGCCAGCCGACTATGCATTGACTCTCACCGCGGCGCCTCATAGTCTGCAACGCATAGCCACAGGGGGATCCGCCATGACGCAGACGAGGTTGTTGGTTGTGCTCGGCGTGCTGCTGGTCCCCGGCCTGGGCGGCTGTCCCGACGAGGGCAAGCGCCCGCTCGGCGACAACTGCGACAGCGACGACGACTGCCAGTCGGGCTTCTGCGCGCAGAACGCCTGTCTCGACCCGTCGGCCGACGACGACTTCGACGGGGTCACCAACGGGGTCGAAGGTGGGCTCGGCTCGAACCCGCTGCAGGCCGACTCGGACTACGACGGCGTGCTCGACGGCGAGGAGCTCACGACCGAGCAATCCGGCGTCGACACCGACCGCGACGGCAAGCTCGACGTCGTCGAGTCGCGCACACTCGACGCCGACGGCGACTGCATCACCGATCAGTTCGACGCCGAGGACGACGTCGCGAACACGGATCTGTCGCCGATGCGCGACGTCGTGTGCCGCACCGCGGGGATCTGCGCCGAGCAGCTCGACGGTCTCGGCGTCGCCTGTCCGCGCGGCCTCGCCGTCTGCGTCTACGCCGGGATCGAGGGCTTCTCCGAGACCGAGACACGCTGCGACGGGCGCGACGAGAACTGCGACGGCCGCGTCGACGAAGGCTTCCCGCCCGGTTGCGACCTCAAGGACTTCGACCTCGACGGCGTCTCCGACGCGATCGACGTCTGCCCCGAGACCTTCGACAGCGAGCAGCGCGACTCCAACGGCGACGGAATCGGCGACGCGTGCACCGGCCTGTATACGATCGTGTTCTCGCCGGAGCCGCCGACCGCGCTCACCGCGGGCGAGCGCTTCGACGTGAGCGGCGCCGTCGTCAAGACCGACCTCGCCGACCCCGCGGCGCCGATGCCGCGTTATCGCGGCCGTGTCGACCTCCTGTCGCGCCCGGCGGGTGGGCTCGGCGGTCCCAAGGCGCTGACCCCGATCGACAACGCCTTCACCTTCGCCGAGCTGAGCTTCACTCGCGCAGGGACGTGGCACCTCGTGCTCACGAGCGGCATCGGCGCGACCGAGAGCGCCGAGATCACCGTCAGCGCGGCAGACGCGATGCGGCTCAGCCTGCTCGCGCCGACGCAAGTGGTCGCCGGCGAGTCGATCGCGCTGGGCGCCATCGCGTACGACGCCTTCGACAACGTCGCGGACCTCGACGCGGCCGCCACGCTGACGAGCGACGATCCCGCCGCCGAGCTGCCTCCGGCCGGCTCGTTCAGCGACGGCGCCTGGAGCCTCGCCGGCGTCGTGCTGCACCGCGCCGGGACGACCACCGTCACGCTCGCGGCCGGCGGCCTCGAGGCGAGCGCCGAGGTGAACGTCGTGCCGGGCGCGGTCGCGGCCGTCGAGCTCATCCTGCCGCCGAGCGCGCGCGCGGGGATCGCGGTCGACGCCCTGCTCACGGCGAAGGACGGCAGCGGCAACGTCGCGACGGGCTTTGCCGGCGCGTTCGCCGTCTCGAGCGACGACCCGCAGGCGACGTTGCCCGAGCTCGTGACCCTGACACGTGAAGACGCGGGGCAGGTCGCGTTCCAGGTCGTCTTCGGCACGCCGGGCCTGCGCACGGTGAACGCGGTCCAGCACTGGCTCGTCGCCGACGCCCAGACCGAGGTCGGCGCTGGGCGGCCATATCGGCTCGTGCTCGGACCGAGCGCCCAGGCGACCCCGTCGGTGCCGCATCCGATCGACGTCGCCATCGTCGACGCCTACGGCAACCCGGCGATCCACCCGGGCGACCCCTACCTCGGCACGGTCACCTTCAGGATCGGCGGCACCCAGCCCGACATCGCGCCGCTCTTGCCCGGACCGACGACCTTCACGGCGGCCGACCTGAGCGCGCTGACGGTGATGACCACCTGGTTCCGCGCCGGGATCTGGCGGCTCACCGCGACGGGCACCGACCTCGCCGTGCCGAGTGCGAGCGTCGACGTGCCGGTGAGCCTGAACCCGGCGACGACGCTCGCGCTCACGCTGCCGACCGAGGCCAAGGCCGGCGTGCCGGTGCCGCTTACGCTCACCGTGCGCGACGCGGCCGGCAACCTGGCGACGGACTTCAGCGGCACGGTCGCGCTCGTCAGCGATGACTCGCGCGCGCTCCTGCCGGCTCGCGTCGTGCTGGCGCCCGAGCACGGCGGTACGCGCACCATCGAGGTCACCTTCGCGAGCCCGGGGCTGCGCGAGGTACGCGCGTCGGTGGGCGGGCTCGGCGACGAGGCGGAGATCCTCGTGCGCGCGGGCGCGCCGCACGCCGTCGTCCTGACCGCCGACAGCCCCGTGGTCATCGAGCAGGCCCGCACGGTGCAGGCCACCATCATCGACGAGCTAGGCAACCTCGCCGACGATCCCGCGGACAGCTACACCGGCACGATCACCTTCAGCGTGGTCGGGGCGCAGCCGCCCCTGGCGCCGACCCTGCCCGGCCCGCACACCATGACCGCGAGCGACGGGAGCCGCTTCGCCGGTGAGGTGACGTGGTTCTCGGCGGGGACCTACACGCTGCGCGTCGACGCACCCGGGCTCGTGCGCAGCTCGGACTCGGAGGACATCCGCGTCGTCGAGGCGGTCGGGCTCAGCGTCGCGCTGCCCGACACCGTCAAGACCGACGTGCCGGTCGACGTCGTGGTCAGCGCCGTCGCGCTCGATGGCGCGGTCGCCACCGGCTTCACCGGCACCGTGACGCTGCGCGACGACGACCCGCGCTCGAACCTGCCGGGCTCGATCACCTTCGCGCCCTCGGACCGGGGCACCCGCACGCTGAGCGTCACCTTCGGCACGGTCGGCCTGCGCACGGTGACCGCGTCGGGCGGCGGCTTCGTGGGGCGCGACACGACCACGGTGCTCGCCGGCGCGCCGGCGCAGATCCACATCGCGCCCCGGGGCATCGCGACGACGGGCACGCCGCTCGGGGTCGATGTCACCATCACCGATCGGCACGGTCAGGTCGCCGACGATCCGAACGGCTCCTACGTCGGCACCGTGACCTTCGACATCGCGGGCGTACAACCCGAGGTCGCGCCGACCCTGCCCGGGCCGACGACCTTCACCGCCGCCGACCGCAGCAGGAAGACCGTCGACACCGTCTGGTTCCGCGTCGGCACCTACACGCTGCGCGCGACCGGGACGGGCCTGACGAACGCGACCGCGACCGCGGACGTGACGGTCGTCGGTACCGCCGCCGCCGCGCTCGAGCTGACCCTGCCTGCCAGCGCGCGCGCCGGCCAGTCGGTGCCCATGACCGTCACCGTGCGCGACGCCGCGGGCCAGATCGCGGCCGGCTTCGTCGGCACCATCGCGATCGCCGTCGACGAGGTCGGCACCCAGCTCCCGGCCTTCATCGAGCTCGACCACCAGCACGCCGG
This sequence comes from Deltaproteobacteria bacterium, assembly GCA_011526585.1. Taxonomy (GTDB): domain Bacteria; phylum Myxococcota_A; class UBA9042; order PHBI01; family PHBI01; genus WYBB01. The sequence continues at coordinate 24,249 of WYBB01000155.1, forward strand.
CACGCGCACCGTCAACGTGGTCTTCGGCAAGGCCGGTCTGCGCACGGTCGTCGCCAGCCACGAGGATCTGACGGCGCGCGCGTCGATCACGATCAGTCCTGCGGCACCGCACCGGATCACGCTGCTGGGACCGCACACCGGCACGACCGGCGAGGGGCTCCTGATGCGGGTGGCGATCCTCGACGCCTTCGGCAACATCGCCAACGATCCGACGCTGTCCTACACCGGCACCGTCACCTTCACCGCGACCGGTCCGAGCCCGCTGCCACCGTTCTACGTGCCGCGACTCCAGCCCTCCATCCCCGAGCCGAAGACCTTCACCGTCGCCGACGGCAGCAACTTCGTCTTCAGCACCCAGTGGTTCCACCCCGGGCGCTGGACGCTTCGCGCGAGCGGCACGAGCCTCGCCACCCCGACGGCGAGCCTCGGCTTCGAGATCACGGTCGGCCCGGCGACCCGGTTCGACATCCTGGCGCCGGAGACCTTCCCGGCCGGCTCGAACCCCCAGGCCTGGGTGCGCGCGACCGACGCGTGGCGCAACACCGACCCGAGCTTCAACGGGCCGGCCTTCATCAGCGGTTTCGAGGACGCGCCCGAGTCGGTGACGCTGGTCGCCGGCGAGGCGACGAAGACCTTCCCGCTGACGATGACCATCGCCGGACCCTATACGATCGTCGCGCAGGACGGCACGCTCTATGGCGAGCTCGCCGTCCAGGTCACGCACGCGACCGCATACCGCTTGCTCGCGACCGGTCCCGACCAGGTCGTGGAGGACACCAACGCGACGATCACGGTGACCGTCGCGGACGAGTTCTTCAACACGGTGCTCGACTACGAGGGCTCGGTCGACGTCGACGTGAGCTCCTTCACCGACTACTCGCCCCCCGAGCTGGACTTCGATTTCGTCGCCGCCGACCAGGGTGAGCGCGACGTGACCATCCTGTTCTTCAGCCCGGGTCCGCGCACGCTCACCTTCGATGGCTCGCCCGGCATCTCGCCCGAAGGTGTGACCAGCCACGATCTCCTGGTGCTGTCGAACCTGCCCCCGGTCTACCTCGAGATCAGCAAGCCCGCCGAGGGTCCGCTCTGGGTCAACGTGCCCTACGCCGACGGCTTCCACGTCGGGGTCTTTGATGACAACGGCGACCCGACGGCGGCCGAACAGGACATGACGGTGACGGTCGCGCTCGACGAGCAATACCCGGGCCCGACGACGCTCGGCGGCACGCTCGCGCGCCTCATCCCTCAGGGGCGCCACGGCGCGCTCTTCGACGATCTCCTCTTCCCGATCGACGGCAACTACACGCTGTCCGCAAGACCGTCGATCGATTTCCCCGACGATGTCTCCGATCCGTTCGACGTCTTCTATCGCGCCCCGACGGTGACGATCGACGGGCTGACCCAGGAAGGCGGCTGCGTCAGCGTGGACTACAGCGTCGCGCAACCCGACGGCGCGCCGGTCACCGTGCGCGTCACGCGCCGGTCGCTCGGGGAGGAGCAGCTGCCGTGGGGATGGCCCGCGAGCCAGGCGGCGTCCGACGTCACGTTCTCCGGCCACTTCGAGCTCCCGGGCGGCGCGCACAGCTACCTGTGGAACGCCGCGCGCGACCTCGACTACACCACCGAGTCGAACACGACCCGCCTCACCGTGAGCGCCCGTGCCGGTTGGCACCAGGTGGCGAACCCGCACGGCACCGACGAAGAGACCATCACGCTGACCTTCGCCGAGGACGACTTCTGCCAGCGGGGCGTCACGGCCGTGCGCGGTGCGACGCCGCGGGTCGACGTCGCGGAGCCCGACAGCGGCCTGTGGTCGCCGGATGGCGCGCTCGCGAGCGCGGACGTCAACGGCGACGGCAAGCTCGACCTCCTGCGGGGCAGCTCCGATGGCCGCGTCGGTGTGAGCATGGGGCGCGGCGATGGCGGCTTCCAGATCGTCGAGATCCTGGTCGGCCACGCGTTCCCGGGCGCGGTGGTCACGCGCATCGTCACCGCGGACTTCAACGACGATGGCGCGACCGACATCGCGTTGTCGCTCGATGACGGCACGATCGAGATCTGGGTCCGCGACCTCGGCGCCAACGACCTGGCCTTCACCTTCGAGTACGACCTCGACAGCCAGCTGGCGAGCCCGATCGCGGCGCGCGACATGGACGGCGACGGGCTCTGGGACCTGGTCTACGTCGGCGAGGACGGTGAGGTCACCGTCGCCTATCAGGCTCCGGGGGGCATCGGCCTCAGCGACGAGATCGTCGTCGCGCTGGTCGAGATCGTTCCCGAGCTGGTGATCGTCAACGTCGAGGGGCGCCACGGCCTCGACCTCGTCTTCTACCAGATGCGGCCGTTCATCAACGACGGTCTGCCCGACGCCGACCACGACCTCTGCCTGGTGAGGTCCACCGGCCAGCGCGAGTACGAGGAACAGTTCGGGTGCCGCGACGTGCTCGACGCCTTCGACAGCTCGATGAACGACCGCCGCCGGCGCCTGGTGCGCGACCTGACCGTGCGCCCGCAGCTCTACGCCAACCCCGAGATCGCCTATCGCCTGGGGCCGATCTTCGGCAACTGGTACGCCCTCGCACGCGACACCGCCGACCCTGAGTCCGGCGGGCTCGGCTTCACGCGTTACCTCGATCCCTGCTACGTCGGCGATCCGGGCCCCCTGACCTTCGGCTACTTCGAGCGCGCCGAGCTCAGGGAGTCCGACGACGTCTACGACCTCGGCGCGCAGTGCTTCGAGGACTACGAGGGCGACCTCATGCGGATCCTCCTGGACAGTGAAGGATTCTCACCGTTCGCCGAGTCGATCCCGGACGTGCGCGTCGACGGCAACTCGACGCTCATCGCCGCGGACTTCGACGGGGACGGCACCGACGACCTCGCGACGGTCCAGGGCGTGATGAAGGTCATCCCGCGCAACCTCATCGACAACTACTATGACGTCGACGCCGAGCGCCCGCTGCGCTTCTTCACCGATGCATTCGGCGAGGAGAACGCGACGCTTGCGCTCGACTTCGCCGGCGATGGCGTGCCGTGGCTCATCACCGCCTACGTCTACGACTCGGGCAGCACACAGTACCTGGTCCTCGACGGCTTCTCGCCGTTCTCCGCGCTGGACGACGGCCAGGAGCCCGGCGACATCCCCGTCTGCGGCGTCAACGGCGACTGCCCCGACCTCTCGGCGTGGAACGTGATGCTCGCCAAGGGCCAGCTCGATGACGACCTCGCCGAGGAGCTGGTGGTCGCCGTCGGCGGTGACGCCGACACGGGACGCCTCTTCGTCTTCGATCTCGAGACCGTCGAAGGCGGCTGGAACATCCGACAAGAAGTCTCCATCCCGAGTGATGACTTCCACCCGGCGACGCTCGCGGTCGGCGAGCTGATCGGCGGTGGCTTCGACGAGATCGTCCTCGGCGGCTACAACTCGGACGGCACCCCGCTGCTCCTCGCCATCCAGCCCGACGGCGACTGTGACGGTGCGTGCTACTACAGCGAGGCCGTCGACAATCCGCTACCGGCGGTCTTCCGCGAGAGCTTCGTCGGCGACTTCGACGCCGCGAGCTCCGGCCCGGAGCTGGTGCTCACCGATGCGTCGACCTACGCGGTCCACTACCTCTCGGCCGCGACCTGCACGCCGGATAGCAGCGAGTGCCTCACGACCTTCCGCACGGAGGTCTTCGGCATCAACGATGGCTCGATGCTCGTCGACGACATCGCCGCCGCCGACCTCCTCGGCGAGGGGATCCTGGGGCTCATCGTCTCGGCACGCTTCGTCGTCCCCTCCGGCACCCTCCAGGGCGTCGCCGGCGTCTACATCCTCGACGACGAAGTCCAGATCCTGGACCTGATGTTCTGGACCTCACCCTACGCGCCCTGCAAGGTCGGCGCGCGCAGTGGCTGCGTCGAGCCCGCGCTGGGCCCCCTGGTCGGCGACGTCGACAACGACGGGATCGACGACGTCGTGATCGGCTGGATGAAGGGTCAGCTCTGGGAGGCCTCCACCAGCCTCGTCGGAGCCTACTTCTTCGGCGCCACGGTCAGCGAGCGCGGCAGCAGCGCCGCCCTGACCGACTTCGACGCCAACGGGCTGCGCGACGTGCTCGTCCTCGAAGAGGGCCCCGACGACAACCTGTGGTTCCTCGCTCAGGAGTTCCGGCCCCTGGTCCGCATCATCCAGCCACCGGTCGACTTCCTCGACTGAGCCCCGGGGCTACGAGGTCGACGAGCCCGGAGGGACATCGTCGTCGCTCAGGCTGAGGTCGCCGGCCTCGCCCTGTGCGAGCGAGAGCGCGCCATGCTCGTCGCGCACCCAGGCGCGCACCGGCGCGCGCTTCCGCGGGGTCCGTCGCGTGGCGGATCGCCATGAGCACGTGCTCGACCAGGCCCTCGGCGAGCTTGGGCGGCAAGCCGACGATCACCTCTTCACAGCGCGTCAGCGCGAACTCGTGCACCAACTTGAGGCAGGCGTCGCGGCGCACGATCAACCCGAGGCTCGGATCGCGTACCTGCTGGGCCAGGAGCCCGTAGCGCTCGGTGTCATCGGCGAGCCGACGTTTGACCTCGGCGCGCGCGTCGCGGATGTCCGGCGCCGCGCCGAACGCGCGCTCGTAGGTGTCGCGCACCGCGGGGTTCGGATCGGTCTCGAGGATCATCGCGATCCCTTCTCGCGCCGCCTGCGGATCGATCGCCAGCGCGCGCGCGAGATCGATCATCTCGGCGATGCATGGCCCGACCGCGTCGGGCGGCAGCATGCTCGAGGCCCACGGCTCGAGTCGCAGCGCGCCGCCGGCGGCGATCACGCCGCGCTCGACCAGGCCGCCGATGAGCCAGCGCGTACCCGCGTCCAGGGCCCCGAAGAGGGCCGCGCTCGGCACGTGCATCACCACCTGGTCGTCGAGCCGGGCGTCGCCGGTGAAGGCCCGGCCGCGCTTGTAGATCGCATGCTCAACGCCCACCATCGACAAGCCCGCCAGCGACTCGGGCAGCGGCACCGTCACCCGCACCGAGGCCACGCCCCGCCCCTCGGGGACCACCTCGAGGGCCACGCGCAGCCCCGGCTCCACCTCGACCGACCACGCCGAGCGCTCCCCCACCACCATCCGCGCATCACGCGCGTGCACCCATGCCCGCCAGGGTGCGAGCTCATCCGTGCCGTCCTCTGCTTCTTCGTCGCTACCGCTCATCCCCACTCTCCGCGACCGTGAGCCCGCCGCGCGCATCGCCGCTCAGCGCCAGGGCACCCTCTACCGCGTTGGGGTGACGCGCGCGGATGGCGGCGATCGCGCGAGCCGCCGCGTCCTTGATCTGCCGCTGACGGAGAATGCCGCGCGTGAGCGGGCTCAGCCTGGCGAGGTCCGCCGGACCGCCGATCACGCCGAGCCCCTCGATCGCCGCGAGCTGCGCCGCGACCGAGTCGGACGCCAGAAGCCGCGCCAACCACCCCGCGTCACCCGCGCCCCCGCTCAGCGCAAGCGCCGCCACGTAGTGGGGCACCGCGGGCACCGCGCGCTCGTCCACCCGGCCCGCGAGCGCCCCGAGCAGCGGCCCGAGGGTCGCGCCCGCCTCCGCCAGCGCGCGCCCGACCTCGCCCGCCGAGAGCACCATCGCCCGCAGGTCCGCCTCCGGCAGCATATCCAACCACGCATCGGCGCCCCCGCTCGGCATCACCAGCAGCGCGCGCATCACCGCCTGCCGCACCAACGGTCGCTCGTCATCCCCGAAGCGTCGCAGCAGCCACCCCGCCGCCTCCACGTACCGCGCGCGCTCGAAGACCGCCGCGAGCCCGATCAGCATCGTCGGCTCACCCCCGCGCCCGCTCGGCGCCAACGTCAGGAGCGCCCGCGCGATCGCGCCGAGCTCCGCATCGGGCCGCCCCGCGCGCTGGACGAGCTGCCCGATCACCATCGGCGCGTTCGCCGGTCCGACCTCGGCGATGAGCGGCATCAGGCGCTCCATCTCGAACCACGCGACGAGCTTCGTCCACGCCCCGCGCGCCTCGGCCCGCGACGCCCCCGCCCCACGCGCCACGGTCGCGAGCGCCTCGAACGATGCGGGATCCTTCTTCCTGGTGCGTCGGACCTCACCGCGCGCCAGATCTTGACGCGCCTCCGGATCGAGCTCCGCGAGCGTGCGCAGCTGGCGCCGAACCGCCGGATCCGGATCACCCTCGACGAGCCCCATCAGCGGCGCGAACCTCCGCTTGCCCGCCCGGAACGTCATGATCTCCGCGAGCCGCGTCACCTTCGTCAGGAGCTCCTGCAGGCGAGCCTCGCCGAGCCCCTCGCTCACCCAGGGCGCGAGCTCCAGCCCCTCGGCACCGACGCTCGCCCCCGCGCGGAAGAGCTCCACCAGCAGCGAGCGCACCTCCGCGCTCAGCGCGCCGAGCGTAGGCAGCTCATCGGTGTAGATCCACACCGCGTCGTCCAGCTCCCGATCGCCGGTCCGCAACCGCGCGCCTTCGCTCAGCGCGCGCTCGGCCGCGACCAACCTCAACGCGGCCACGCTCCCATCGAGCGGCACCACCACCCGCACTCCCGCCTCACTCCCGCGATCCGCGACCACCTCGAGCCGCACGCTCACGCCGCCGATCGTGATCTGCCAGGTCGCGTGATCGACCAGGACCGGCGCGTACCCTTCCATGACCTTCTTCCAGGCTGCGAGCCCCATCAGCGCCGCTCGACCGAGAGCCTGCCCAGGAGCTGAGCCTGCGCCGAGAGCGCCGGCTCGCCGCCGACCCGCGTGTAGCGCCCATCGGCCCCGAGCTCCCAGGCATCGCTCGTGTCGCCGAAGGCGAGCTCGATCCCCTCGTGCATGACGCGCCGCTTGAGCGTGGGGTCCTCGATCGGCACGCAGGTCTCCACGCGCCGATGCAGGTTGCGGCTGAGCCAGTCGGCCGAGCTGATCCACACATGCTCCGCACCGTCTGCACAGAACGCGAAGACCCGCGAGTGCTCGAGGAAGCGCCCGACCACAGAGCGCACGCGGATCTTCTCGGACAGGCCGGGCACACCGGGCCGCAGCGCGCAGATCCCACGCACGAGCAGGTCGATCGGGACGCCGGCCTGCGACGCGCGGTACAGCGCCGCGATGATCTCGGGATCGCCGAGCGAGTTCATGCGCGCCTTGATCCACGCCGGTCGCCCCGCGCGCGCCGCGGCGGCCTCGCGATCGATGGCCGCCTCCATGTGGCTCGCCAGGAGGAAGGGCGCGGCGATGAGCTTGCGCGGTGCGGGCAGGCGCCCGAGGCCGGTGAGCTGGCGGAAGAGATCGTGCACGTCGGCGGTCATCGCGTCGTCGGCGGTGAGCAGGCCGAAGTCGGTGTAGATCAGCGCGGTCTTCGAGTGATAGTTGCCCGTGCCGAGGTGCGCGTAGCTCTTGAGCCGATCGCCCTCGCGCCGCGTGACGACCAGCAGCTTGGCGTGGGTCTTCCTGCCGACGACGCCGTAGGCGACGTTGGCGCCGGCGGCTTGCAGTCGTTGCGCCCAGTCGATGTTCGCCTCCTCGTCGAAGCGCGCGCGCAGCTCGACGACCACGGTGACGTCCTTGCCGCGCTGGGCCGCCTCGAGCAGCGTCTGCGCGATCGGCGAGTCGGCGCCCGTGCGATAGAGGGTCATCTTGATCGCCAGCGTGTCGGGGTCGTGCGCGGCGCGACGCAGGAGATCGAGGATCGGCGTGAACGACTGATAGGGGTGGTGCAGGAGGATCTCGCCCTGGCGCAGCGCGGCGAAGATGTCGGCGTCAGGCGGCAGGCGCGCGGGGGTGGCCGGGATGAAGGGCGGGTAGGTCAGGTGCGCCAGCGGCACCTCGCCGGCGATCTGCGCCACACGGTGCAGGTTCACCGGGCCGTCGGTGCGATAGAGGTCCTGGGCGTCGAGCTCGAACTCCTCGAGCAGGAAGCGCGTGAGCGACTCGGGGCAGCGGTGGTCGACCTCGAGGCGCACGGCGTCGCCGAAGTTGCGGCGCGGCAGCTCGCCGGCGATCGCGTGCAGGAGGTCGTCGACCTCCTCCTCGTCGACCCACAGGTCGGAGTTGCGGGTGACGCGGAACTGCCAGGCGCCGCGCACGTCCATGCCCGGGAAGAGGAGGTCGATGTTGCCCTCGATGATCGAGCTCAGGAGCAGATAGTCGAAGCCTCCGGGCGCACGCGCGGCGGAGGTCGGGAGCCTGACGACACGCGGCAGCACGCGCGGCGCCGGCACCGACACGATGGCGATCTCCGCCTCGCGGCCGAAGGCGTCCTGGCCCGAGAGCTCGACCACGTAGTTGAGGCGCTTGTTGACGACGTTGGGGAAGGGGTGCGCCGGGTCGAGCGCGGTCGCGGTCAAGAGCGGCAGCACCGCGCCCTCGAAATAGGCCCGAGCCCAGGCGCGCTGCTCGTCGTCCCACTCGTCCGGGTCGAGGACCCGCACCTGGTGCTGGCGCAGCGCGGGCAGGATCTCGTCCTTGAGCAGCCGATACTGCGCGGCGACGATCGCGTGCGCGCGCGAGGAGATCTCGGCGAGCACCTCGCGCGGCGAGCGGCCGTCGAGCCCCGGGTAGCCGACGCCGTAGGTCGCCTGCTGCTTGATCGAGCTGACGCGCACCTCGAAGAACTCGTCGAGGTTGGTCGACGAGATCGACAGGAAGCGCAGCCGCTCGAGCAGCGGCACGTCGGCGCGGGCGGCCTGAGCGAGCACGCGCTCGTGGAAGGAGAGGAGCGAGAGCTCGGCGTTGAGGAAACGCTCAGACACTTCGCTTGCGCGGTCGCCGTGCGCGAGGTGGGCGCCACCGGTTTCAGGCGGATCGAACATGCCGTGCTTGGGAGGTCAGGATTTTTCCATCGAGCGACGAAAGGGAATATGCATGTCCCATGGCCGTCGGTAACCACCGACTGCGGCGGGTAGGTCGAGGAGTATAACGGTGAACGCGCGCGACGACGAGATGATGACCGCGAGCGACGGTGCGAGGGCAGACCGGGCGAGCGCACGCGTGCGCCCGACGACGGCGCGGTGGCAGCTGGGTCGGCTGGCGCGCGTGTCGATCGAGGCGGCGTGCGGCTTCATCCGCGTGCCCTCGGGCGAGCTGATCTACTTCGCGATGCAGGACGTGGTCTCCGGCGGAGGCGGGCTGCGCGCCGGGGCGCGTGTGCGTTTTCAACCAGCCGGCGCCGGGATCCCCCGCGCGCTGCGCGTGCAGCGCATCTGAGCCCCAGGCGCGCGGGCACGTCGATCCGCCTGACGCCCCGCCAGCATCGCCGGCCACGGTGGAGGGAAACGCCGGTGGGCCTCCCGAGCGCCGCGGTGCTATGAACACCCCGTGACCGCGCGCCCTCCCTCCCCGCTCGACCACGGCTTCGTGCGCGCCTACCTCGCCGGTCGCTTCCCGGCGGTGCTCGGCACCCAGATCGTCTCGACCGCCGCCGGCTGGCAGCTCTACGAGCGCACCTCCGACCCCTGGGCGCTCGCCGCCGTCGGCCTCGTCGAGCTCGCCCCCGTGCTCGTCCTCATCATCCCGGCCGGCAACCTCGCCGACCGCGCCCCGCGCCGCAACATTGCCATCGGCGCCCACGCCACCCTCGTCGCCTCCGCGCTCTCGCTCGCCCTCATCAGCGCGCTCGACGCCCCGACCTTCGCCATCTACTTCGCCCTCGCCCTGGTCGGCGTCGCCCGCGCCTTCGCCGCGCCCTCGGTCGGCACCATCCTGCCCCAGCTCCTCGCCCCCTCCGAGTTCGCCGTCGCCAACGCCTACGCCTCGTCGACCTTCCAGGTCGCCACCATCACCGGCCCCGCGCTCGGCGGCTTCCTCGTCGACCTCGGCGGCCCGACCCTCGCCTACGCCATCGCCGCCCTCGGCCACCTCACCTTCATCGCGCTGCTCGGCTTCGTCCCGGTCGTGCGCCCTCCGCCCAACCCGAGCACCCGCCACGCCCGCGACTTCCTCGCCGGCTTCCGCTTCATCCGCCGAAACCGCGTCTTCCTCGCCGCCATCACCCTCGACATGTTCGCCGTGCTCCTCGGCGGCGCCGTCGCGCTCCTGCCGATCTTCGTCAAGGACGTGCTCCACCTCGGCCCGACCGAGCTCGGCTGGCTCCGCGCCGCCCCGGGGATCGGCGCCACCCTCATGGCGCTCACGCTCGCCCGCATCTCCCCTTGGCGCCACCCCGGCAAGGCCCTCCTCGTCGCCGTCGCCGGCTTCGGCCTCGCCACCATCGGCTTCGGCCTCTCCGAGCACTTCGCCCTCTCCTTCGCCTGCCTCTTCCTGACCGGCGTCTTCGACGAGATCAGCGTGCTCATCCGCATCACCCTCGAGCAGCTCATCACCCCCGATCGCCTGCGCGGACGCGTCGCCTCCATCAACCACATCTTCATAGGATTCTCCAATCAGTTCGGGGCATTCCGAAGCGGCGCCGCCGCCGCCCTCATCGGCCCCGTCGCCGCCGTCGTCCTCGGCGGCGTCGGTTCGATCCTCGTCGCCCTCGCCATGATCCGTCTCTTTCCCGAGCTCGTGCGCCTCGCCCCCCTCGCCACGCTCTCCCCTTCAGATCCCGACGACGACGCCCCCCTTTCGCCGCTACCGACACCGCGCTAAACAGGATCCCCAAGCCCCGCCGGGAGCGTCCTCGATGTCCGCGCCCTCGCTCGCCCCAGACCCGCCCACGACGCGCCCCTGTTCGGCGTGCCGCGCGCCGATCCCGTCCCCCGAGCGCTACTGCGGCGCCTGCGGCTACGACACCTACAAGGACGATCACATCGAGGCCTTCCTCGAACCCAAGCTCCGCCAGGCCCGCGGCTGGATCCTCGCCGTCGGCATCATCTACGTCGTCAGCGCGCTCATCCAGGTCACGCTCATGAACGAAGGCCTCCCGCGCGACGCCGTCACGCTCCAGCTCGTCCTCAACGGCGCCCTCTGCCTCGTGCACCTCGGCCTGTGGTGGTGGGCGCGCACCGCCCCCTTCGCCGCCGCCCTCGTCGCGCTCGTGCTCTTCCTCACCCTGCAGCTCGTCGAGGCCGCGCTCGACCCCTCCTCGCTCGGCCGCGGCATCATCATCAAGGTCCTCTTCCTCATCGCCCTCGTCAGCGCCGTGCGCGCCGGCGTCGAGGCCCAGCGCCTGCGCCGTGAACGCGCCTGAGCCCGCCCCCGCTCCGCCTCCTTGCTGGCGCTGCGGCGCCGCGCTGCGTCCGGCTCAGCGCTTCTGCGGGCACTGCGGCCTCGCCCTCAGCCCCGACGACTTCCTGACCGTCGCGCGCCCTCCCGCCCGCGAGCGCCTCGGCCTCGGCCTGGCGCTCGCCACCTACTTCGCGGTGCTCGCCTGCCTCATCGCGCTGCTCGTCGCCGAGGTCGAGTCGGTGCGCAGCGTGCTCGCCTTCGACCTCGGGCTCCTCGCCCTCGGCGTCATCCTGCTCATCGTCTTCTGGCAGGAGCTCGGCACGCTGCTCGGCGCACCGACCCGGATCTCCCCGACCCAGGCGGGCATCGTCGCGCTCACCCTCGCCCTCGTCTTCGGTCTCGTGCAGGCGCTGAGCGCGCTCTTCCCCGCGCTCTTCTCCGACGTCATGGAGTCCTATCACGCCGAGGGCGTCGGCCTCGCCTTCGCCATCTTCCAGATCGGCCCGCTCACCGCCTTCGCCGAGGAGATCCTCTTCCGCGGCATCGTGCTCGCCGGCCTGCGCAAGACCTTCCCCGACGGCGCCGCCGTCGCCGTCTCCGCCGCGATGTTCGCGACGATCCACCTCTCGCCGGTCGCCTTCTTCCACACCGGCGCGCTGGGTCTGCTCTTCGGCTGGCTCACCCTGCAGACGCGCAGCCTCTGGCCCGCCATCCTCCTGCACACGGCCTGGAACACGACGATGGTGCTCCTCGACGCCTGATGAACCGCGGCTCAGTCACGGGTATCGCGACTCCTCCGCCCGCTCCATCACGCGCTCGATCGCCCGTTCGACCCCACCCTCGACCGCGCCCCCGAACCGATCCAGCAAGCGCCGGTGCGGCACCCACTGCACCTGGTAGATCCGCGCGCGCTCCCGCGCCGCCATGAGGTAGTCGTCGCTCGTGCCGAGCGCGTCGACCAGCCCGAGCGCCAGCGCCTCCTGGCCATACCAGTGCTCGCCGGTCGCGACCCGCTCGAGGTCCAGCGCCGGCCGGAAGCGCGCGATGTGCTTCTTGAAGAGCGCGTGCGCCGCCTCGAGCTCCTCCTGGAACTTCCTGCGCCCCTCCTCGGTGTTCTTGCCGAAGAGCGTCAGCGTGCGCTTGTACTTGCCCGCCGTCAGCTGCTCGAAGTCGATCTCCCGCCGCTCGAGCCAGCGGTTGAAGTTCGGCACGCTCGCCACCACCCCGATCGAACCGACCACCGCGAATGGCGCCGCGATGATCGCGTCGGCCACCACCGCCATCATGTAGCCGCCGCTGGCCGCGATCTGATCGACGCTCACCGTCAGCCTGAGCCCCTTCTCGCGCAAGCGCTCGAGCTGCGAGGCCGCCAACCCATACGCGTGCACGAGCCCGCCCGGGCTCTTGAGGCGTACGACCACCTCGTCGCCTGCCCTGGCCGCGAGCAGGATCGCGCTCACCTCCTCGCGCAGCGCCGCCACCTGCGACGCCCGCAGGTTGCCGTCGAAGTCGACGACGAAGACCCGCGCCAGGTCGGGAACGCGGCCCTCCTTCTCGCGCGCCTTGTCGCGCTTCTTCTCCTCCTGGGCCAGCGCCTTGAACGCGCGCCCCGGCAGGAGCGCCCGCTTCATCGCCAGCGCCGTGCGCTTCCAGCGATCGTCGAGCTTCTTCACCCGGATCTGCCCGCGCGCCTCGTCCGGCCCACGGCGCCGCGCCCGCGCGATCGCGCCGATCACCATGACGATCGCCAACACCACCAGCAGCGCCTTGGCTGCGAAGAGCCCGAGCTCCGAGAGGAAGTCCATGGCCCGCACCCTGGCGACCGGAGCCTCCCCCGTCAAGCGCCGCCACGATCGTCGACGATACCACGCTGCGCGCGCCGCGCCGCCCTCATGCCCGGGTAACACTTATCCCGCCACTCGGTGTTATCGTCGTCGTGCAGGAGGCGCGTGCACCCCGATCCCATCGTCCCGGCTACCCTCGACATCGACGCCCTGTACCGACGGTACGGCCCGATGGTCCTGCGTCGTTGCCGCCGCCTCCTCGCAAACGACCCACGCGCCGAGGACGTCATGCACGACGTATTCGTCCAGGTCCTGAGCCACCGCGACCGCCTCGACGCGACCTCGCCGGCGAGCCTCCTGTGGACGGTGGCCACGCGCCTGTGCCTGAACCGCCTGCGCAGCGCCCGCCGCAGCCGCGAGTCCCCCGCGACCCACGGCGCCGAGACCGCGCTCCTCCTCGCGCTCGCCGAGCTGCCCGACGAGGCCGAGCGCACCTCCGCGCGCGCCCTGCTCCAGCGCCTCTTCGGTCGCGAGCCCGCCTCGACTCGCGTCATCGCCGTCCTGCACTACCTCGACGGCATGACCCTCGAAGAGACCGCCGCCGAGGTCGGCCTGTCCGTCTCCGGTGTACGCAAGCGCCTGCGCACCTTGCGCGCGCGCCTGGGCGAGCTCGCCCCCGAGGAGGCATGATGAGCACCGATCGCGTCCCCGATCTCCACCTCGAGCGCCTGCACCTGGGCGAGCTCCCCCCCGCCGAAGCCGACGCCGTGCGCCGCCGCCTCGACGCGCGCGGCGAGCTGTCGCGCCTCGACGCGCTGGCTGTGCCCGAGCCGCTGCCTGACCTGCCCGACGCGATCGTCGCCCGCATCGCCGCCGCCCGTGCCCGCGCCGCCACCGCACGCCGCGTGCGCACACGCAGCTTCACCCTCGCCGTCACCGCCGCCTCGTTCGCCGTCATGGCGCTCGTCGTCGCCCAGCGCCCGACGACGCCCGGCGACCCTGCCGCCCTTCACCTCACGCACGCCGAGCGCGCCAAGGGCGAGCCGGCCGCGCTCCTCGTCTATCGCCAACGCCTCGACGCGACCGGCCGCCCACGCGGCCACGAGCTCCTCACGCCCGAGACCCGCGCGCGCCCCGGCGACACGCTCCAGCTCACCGTGCGCCTCGACCCCGCGCGCGCCACCTCCGCGACGCGCCTCGCCGTCTACTCGATCGACCCGCGCCGCCACATCACCGAGCACCTCGCCCCGCGCCCTGCCGTGGGCCTCACCACGCTCGAGCTCCCCGACGCCTTCGTGCTCGACGACGCCCCGCGCTTCGAGCGCTTCTTCCTCCTCGTCGGCGACGCGCTCGACCCTCGCAGGATCCGCACGGCGCTGATGGCGCTCGGCGACCCCGCGACCTCGCCGCTGTCGCTTCCGCGCACGCGCGTCGTCTCGCGCGTCGTGCTCAAGGCACCGTGACATGTTGGCGCTCGCGCCCGCGCTCCTGTCCACCCTCACCGCGCTCGCCGCTGCCGCGCCGCCCGCCCCGACCGCGCGCGTCGCCGTCGTCGTCGGGCGCAACGACGGCGGCCCCGGCCGCGAGCTCCTGCGCTGGGCGCACAAGGACGCCGAGACCGTCGCCGCGGTGATGGGCGCCCTCGGCGGCGTCGCCGACGCCGATCGCCTCGTCCTCGTCGAGCCCGACCGCACCGCCATCGACGCCACCCTGGCCCTCGCCGAGGCGCGTCTGTCGCTCGCGCCGCCCCGCGCGCGCACCGAGCTCTTCTTCTACTACTCCGGCCACGCCGACGAGCTCGGCCTCCTGCTCGGCCCCGAGCGCTACCCCTTTCGCGAGCTGCGCGCGCGCCTCGACGCCATCGCCGTCGACCTGCGCGTCGTCATCGTCGACGCGTGCGCCGCCGGCGCGCTCGTCACCCGCGCCGACCGCGCCAAGGGCGGCGTCAAGACCGCTCCCTTCCTCGCCGAGGGCGACCTCACCGGCCACGCCTACCTCACCTCCGCGGCCGACGACGAGATCGCCCAGGAGTCCGATCGCCTCGAGGCCTCGTACTTCACCCACGACCTCGTCACCGGGTTACGCGGCGCCGCCGACCACGACCGGGACCGCACCGTCACCCTGACCGAGGCGTACCGCTACGCCTTCGACGCCACGCTCGCCCGCACCCAGGACACCGCCTCGCCGCAGCACCCCGTCTGGGACATCGCGCTCACCGGCGCCGGCGACGTCGTGCTCACGCGCCTCGACGCAGCCAGCGCGCGCCTGTCCTTCGCTCCGTCGCTGGCCGGCCACTTCTTCGTGCGCGACCCGCGCGACGTGCTCGTCGCCGAGCTCGACAAGACCGCCGGCGACGCGCTGGAGATCGCGCTTCCCCCCGGCACCTTCACCGTCGCCACCCACGACGCCGGCCGCCGCCTCGCGACCACCATCACGCTCACGACACCGCGCACGCGCACGATCACGCGCGCCGATCTCGCCGACGTCGGCCCCGCGCTCGACGGCCGCCCACGCGGCCGCGCGCCGATCCGCCTGCGCGTCTCCATCATCCCGATGATCGGCTTCGAGGGACTCGGCGACGACGTCGTCGTGCACGGCGCCGCCATCGCGCTCCTCGGCGATCGCGTGCTCGCGATCAAGGGCGCCCAGCTCGCGCCGATCTTCAACGTCGCCGACGCCGTGACCGGCGTGCAGATCGGCCTCGTCAACATCGGCGGCGACGTGCGCGGCGCGCAGCTCGGCCTCGTCAACGTCGCCGACTCGCTCGAGGGCGCCTCGCTCGGCGTCTTCCCCTGGGTCGGCGGTGACGACGGCCTGCGCCACCTCGAGCTCTACGCCACCACCACCGAGCCCCTCGCCCTCGGCTGGCGCGTCGGCGCGCGCTGGCTCCACACCGCCGTCGCGCTCTCCACCGACTTCAGCGAGTGCACGCTCGCGATCGCCGTCGGCACCGAGATCGATCTGTATCCGATCTCGCTCGGCTTCGACTTCGGCCCGCGCCTCGCCGCGCGCCGCTGCGAGCCACAGACGCTCGGCCACCGCTCCGAGCTCGCCCTGCGCGCGCTCCTCGGCGTGCGCGTCCACCCCGCGTTGAGCCTCGTCATCGGCGCCTCCGGCGCGGCCGACCTCGACGACGGCGCGCTGCGACCGGACGGCTTCTTCGGCCTACGCTTCTTCCGTTAGCGTGGGCGTCAGCGTGGGCGTCGGCTCGCGCCCGCTCTCATCCTTGAGCGCGACCCCGCTCACGCCGCGCGCCAGCGCCTCGCGCACGAGCCAGCCCGTCTGCTCCGCCGCCTCGCGGTAGCCGAGCCCGCCCGGTGGGTGCACGTTGGAGATGCAGTTGCGGTCGGCGTCGCTCAGCGCGCCCTCGCGCATCAGCGTCAGGTAGATCCCCAGCGAGTCCGCCGCGCTCAACCCAGGGCGCTCGCCGATCACCACCACCACGAGCTTCGCCCTCAGCGCCCGCGCGATCGGATCGCCCAGCGCGACCCGCCCATCGCGGACGAGCACGATCGGCGCGACCCTGAGCCCGCCGAGCACCTCGACGATCGCCGTCAGCAGCTCCGGCCCGTGCTTCACGACCGCCTCGGTCGAGAGCCCGTTGCTCAAGACCAGCGCGACATCAAAGGGCTCCTGGCCACGCCCCGGGGCCAACGCCCAGAGCTTCGCGAGGTCCTCCGCGAAGAGCTGTCGCCCCCGGTCCGGCCGCAGCAGGTAGTCCTGCCGGTCGGCGACGCTCGACCTGACGACGCAGCTCGGCAACTCGAGCGCCGCGCGCGTCGCCTCGACGTCCCACGCCAGGTGCACCGCGTCGCGCGCCGCCGCGTGCGCCGCCAGGAGCTCCAGGTGCACGGCGGTGCGCACCCCCGCACCCGCGCGCCCGAGCCCGATCCGCGCCGGCGAGCACGCCACCAGCGCCCGCCACGCGTCCCAGCCGCCGCGCTCGGCGCCGATCGCGACCGCCGCGTCCTCGCCCCTGGCACCTCTATCCCGCGCCTCGACGCGCTTGTCCTCCGCGCCGCTCACCGCCCGCCCTCCGGCTCGACCTCATACAGCAACGCGCGCGCCGCCTCGACCAACGGCCCACGCCGCCCGACGTCCGCGTGCAGCCTGAGCCCGCCTTCCATGATCCGCATCTCGTCGAGCCACGCCTCGAGCTCGGGCGCCGGTCGCACGCCCAGCACCTGCCGCAGATAGAGCGCGTCGTGAAACGACGTGCTCTGGTAGTTCAGCATCACGTCGTCGGCCCCCGGAACGCCCATGACGTAGCTCACGCCGGCGACCCCGAGCATCGTCAGGAGCGCGTCCATGTCGTCCTGATCGGCCTCGGCGTGGTTGGTGTAGCAGACGTCGACGCCCATCGGCAGCCCGAGGAGCTTGCCGCACAGATGGTCTTCCAGCCCGGCGCGGATGATCTGCTTGGCGTCGAAGAGGTACTCGGGCCCGATGAAGCCGACGACGCTGTTGACGAGGAACGGATCGAACGCGCGCGCCACCGCGTAGGCCCGCACCTCGAGGGTCTGCGCGTCGACGCCGTGGTGCGCGTCGGCCGACAGCGCGCTGCCCTGCCCGGTCTCGAAGTACATGCACTGACCGTGCGGCGCGCGCCCGAGCGCGAGCGTCGCCTCCCTGGCCTCGGCGAGCAGCGCCAGATCGATCCCGAAGCTCCTGTTGGCCGCCTCGGTCCCGGCGATCGACTGGAAGCAGAGATCGATCGGCGCGCCTTGCCGCGCCAGCGCGAGCGTCGTCGTCACGTGCGCCAGCACGCAGCTCTGCGTCGGGATCCGGTAGCGCTCGCGCAGCTCGTCGATCAGCGCGAGCAGCGTGACGACGTTGTCGGCGCGGTCGGTCGCCGGGTTGATGCCGATGCAGGCGTCACCGCTGCCGTAGAGCAGCCCGTCGAGGATCGACGCGAGGATCGCGCGCGCATCGTCGGTCGGATGGTTGGGCTGAAGGCGCGTCGCCATGCGCCCGGCCAGCCCGATCGTCGTGCGGAAGCGCGACGTGACGCGCACCTTGCGCGCGACGGCGATCAGATCCTGGAGGCGCATGAGCTTTGAGACCGCCGCCACCATCTCCGGCGTCAGTGCCCACCTGAGCGCAGCGAGCGTCTCGGCCTGCACCTCGTCGCGGAGGAGGTGCTCGCGCAGCGCGCCGACGGTGAGGTGCGCGATCGGCGCGAACGCGGACGCGTCGTGTTGGGTGCAGATGAGGCGCGTGACCTCGTCGCGCTCGGCGGGCACGACGTCTTCGGCGAGGAATTGCGTGAGCGGCACATCGGCGAGCGCCATCTGAGCGGCCACGCGCTCGGTCGCGCTCGCGGCGGCGATCCCGGCGAGCTCGTCGGCGGCCCGCCGCGGCGACGCCCTGGCGAGCAAGGTGCGCAGATCGTCGAACCGGTAGCGCGTCTGGCGGATGGTCGCCGAGAACCCCATGATACCTCGCCGCGGGATCGGACCACGGCGATGATCACCGAGGGCAGGACGGCGCGCAAGGCCCGCTCCTCGAGGCCCGGCGCCTCGAGTGCGCCTGGCGGGCCGCCGCGGGCCGAGAGACCCGCGACGGTGTCCAATCAGAGGAAAAAAGATAGCGGATGATTGGGCGGACGTAGCGCCGCCCGACAGGACACTGGAATTATCGTCATGTCTGATCGAAATCTGAGCCCCTAAATTGTCAACCGCGCGGTTTTACCGCGGGTCGGAAACCCGCGCCGACGCGGCCGAAAGCCGCAAATCGCCCGAGTTTCGGGCCAAAAACCAGGAGACACGAGATGCCGACCCTCAAGCTCGATCTGCTCGTCGATGGGGATCCCGCCGCCGTGTGGGCCGCGGTCGGAGGCTTCACCTCGATCGCCGAGTGGCACCCCGAGGTGCAGGCCTGTGAGCCCGGACAGGACGACCAGGGTCGCCAGCTCCGGACGATCACGTACAAGAACGGCCAGCAGGTCGTCGAGCGCCTCGTGCGCATGGACGACGTGACCCAGGGCTACCTCTACGCCATCGACAAGGGCAAGCTGCCGGTGCGCTTCTTCAACGGGCAGTTCCAGGTCTACGGCAACCGCGGCCTCTCGCACATCGTGTGGACGATGGACTTCGACGTCGTCGAGGGCTACCCCGAAGAGCGCGCGCTGGCGATCATGGACGGCATCCTGCAATCCGCCAGACCCGGACTCGAGGCCCGAGCCTCTGCTCGCCCGTCGTAGATCCTATGAAGACCGAGCCGTCCTGGCATCCTCACTCTTCTAACCAGGAGGGTGCCATGCGAACGGTGTTCTGGACGGCTCGGGAGTTGGATTCTACGTCGGACGTGAAGGTGATGTACATG
>WYBB01000156.1 GCA_011526585.1 Deltaproteobacteria bacterium
GCGGTGGTGTCACCAGGGAGCGACGGACGGCGATGATCGTGTGCGTATGTGAGGGACTCTCCGATCGTGAGATCAGCCAGACCATCCAGGCGGGCGCCACGAGCCTCAACGAGCTTGGCCGACGCTGCCGTGCTGGCGTAGACTGCGGCCGCTGTCGCGAACAACTGCGCGACATGCTCGGTGAGCGCCGCTGCAATCGACCGCTGCGGTCGCCCGAGTCCGCGCTGACCTGCGCGACCTGAGCGACCCCACGCGCGCGGCGGTGCCACCGGACACATCCGGAGACGCACCATGCCGAAGAACCCCGACAAGGCGACGATCCAGCTCCTCAACGAGGTGCTGACCGGCGAGCTGACCGCCGTCAATCAGTACTTCTGCCACGCCCGCATGTGCGCGAACTGGGGGTACGGCCGCCTGGCGGCGCACATCCAGAAGGAGTCGATCGACGAGATGCGGCATGCGCAGGCGCTCATCGATCGCGTGCTCTACCTCGGCGGCGTGCCCAACGTGCAGCGCCTCGGCAAGATCAACATCGGCGAGACCGTCAAGGAGCAGCTCACCGTCGATCTCGCGCTCGAGAACGAGGCGATCCCGCGCCTCAACGCCGGCATCGAGCAGCTCCGCCAGAGCGGCGACAACGGCTCGCGCATCCTGCTCGAGCAGATCCTCACCTCCGAGGAGACCCACGTCGACTGGCTCGAGGCCCAGCTCGAGCTCATCGCGCAGCTCGGCGAGGCCAACTACCTCGCGCAGCAGATCAAGGACGACGCCGGCGCCGCGTGAGCCCATCGAGAGGCCGGGCGATGACCGACACCGTTGAGATCCTGCGCGCCGTCTTTCGCCTGGAGGCCGAGCGCACCATCCACCTCGCGCGCCTGGGACGCGAGCCGGGCGCCGAGGAGGCGCTCGGCGACGTCGACGAGCGCCTCGGCGCCGCGCTCGGCGAGCTCGAGGCCCGCGGCGTCACCTACCCGCTGCACGCCGTCGCGCGCCGCCATCGGCTCGGTCAGGAGGACTACCTCGTGCTCCAGCTCGCGCTCCTGCCGCGCCACGGCGAGGCGGCCGTGCAGGCGGTCTCGCGCGCGCTCGGCGAGGGCGAGCAGGAGCCGCGCCTGTCGCACGCGGTCGCGCTCCTGGCCGAGGGCTTCGACGACTGGCGGCGCGCCGCCGCGGATCTCATGACCCTGCCGGTCTTCACCGAGCGCCTCGTGCTCACCGAGCCGCGCGACGGCGGCGACCTCGCGCTCATCCCCTCGCAGGCGGTCATGGAGCTCCTCGGCCTCGCGTGATCCGACCCGCCCGTCGCGCGGGCGCGCCCTCGCCGCGGACCTTTCGCGTTGAGCGCGACGTTGGCCTCTGCTAGATGGCACGCGCACTCGGTCCACCCGCGTCAGGAGTCTCGCGATGAAGAAACCCATTCGTGTCGCCATCACCGGAGCCGCCGGCAACATCGGCTACAGCCTCGCCTTCCCCATCGCCTCCGGCGCCATGCTCGGCCCGGACCAGCCCGTCATCCTGCAGCTCGTCGAGCTGCCGATGGCGATGAACGCGCTTTCCGGCGTCGCGATGGAGCTCGACGACTGCGCCTATCCGCTCCTGCACGGCATCGAGATCGCCGACAACGCCGCGCAGGGCTTCAAGGACGCCGACGTGGTCATGCTCGTCGGCGCCAAGCCGCGCGGCCCCGGCCAGACCCGCGCCGATCTCATCCGCGACAACGGCCCGATCTTCACCGGCCAGGGCGACGCCATCGACCAGAACGCCGCCCAGGACGTCAAGGTGATCGTCGTCGGCAACCCGTGCAACACCAACGCCCTCATCGCCGCCTCGCGCTGCAAGCGCACCCCGCGCGCGCACTACACCGCGATGACCCGCCTCGACCAGAACCGCGCCGTCGGCCAGATCGCCAAGAAGCTCGGCGTCGCCCCGGCCGCGGTGCGCGACGTCTTCATCTGGGGCAACCACTCCGACACGATGGTGCCGGACTTCTCGCTCGGCTACGTCGCCGCCGCCGGCGAGAAGAAGCCGGTCGCGTCCGCCGTCGACGCCGCCTGGCTCGCGGGCGACTTCGACAAGACCGTGCGCACGCGCGGCAAGGCGATCATCGACGCGCGCGGCAAGTCCTCCGCCGCGTCGGCCGCGTTCGCCGCCATCGACCACATCCACGACTGGTTCCTCGGCACCGGCGACAACACCGTCGTCTCGATGGCCGTGCCGTCGGACGGCTCCTACGGGATCCCCGAGGGGCTGATCTACTCGTTCCCGTGCCGCATCACCGGCCCGTGGAAGTACGAAATCGTCCAGGGTCTCACGATCGACGCCGCCACCCAGGCGCGCATCGACAACTCGACCAAGGAGCTCCTGGCGGAGCGCGAGGCGGTCAAGGATCTGCTCTGATCGGCCGCCCGACAGAATTGGCGTGGGGCGGCTTGTCGCAAGCCGCGCGAGCCGCCATAATCGGCGCGAGCGCCCGATGAGCGTTCGCCCCGCACCCCTCCGCCAAGGATCCGTCCATGCTTGTCACGCGCCCGCACCACCTCTTCACCGCCCTCAGCCTCGGAGCCGCGCTCGCCCTCGCCGGCTGCGGTGACGACGAGACCAAGGGCGCCAACTGCGGCCCGGGCACCGTCGAGCAGAACGGTCAGTGCGTGCCGGAGGCGGACACCACGGTCACGCCCGACACCTCGCCGGCCGACACCTCGCAGCCTGCAGACACGACCGCGCCGCCGCAGGACACCGCGACCTCGCAGCCCGAGACCGAGGTGAGCCAGCCCGAGACCAACAACGAGTGCACTCCGGAGGAGGCGGGCCAGGGCGTCATCGGCAGCCCCTGCACCAAGGACTGCCAGTGCGGCGACGATAACGGCGAGACCAAGTGCTACGACGGCTTCTACATGGCGGGCTTCCGCTTCTGCACGCTCTCCCCCGCCGACGGCCGGACCTCGAACTTCGGCCCGCCCGGATATGCCACGCTGCAGTTCCCGAGCGACTGCTACCCGAGCATCCCGGCGCCGCAGCGCCCGACGCTCTACTCGGCGACCTGCGACACCATCGACGACTGCCGGGAGCTCGGCGCGCAGTACACCCACTGTGGCACCTCGCACCTCGACTACCACTCGGGCGGCGGCGGCACCCAGTGCCCGACCCAGAACTCGGCGCGCGATCTGACGCTCAGGAAGACCTGCATCATCGATACGCTGCCGCCGTTCAACCGCGGCAACCTGTAAGTCCTCGCGGACCACCCCGGTCCGCGCCTCGACGAGCGAGCCCACACGATGTCATCGGATGCCCACCTGCGTCGCGACCACGGCACCCCGCCGAGCTCTTCGCCCTACATCGACTGGGGGCCCGACCTGCCGGGGCAGTATGACGGCGGGCGGGCGCGCGTGCTCGTCGCCAACCCGACCACGCTCTACCTCGTGTGGGAGACGCCGACCTCGCCGGCGCGCTGGCGGCTCGACCTCCTCGTCGACGGCCACCGGCGCGCGACCCTCGAGATCGACGGCGCCGGCCGCGAGGCCTGGCTCCAGGTGAGCGCGCGCTCGCGCGGCGAGGTGCACCTCCTGCGCGACGAGGTGCACGTCGCGACCCTGCCGTTCGAGACGCCGCCCGACGCACCCTCCGATGACACGAGCGAGCGCTGGGGCCGCCTCGACGGCCATGGCCATGTGCGCGCGGCGGGCCCGATCGGCGGGCGCGCGCTCGGCCCCGACGCCATCGCGCCCAACGCCTCGAGCTCCGCGGCCTCGTCGTCGTCCGTCGTGCGAGGCTCGTGATGGGCAGCCCGGGCGAGAGTCGCCCGCTCGGCTCGCTCGCGCTGGTCCTGCACGCGCACCTGCCCTACGTACGCCACCCCGAGCACCCGAGCTTCCTCGAGGAGGACTGGCTCTACGAGGCGATCACCGAGACCTACGTGCCGCTCCTCGGGATGATGGACCGCCTCGCCGGCGACGGCGTGCCGTTCCGCCTGACGATGTCGCTCACGCCGCCGCTCTGCGAGATGCTGAGCGATCCGCTCTTGGTCGGTCGCTACGCGGCGCGCCTCGACGCGCTCATCGCGCTGGCCGAGGCGCTCGCGCATAGAGAGCGCGGCAGCTGGTACGAAGCGGCCGCCGACGACGCGCTCCAGACGCTCCTCGGCGTGCGCCACACCTTCGACGACGTGCACGCGCGCGATCTGATCGCCGGCTTCCGTCGCCACCAGGATCGTGGCGATCTGGTCATCGTCACCTGCGGCGCGACGCACGGGCTCCTGCCGCTCCTCGGCTCGGTCGAGGGGCGGCGCGCCCAGCTCGCGATCGCGCAGGAGAACTATCGCAAGCACTTCGGCCGCTCCGCCGAAGGGATCTGGCTCGGCGAGTGCGCCTACCAGCGCGGCGTCGACGCCCTCATCGCCGAGCAGGCGATCCGCTTCGTCTTCCTCGAGACGCACGGCGTCACCTTCGCCACGCCGCGCCCGAAGTTCGGCCACTACCGCCCCATCCTCACCGAGGGCGGCGTCTACGCCTTCGGCCGCGACCCGGCCTGCTCGCGCCAGGTGTGGTCGGCCGAGGAGGGCTACCCCGGCGATCCGCTCTATCGCGAGTTCTACCGCGACGCCGGCTGGGACGCGCCGCGCGAGCTCCTCGGCGCGCTGCTCGACGACGGCCCGCGCAAGAACGTCGGCCTCAAGCTCCACCGCGTCACCGGCAAGGTGCCGCTGGCCGCCAAGGAGCCCTACGTGCCGGCCTGGGCCAGGGAGCGCGCCCGCGCCCACGCGCGCCACTTCCTCGGCGAGCGCGCGAGACAGATCGCCGAGATCCGCGCCCGCATCGGCGTCGAGCCGCTGCTCACCGCGCCCTACGACGCCGAGCTCTTCGGGCACTGGTGGTACGAAGGCCCCGAGTTCATCGAGGCGATCTTCCGCCAGGCGCACGAGCACCCGACGCTGCACCTGACGACCCCGAGCGAGTGGCTGCATCGCCACCCCGAGGCGCAGATCGTCTCGCCCGCGCCTTCGTCGTGGGGCGATCGCGGCTACTGGGACGTGTGGCTCAACGGCGAGACCGCCTGGATCTACCGCCACCTCCACCGCGCCGAGGAGCGCATGATCGAGCTCGCGACGACCTTCGCCGCGCCCTCCGAGCTCGAGCACCGCGCGCTCACCCAGGCCGGGCGCGAGCTCCTGCTCGCGCAGTCGTCGGACTGGGCCTTCATCATCTCGATGAAGACGACGGTGCCCTACGCGGTCAAGCGCACGCGCACGCACCTCACGAGCTTCGACCGCCTCTACCACCAGCTCGTCGACGGCGGGCTCGACGCCGCCTTCGTCGCCGAGCTCGAGGCGCGCTCGCCGATCTTCAGCGAGCTCGACTGGCGGCACTGGCGCCGCGCGAGCGCGAGCGAGCCGGTCCTGCCCGGGGTGGCGAGCCAGGCGATCCCATGAGCCCGGCGGCGTGGATCGTCGCGGCCATCCCCACGCTGGCGCTCCTCTCCGCCGCGCGCGCGACGCCACCGCCCGAGTCGCCGCGCGTCGCGATCCTGCCCTTCGAGACCCACGCCGACGAGGCGCGCTTCGCGACACTCGGCGCCGGTCTGCAGGCGATGCTCACGACCGATCTCGCGGTGGCGCCGTCGCTGCGCATCATCGAGCGCGACAAGCTCGACGCCGTGCGCGACGAGATCGCGCGCACCCGCTCGCGCGACTTCGATCCGGCGACCGTCGTCGCGGTCGGCAAGCTCCTCGGGGCGACCCATCTCCTCACCGGCGCCATCGCGGTCATGGGCGAGACGATGCGCATCGACGCGCGCCTCATCGACGCGACGCGCGGCGAGGTCGTGCTCGCCGACAAGATCGAAGGCGAGGCCGCGCTCTTCTTCGAGCTCGAGAAGGCGCTCGCGCACAAGCTCGTCAAGGCCCTCGACGCGCCGCTCGATCCGAAGGAGCGCGCGCGGCTGGCGCGCATCCACACCGCCGATCTCGACGCCTTCCGCCGCTTCTCCGACGGCATCGAGGCCTTCTCGCAGCAGCGCTTCGACGAGGCGAAGAAGGCGCTGACCGAGGCCCTCGATCGCGACCAGGAGTTCCAGCTCGCGCGGCTCACCCTCGACGACTACGAGGCGATCATCGCCAGGCTCGAGGCGCGGCGTGAGCTGCTCGTCGCCGCCGAGCGCCAGGCCGCGGCCGACGCGAAGGGCGCGCGCGCCGCCGAGCAGAAGCAGATCCGCGATCGCCTCTTCCGGCTCGCCGCCGATCCGGACGAGAGCGTGCGCCTGCCCGCGCTCTATTCGCTCTTCCGCTGGTACGATCGACGTGACCGCCACGACAACGAGCTGCACACGAGCGACGACGCGTTCTCGCTCGCGCGCACCTGCGACGCGCTCTTTTCGAGCTATTTCGCCGAAGCGCAGAAGAGCTTTCCGAAGGTGCCGCTCTTCGGCACGCGCGACTTCATCGGGGCTCCCCCGCAGAGCGCCGAGGAGCTGAAGAAGGATCAGGCCCGCTGGCTCGAGCGCTTCCTCGGCACCGGCACGCGCCAGAGCGAGGCGCAGAGGCACCACGCCCTCCTCGAGGACCTCGCCCGCGCCGTCGCCTCGCGCGACTTCGCGCGTCACCTGCACCTCGACGTGCGCGGCGAGGCGCGCCTGGCCGAGCGCGTCTATCGCCTCGCGACCGAGAGGCTCGACCCCGACGCGGTGGGCGAGGCCCTCCATCGTGGCCGGACCTGGCGCCAGCGCTTCCTCGAGCTCCTCGGCCGACGCTTCCGCCAGGCCGGTCTCTTCGACGAGAGCACGCGCTACTTCGCCGAAGCGGGCCGCCTCGCCGACGACCCCAACCGCGCCGCGGGCGCCGCGCGCGAGGTCGAGGAAAACCGTGAGATCGTGCGCTTTTTAGCCGTGCACGGAAGCCCGCACCTGCGCGAGTGGCTCATGCTCGGCGGCTACCGCCTCTCGCCCGAGCGCTGGCACGCCGAGCTCGTCGCCGCGTTTGCCCAGAGCCCGTTGCCGCCCCGCGCGCGCTCGGCGCTCGCCAGCGCGCGGGACGTGCGCAGCGCCGACTCACCCTACGTGCTCATCGGCGACCGCGCGCTCTACCCGATGAGCGAGACCTTCTTCGCGACCGGCCCGCGCACCGATCCGATCGCCGCCGCCGACTTCGACTACTATCGCGAGGCCTCGCGCTCGGCCGGCGAGAGCTGGTGGAAGGCCTGGTACGCCGGCCAGCACCAAGGCGCCCTCGCCGTGCGCTTCCAGCTCGGCTACGCGCCCGACCCGACCTGGTGGCATGCGCAGCTCTCGTCGAACAAGCCCGACCTCGCCGCCGCCGGCTTCGTCGACGCGCGCCCCGAGCTCGGGGTGCTCTTCGGCGCGGTCGACGTCGACGTGCCGGCGCTCGCCGACGAGACCGGCCGGCGCCGCC
>WYBB01000026.1 GCA_011526585.1 Deltaproteobacteria bacterium
ACCCGCACGACCCCGCCGCCCAGCCGCTCCGCGAACGTCGTCGCGACCTCGTGCACGCGCGCCTCGTCCGCGCACGCGCGCGACGTGTAGAGCGCCGCGACGATCCGCCGCGTGCCCGGCACGACCTTGGCGTGCATGCCGTCCTTGACCGGGTTGCCGAGCATCGGACCCTCGTCCGCGGCGATCCCGAGGAGCCCCTCCAGCTCGATCACCTGGCCCGCCTGGTTGAAGACGTACGACTCACCCGGCGCGCCGAAGCGGATCGCCAGCGCCCCACGCGGGCTCGCCGCGAGCGCCCGATCGAGATCGAGCACCGACATCGGCCACCCGGTCACGAGCGAGAGCGCGTTGTTGACGTCGACCACGTCGTAGATCCTCGGAAAGTCCCCACTCTTGTGCGCAGCCACCAGGTACTCCGACGCCGGCTTGTTGCGCCCGGTCGGCTTGAAGCCCCCGCGCTTGAGTAGCTGCCGAATCGCTTGCCGCGTCGCCTCCGGCGGGTCGGCCGCGGTCCGCATCACCTCGTCGCACCACGCGCGCAGTTCCTCCGGCGCCGGCCCGACGTTCAAGCCCTCGACGAAGACCAACCCGACCAGGAGCTCGGCATGCTCGAGCGCCCACCGCACCTCCGGGACCTCGCTCATCATCGCTCCTCACCTCTCGAGCCCCCATCAGCGCCGCTGGACTTCGCCATCCTGCGTTGCAGAATTGTGCTAATGGAGGATGCATGATTACGCTAGTATCGCAGCGATGTCGACCTCTACGACCACCCCTTACAGGCCGCGGATCATCGACCCGGTCCTGGCCGAGCTCCTCGGCGAGCTCCCGGCGATCTCCATCCTCGGGCCGCGCGCCTCGGGCAAGACGACCACCGCGCTCACCGCTGCCAGGACGGTGTTGCGCCTCGACAAGCCCGCGGAGGCGGCGGCCGTCGCCGCGGATCCCGACGCGGCCATCCGCTCCCTGCCGGAGCCCATCCTGCTCGACGAGTGGCAGCAGACCCCCACGGTGCTCGGAGCGGTCAAGCGCGCCGTCGACGCCGAGCCCCGACCCGGCCGCTTCATCCTCACCGGCTCGGTCCGCGCGGCGCTCGACACCGAGGCCTGGCCGGGCACGGGGCGTATCGTTCACCTGGCGATGAGCGCGCTCTCCCTTCGCGAGCGCCTCGGCGATGCGCATGCGCCGACCTTCATCGAGCGCGTCGCGCGCTCGGGCGCCGACGAGCTCGGGCTCCCCTCGCAGCTGCCGGACCTCCGCGACTACGTCGCGCTCGCGCTCGCGAGCGGCTTCCCCGAGCCCGCGCTTCGTCTCTCTCCGCCAGCGCGCACGCGGTGGTTGCGGAGCTATCTCGAGCAGATGGTGACGCGCGACGCGCGCCTGGTCGAAGGAGGGCGCGACCCCACCCGCTTGCGCCGCTACTTCGAGGTGCTCGCGCTCAACACCGCCGGCGTGTGCGACGCCAAGACCCTCTACCAGTCGGCGGGGATCGCCCGTATGACGGCCGAAGCCTACGAGCGCCTCTTCGCCGAGCTCTTCGTGCTCGACGCCGTGCCCGCGTGGTACTCGAATCGCCTCAAGCGCCTCGTCAAGATGCCCAAGCGCTACCTCGTGGACCCGGGGCTGGCCGCGGCCGCGGTCGGGCTCGACGAGGCGACCGTCATGCGCGACCACGATCAGATCGGCCGCTTGCTCGACACCCTGGTCGCCGCCGAGCTGCGCGCCGAGATCCCGGCCTGCCCCACGCCGGTACGCCTGCACCATCTTCGCACCGAGGGCGGACGACAGGAGGTGGACCTGCTCGTCGAGCTCGCCGGGCATCGGATCATCGCGATCGAGGTCAAGGCTGCAGCCGCGGTGCACGTGAACGACGCGCGACATCTCGTCTGGTTGCGTGACGAGCTCGGCGAGCGCTTCGTGCACGGCCTCGTGCTCCACACCGGCCCCAGGCGCTTCACGCTCTCGGACCGCGTGAGCGCGGTCCCGCTCGCCGCCCTCTGGGCATGAGCCAGCGCCGCCCGCGCCCGAAACGTGCACGCCGCCTCGAGCCCTGCTAGAGTTCTCACACCCAGTGAGCCACTGACTCGCGAGCGCCAGGCCCGTCGCTCGCGAGGCCCGGATCCGATCGGAGACCTCGATGCGCTGGAACCAGTTCGCCAACGACCCCGCCCGCGCCTCGCTGCTCGGCGAGGTGCTGCTCGCCGCCGCCACCGCCGGCGGCGTGCTCACGGAGACCAAGGCCGCCGTCGTGCATGGCCAGGTCGCCAAGGCGCTCGGCGCGACGGTGATCCCCGCCGAGGTCCTGACCCACCTCGGCACCTTCGACCCGCGCCGCTTCGATCTGCACCAGGCCTGCGCGGCCCTCGCGCTCGAGACCCCACGCGAGCGCCTCGATCTGATGAAGGCGATCTCGGTCGTCATCACCGCCGACACCATCGTGCTCCCCGAGGAGCGCGCCTTCGCCCTGCGCGTCGCCACCGAGCTCGGCCTTCCCTGGAACGAGGT
>WYBB01000157.1 GCA_011526585.1 Deltaproteobacteria bacterium
GAGGCGGGATGGCCGCAAGGAGGGAGGGAAGGGAGCGCGGAGGCGTACTCGACGTACGCCGCACAAGCGACCGACCGACCGACGCCGCGGACGCCCGCCGTAGCCGAATTTTTCGACAGACCTTCAGTCCTCGATCGTGATCAACACCGCGGCCCGGGTCGCCGGCGCGATCGGCACGAGGTCGAGGCCGACCAGCACGAGCTCGATCAGGTGCTCGCCCGCGCCGAGCTCGGGCAGGCGCACCGGGCTCTGGGTCGCCACCGCGCGCACGCGCCCGTCGACGAGGACCAGCACCGCGCCGCGCCCGGCCTGAGCGGGTCCGCGCAGCCCGATCGGATCGAGCGCGATCCCGCCGACGGAGAAGCGCACCTCGGGCGCGCCGGCCGGCAGGGTCGCGCCGTCGGCGGGCGCGTCGATCGTCAGCGCCGGCTCGCTCTCGCCGCCCACGCGGAAGCGCGAGCTCACGCGCACCGGCGGATCGTAGGGCGCGCGATCGGCGTCGAGCAGCTCGAGGCCGAGCACGTGCACGCCGGGCGAAAACGGCCCGATGACGCCGTGCGTGCGCGTGAGGTAGGCGGCCGGGCGGCCATCGACCTCGACCGCGATCCAGCCCGCGCCCGGGCCGAGCGGCCCCTCGCTCAGGTCGACGGCGATGTGGAGATCCGGCCCATAGACCATCTGATCGGGCAGCGGCGAGACGAGCGAGATCCGCGGCCCCGCCGCGATCTGCACCGGCACCTCGGCGACCGGCGTCGGCACCACACGCGAGCCGTCGCGATGCCAGAGCTCGGCGATGAGCCGAGTCGCCCCGCGCGGCACCGCCGGCAGCGGCACCGTCGGCGTCGTGTACGGACCGAAGGTCCAGCGCGCCTGACCGGCGACCGCGGTCAGCGTCCACATGCCGTCGCCCGGCACCGCCGGGGCGCGCCCGAGCCCACCCTCGAGCGAGAAGCCGCTCGTGCCGACCGTCACGGTCGCGCCCGGCGCGAGCGTCGCGTTGGGCAGCGGCGCGACGAAGGTGATGGTCGGCGGCGCGAGCCCGAGCATCTCGAAGCGCGCGGTGACGACCTCGCCGCCGGCGAGCGGTCGGCCCTCGGCGTCGAGCGGCACGGTGAAGATCGTGTGCTCGCCCTCGGCGGGGCGCGGCACGCTGATCGGCGCGCCGGGGGCGCCCTCCCAGAAGAGCACCTCGTCGAGCCAGACCTCGACGAGGCCGTCGGCCGGCATGTTCTCGGCGAGCAGGCGCACCTCGAGGTCGTCGGCGTAGGCGAAGCCCATGTCCTCGGGCGTGACGATGCGCACGCGCGGGGTCGCGTCGACGAAGACTTCGACGAAGGCCGGCTCGGCGTCGGCGATCGCGCTGTGATCGTTTTCGTGCAGCGTGAGCTTGACCGTGTGCGGACCCGGCGTCGGGATCGTCAGCGGGAAGGTCGAGCGCGTCTCGAAGCCCTGGTAGACGTTGTCGACGAAGACGTGCACGTGGCCTTCGCCGGGCACGGCAGCCTCGCCGGCCTTGTCGACGAGCGTGAGGTTGTCGAGCTCGAAGCTCAGCGCGAAGGGGCCGGTCGTGACGCGGCGCCCCGAGGCCGGCGCGAGGATCGCCACGCGCGGCGTCGGGTCGTAGCTGAAGTCGATGATGTGGCCGAGGGCACCGTCGACCGGGCTGTGGTCGCTCCGGTGAAGGAAGGCCTCGAGGCGATGCGCGCCCGGCGAGAGCGGCGCCGGCAGGGTCTGGGCCGGATCGATGATCGCGACCGGGTCGACGAAGAAGTTCTGGTAGACCGCGTCGATGAACAGGTGATAATGCCCTTTGATATTGGACACTTCGCCGAGCGGGATCAGCTCGAAGTTGTCGATCTGCACGGCGACGGCGAAGGGATCGCGGCCGACCCGGCCGCCGTCCTGGGGGCTGGCGATGTGGATCGTCGGGCGGTCGTCGACCTCGACCGTGATCATGTGCTCGACCGGCGGCAGGACCGGGCTGTGGTTCTCGTAGTGCAGCGCGACGAGCACGTCCCAGGTGCCGGCCGAGCCGGCGACGAGCTCGAAGGTCTCGGTCAGGTAGAAGCCCTGGTAGACGAACTGGCTCGTGCCCTGCTTGCGCAAGAAGGCGTGGAAGTGGCCCTGGCCGGGCACCGGATCGTCATCGGGTGCCAGCACGTTGGAGGTCAGCGTGAAGTCCTCGAAGGCGACGGCGACCGGGAAGCGCAGCGGCACGGTCGCGCCGTCCGCGGGTGACACGATCGTCACCGAGGTCTCGACGGCGACGACCTCGAGGGTGCGCGTCGCCTCGGCCGGCGGCGAGAGCGCCTGGCCGGCGTTGTCGACGAGGCGCGCGGTCACGACGCGCGTGCCCGGCGTGAGCACGACCTCGGTCTGGGCGGTGGTCAGGCGATCGGCGACGATCGCGCCGTCGACGAGGAGCTGCCAGCCCCCCGTGGCGGGCACGAGCGGCGCGGGCAGCGGCGTCGCCGAGAACGTGAAGAAATGCGGCAGGACGGCGATGCGCACCCGCCCCTCGGCCACGCGCGCGCTCGTCGGCAGGACGATGTCCAGGTGGGGCGGCGGCAGCACGCTGGTGAAGGTGACGGTGTCGGTGACCGGCGGGCTCAGCGGCGCGCCGGCGGCGTCGGTGAGCTCGACCGCGAGCGTGTGCGCGCCGGCCGCCAGCCCGGTGATCGTGGCGCTGTCGCCGGTGAGGCGGCTGGCGACCTCGACCTCGTCGAGGTGCAGGCGCCAGGTGCCGTGACCGGGCAGGTCCTCGCCGTCGAGCACGAAGCGCTCGGCGGCGATGGCGACGCGCAGGCGTGAGCCCTGGACTTCGGCGCCGTCGAGCGGCGCGGTGATGACGACCGCGGGCGGCGGTCCCACCGTGAAGGCGACGGCGGCGACGACTGGCGGATCCCAGGGCGCGCCTGCGGCGTCGAGCAAGGTCACCGTCAGCGTGTGCGGCCCCTCGGCCTGGGCGGGCAGGCTGCCGGCGCTCTGGTCGACCACCCCGGCGCTGGCTCCGTCGAGCACGAGCGCGAGGCGTCCCTGGCGCGGCCCGGTCGGCGTGGCGCCCTCGGCGAGCAGCGTGAAGTCGGTGAGCGTGAGCTCCCAGGCGATCGGCTCCTCGGGCGCGAGGATCGCGCCGTCGCTCGGCGCGGCGAACGCCAGGGTCGGCGTCACGCGGCTCACGCCGACCTGGACCTCCGCGACGACCGGCGGGTCGAGCGGCGCACCCGCTGCCACGAGCTCGGCGCGCAGGGTGATCGCGCCCGCGGGCGCGGTGATGACGCCGCTCTGCGCCTCGAGCGTGACGCTCCTGAGCGGGGTGCCGGCGGCGTCGCGGGCGCTGAGCGCGATCGCCAGCCCCTCGCCGAGTGTCGCGCCGCTCAGCGCGAGCTCGACCTCGATCCAGTCGCCGTCGACCTCGGCCGCCGCGCTCGGACGCACGAAGCTCAGCGCGATCTCCCCGGCGGCGTCGCCGTCGGGCGACACGTCGCTCGTGTCGGAGGTGTCGGCCGGGCGCGGCGCGGGGAGCTTTCCGACCGGCTCGAGGCCGCCGTCGAAGTCCGCGCACGCCAGGAGCGCGAGGCTCCCTGCGATCGCAAAGCTGAACCGGATCATGCGCGCTCCTCGGGACAACCGGATCATGCGTACTCCTCGGGGCGGCCCCCTCGCCCCCCATCATCACGACTCTACGCGTCACGCGCCCGAACCGATCGGGCGCTGCGTTCGATCAAGGTACGAGCGTCGGCACACCATCGCGAACGAAGGTGCCGACCCACTGCTTATAGCGGCGCTGCAGGGTGGCGTCGCGGAACATCACGAAGTGCCCGTCATAGCCGTCGGGGCGGGCCTGCAAGAGGACCGCGCTGGCGCGCCCGCCGGGCACCGAGAGGTTGTCCTTGACCGGCGGGGTCAGGGGCGGGAAGGCCGGCCCGAGATCCTCGATCACCGGCTCGACGAGCTGCACGCGCGTCACGCGCGCGAAGGCCCGGGTCGTGGCGTTGGGCGTGTACGAGTCGCCGACGCCGTAGGTCATCATCAGGTGCTGGATCGGGTGCGCGGGGTTACGCTCCCAGGTCGCGAAGCGCCCGTGGTTGAGCGGGTCGACCGGGTCGAAGAGCCCCTGCACGAGCGCCAGCGCCGGGTGCATGTCGTCGAGGCGCCGGGGCGTGGCGCCGTCGAACTCCTGGAGCGCGACCGCGGCCGCGAGCGGCGCGTCGACCGGCTCGGTCTTCGAGAGCAGCGAGAGCACGAGCCCGGCGCCGCCGCCCGACCAGACGACGTTCTGCAGGTCGGGCTCGTAGGGCGCGGCGAGCGGGCCGGTGGTCGCGCCCTGCGAGTGGCCGACCAGCGTGATGCGCGCCGGGTCGAAGCGGATCTCTGCGCCGGTCGGGCTCTGGGCCGCGGGGATGACCCAGCTCTTCAGCGCGCGCACCAGCGCGAAGACGTCGGCGGCGCCCTGGATGAGGTTGCCGCGCGCGGCGACCGGGTTGGCGAGGTTGTAGAAGAGCGCGCCCGGATCGAGGTCGGCGCCGCGGCGGTCGGCGTGCATCGGGCCGTCCCAGCCGAGCGCGGCGACGTTGACGACCTGCCCTCCGCCGAGATCGATGGCGGACAGCGGCAGGCCCGCGTCGCGCACGGCGCTGAGGAACGAGCCGCCGGTGCCGTGGCCGTAGAGCGCGACCGGCCAGCCGCCGGCGGGCATGCTCGCGCCCTTGGGGATCGTCAGGGCGACGCAGACGTCCTCGGTGCCCTGCAGGACGGGCTTGCCGCTCGGGTCGAAGACGAGATCGCCGCCGTCTTGCGGCTCGAGGTAGGGGCGCGTGCCGGCCTGCACCCTGGGCAGGGCGACGCGCATGTGCAGCTCGTGCACGAGCTCGCTCTCGGCAAAGCAGCCGCGCACGTGCGCATCCCCGCTGAGCCTGTCGTCGCAGGGCGAGACCGCGCCCGCCTTGCACTCGACGAGCTCGCCCGGCGTGGGCGCGGGCGCCGCGTGGATCGCCGCGCGCACCGCGGGCAGCACGTCGTCGACCGGCTGGGTCGTGAAGACCGCCGCAGCGATCACGCGGTGCAGCGCGATGGGGCTCCCGACCTCCGGGTCGGTGAGGTAGTCGCGCAGCGGCTGATAGGTCGCCCAGGCGGCGCGCAGGTCGGGGTCGTTGGGCTGCGCGTCCGCGAGCATCGCCTGCATGTCGGCGTCGGCCTGGAACGGCGCGCCGTTCTGGGTCTCTACCCCGGTCGCCAGGATCACGGCGTAGGTGGTCTCGGGCAGGAGCGGCACGTTCCAGGTCGGGCGCACCGAGACGAAGCGCGGGCAGATGTAGCGGGTGCCGCCGTCGGTGATGAAGTAGCTGTAATCAGGCGTGAATCCGTATTGGGACGAGCCCTTGGTGATGTTGCGGAAGTAGAGCGTCGCCTGGCCGCCGACCGGGTCGTTGGGGTCGTCCTGGGCGCGCACCGACTCGAGCTTGAAGCCGTGCGAGAGGCGGAAGGTGACGACGGGCTCGGTGGAGAAGCCCTTCTGGACTTTGCGGGCGGCGTCGATGATGCGCTCGACCGGATCGAAGCCGACGATGCCCGGCCCGGGCGTCGGGAAGCCCGCGAGGTCGACCGTGCCGTCCTTCATCCGGATGTCATTGGGGAAAGGCAGCCGGAAGAAGTCGCCGTCCTCGGGCGGCGGGCTGCCGGGGCGCGGCACCTCGAAGTGCACGACCGGGGCGGCGAGCTCGTCGATCGGCTCGCAGCTCACGCCCGGCCAGGGGCGCAGGCCGAAGACCGGCGAGCCGGCGGCGCAGGTGCCATCGCCGCCGCACGAGAGCCCGGCCTGGCAGTCCTCGACCCCCTCGCAGGGCGCGCCGAGATCGCCTTCGCCGCCTGCGACGCACGAGCCGGCGAACCCGAAGGAGCGGCAGACGAGGCCCTTTTCGCAGTCGGCGGCGGACGAGCAGGGCGCGCCGGCGACCCCGGCGCCGGCCGGCTGGCAGGCGCCGACGAAGCCGCAGTAGAGGCCGTCGCCACACTCGGCGGTGAGGATGCAGGGGCGGTTCTCGAGCGAGTCGCCGGTCGTGCGGCAGGTCTCATCGATGCAGGACAGGCCCAGGCGGCACTCGGGCACGACCGCGGCAGGGTCGCAGGTCTCGCCGAGACCCTTGCCCGAGGTCGGATCGACGATGACGTCGCCGATGTCGATGCGCACGTCGGCGAGGTCGATGTCGAAGCGGTCCTCGTCGAGGTCACCGAAGAGATCGCCGCAGGCGGCGAGCGCGAACGAGAGTGGCAGGACGAGCGTGCGCGTGCGCATGGGCGGCTCCTCGGCGGGGGACGCGGAGAGTCTAGCGATCGGGCCGCGCGGCGACAAGCCGGCCCATCCCGGCCCATCCCGGGCCACGGTGGCCACCTCTGGGCGTGACGACGCTACCCCCGCCATACTATCGTCGCGCGCATGAGCGAGCCGAGCCCGAGCCCCTCCCCGAAGAAACGCCGCCTGCGCCTGCCCAAGCTCCGCGTCAAACGGCGCACGCGCGACAAGAAGCGGCGGCCGCTCTCCGAGGAGGTGAAGAAGCTCCCGAACCTGCTCACGCTCGGGCGCATCGTGCTGATCCCGCCGGTGATGATCCTGCTCCTCCTCGACACGCCCGCCGGAAACTTCTGGGCGATGCTCCTCTTCGCCGTCGCCGCCGTGACCGACTGGCTCGACGGCTACCTCGCGCGCAAGCAGGGCCTCGAGTCGCTGCTCGGCAAGCTCCTCGATCCGCTCGCCGACAAGCTCATCGTGCAGGCCGTGCTCATCATCTGCGCCGAGCTCGGGCGGATCCCCGGCTGGTTCGTCGTGCTCCTGCTCTCGCGCGAGGTCGCGATCACCGGCCTGCGCGCCATCGCCTCGACCGAAGGCCTGCAGATCGACGTCGTGCAGTCGGGCAAGATGAAGACGGCGCTCCAGCTCGTCGGCCTGGTCGCGCTCATCCTGCACTACCCCTACACCATCGACTTCCTCGTCGCCGAGGCGGTCGTCGACTTCAACGTCGTCGGCGTGGCGCTCCTGTCGCTGTCGATGTTCTACTCGCTCGCCTCGGCCTTCACCTACTTCCGCGGCTTCGCGCGCGCCGTGGCGCAGCGCTCGGAGTAGGTCGCAAGAGATCGGAGCTCAGCGCGCCCGCGCGCGCGCGTGCTCGGCGGCGGCGTGGTCGCCGGCTTCGTCGTGCGCCTCGGCCGCGGCGATGAGCGCGCGCGCGATCTCGTCGGCGCTGGCGTCGGCGTCGTCGAGCGCGTCGGCGCGCGCCTCCCAGAGATCGGCGCGGTCGGCGGCGCCGGCGGGCCCGAGCGCTTCGAGCTCGCCCATGATGCGCGAGAAGAGCGCGAGGTCGAGCGGGCGCAAGCGCAGGTAGCGCACGTAGGCTGCGCGCGCGGCGTCGGGCTCGCCGGCGGCGGCGCGGGCATCGCCGAGCGCGCGCAGGTAGGTCGTCGAGGCCTCGACGTCGAAGACGCGCATGACGAGCTTGTCGAGCACGTCGGCGCGGCGCGCGTGCTCGCCGAGCTCGCCGAGGATCTCCTGATAGAGCTCGAGCGCGGAGAGCACGTCGGGGTCGAGCGCGAAGAGCGCCTCGAGCGTCGTGCGCGCGCCGCCGAGATCGCCGCCGAAGAACTGCTCGGTCGCGCGCGCCAGCGCCTCGTCGATGCGGTCGCCCTCGGCGACCTTGTCGTGCAGCGCCTCGGGAGGCACGGCCGCGCCCGCCGGCGCGATCGGGCTCGCGGGCTCGCTCCGCGCCGGGTCCGCCGGCGCCGGCTCGGGCGCGATCGCGGCGCGCTGCACGCTCGGCGGCACGGACTCGCGCAGCACCATGAGCAGCTCACGCGCCGGCACGTGGCCCGGCGCCTCGGCGATGAGCGCCTCCAAGAGCGCCAGCGCGTGCGCCTCGTCGCCGCGATCGGCCGCGGCCAAGGCCTCGTCGAAGCGATCGATGCGCGGCGGCGCCGGCGGCGGGGTGGGCGTGATCGGGATCACCGGCGAGACCAACTGGCTCGTCATGCCGGCGCGCCGCAAGAGCGCCTGCGCCGCCGGCTCGTCCGGTCGCGCCAGGCGCGCGAGCGACGCCCGCGCCTGCCCGGGCGCCGCCATGCGCTCGAGCTGCAGCTCGGCGAGGCGCAGGCGCGCCGCGTCCTTGCCGGCGGTCTCCGGCCTCAGCGCCTCGAGCCGGATCAGCGCCGCGGCCAGCTCGCGCACCGGGCCCGACGGCGCGAGCCGCAGGCACGCCTCCAACGCGCGCGCGAGCAGCTCCTGCGCGACGAGCGAGCGCGGCGAGAGGCGCCCGGCGTCCTCGAGGAAGACCCGCGCGCCGACCGGGTCGTCGAGCTCTTCGAGCGCCGCGCGCCCGAGCTGGACCAGGAGCTCGACGCGTCGCTCGATCCCGGCCTGGTCGGCGAGCCCGCGCGCCTCGAGCCGCGCGAGCAGGAGCGCGCCGACGCGCTGGTGGTCGGGCCAGAGCCCGAAGCGCGCCTGGAGCTGCATGAGGCGCTCGGCCCGCTCGATGAAGCGCGGCGAGTCGAGCGCCTCGAAGACCGCCTCCTCGAGCGGCGCCAGCGCGTCGAACTCGAGCCCGAGCGACTCGAAGAGCCGCGCCACGCGATGCAGGATGCGCGCGCGCGACTCGCCGCGCGCCACCTTCCGGGCCGCCTCGTGGAGTTGGTGCACGAGCCACTCGCGCCGCGCCGGATCGGGCGCCGAGCGCTCGAGCAGACCGAGCGCGCCCTCGTGATCGGGCTCGCGCGCCAGCACCGCCAGGACCGCCTGCAGCGCCGCCGCGGCGTCGCCCCGCGCGATCAGCGCCTCGCCGCGCAGCGCCTGCGCTTCGGCCCACTCGGCCGCCTCGGCTGCCACCAGCTCGACGAAGCGCAGCGCCAGCACCGGCTCCCGCGCCTTGAGCGCCAGCCGCGTCAGCTCGAGCGCGTCCTTGCCCTCCATGCGCGCGATGTCGCCCGCGCGCCACAGCACGCGCCGCGCGCGCGCCGGGTCCGCCAGCGTATCCAGGAGCAGATGCGCCAGCCGCGCGATCACCGCCACCAGGTGCGCCGCGTCCGACGGCGCGATCGTGCGCAGCGCACCCTCGAGGATCCCGAGCGCGGTGAGCCCGTTGCCCTCCTGCGTCTCGACCTCGGCGAGCGCGAGCTTGGCCTCGAGGTCCTCGGGCGCCGCCTCGAGCACCACCTTGAGCAGCACGCGCGCGTCCTCGGGCTCGTTGCGCATGAGCGCGAAGCGCGCCAGCCGGAGCCCGGCGTCGCGCGTGCGCGCCTTCGAGCGCGCCGCGAAGAGGAGCCGCTTGTAGAGCGGCAGCGCCGCGCGCACGTCGCCCTCGGCCTCCGCCAGCGCGATGAGCTCCGAGAGCGCCTCCTCGTGATCGGGCGAGCGCTCGAGCACGCGCGAGAGCGCCGCGCGCGACTCCTCCGGCGCGAACTCCTTCAGGATGCGCGCGAGCGTAAGATCCGCGGCCGTCGCGTCCTCGCGATCCGCGGGCGCGGTCAGGCTCGCCGCCAGGCGCTCGAGCTGCACCGCCGCCTCCTCGGGCCGCCCACGCCCGAGCGCGATCGCCGCGAGCCCCGCCAGCGCCGGCTCCCACCCGGGCGCCAGCTCGAGCAGCGCCCGGCACTGCCGCTCACCCTCGTCGTAGAGGATCGGCTGCGACGCGGTGATGCCGATGAGCCGCTCGGCGAGGAAGCCCGGCCGCGGCGGCCCGTCGAGCGCGCGGTAGACCTCGGCCAGCGCCTCGCGCACCCGCCCCTCGCCGAGCAGCCGATCGACCTGGCCGTGATGACGCTTGAGCTCGAGGTCCTCGACGAAGCGCTCGAAGGCCCCGCGCACGCGCCCCGCCTCCCAGGTCCCGCCTTCCCCCTCGTCGAGCTCGGCGACCAGCCGCTCACCCGCGTCCGCACGCGAGAAGCGCGCGACGAAGCGCCCCTCGCGCAGCTCCACCCCGTGCGCGGAGAGCTGCCCGAGATCGGGCAGCTTCCAGCCGAGCCCGGCCAGGACCCACGCCAGCGCCGCGCGCACGCAGCGGATCTTCGCCGTCGTCAGCCCGCGCTCGACGATCATCGCCTTGGGCACCAGGTCCAGCACCC
This sequence comes from Deltaproteobacteria bacterium, assembly GCA_011526585.1. Taxonomy (GTDB): domain Bacteria; phylum Myxococcota_A; class UBA9042; order PHBI01; family PHBI01; genus WYBB01. Next base: position 10,105 of record WYBB01000157.1, read on the forward strand.
GCTCGGCCAGGCGCGGCCACGGCTCCTGGGTCGGCCCGTAGGCGCGCATGCCGAAGAGCGAGAGCTGCAGGAGCGGCTCGAGCGCGCCGCCGCCCTCGACGTCGTCGTCACCCTCGGCCGCGACGAAGCGCCCGCGCATCGTCCAGCGCGTGCCGCCCTCGGTGCGCCCGGCGAGCACGAGCTGATCGTCCTGCGCCGAGCCGCCGATCTGCCCGCCCGAGACCTGGTTCAACCAGTCGAGCACCACGCGCGCGTCGATGCGCAGGGTCAGGTCCTCGGCGATCCCGCGGTGATGTCGGAAGCGCTCGATCCCCTCGCGGAAGTCGAAGGGGAAGGTCACGTGCGGCAGCTCGACCACCAGCTCGACCAGCTCGGCCCCACCCGGCAGCGCCGCCCGCTGCAGCACGATCGACAGCCGCCGCCCCTCGACGCGCAGGCTCCACACCGGCGTCGCGAGCACGACGACTTCCTTGTGGCGGTCGGCCGTCCGCTCGGGCCACCGCTCGGACGGCGACGTGATCATGGCGGCGCCCATCGCCATCCTTATACCTCAACTTTTTCCCGCGCGCCTCCGGTGATACCGTCGCCGCGTGCACCCCCCGCCGTCGCCGCGCCGCTCGCGCCCTCTCGCCCCGCTCCTCGCCACCCTCGCGGCCTGCGCGCTCGTCGCCACCGCCGCGCCCCCCACGCGCGCCTCCTTCTTCGACACCTACGGCTTCTCCGCGCGCGCCGTCGCCCGCGGCAACGCCCTGGTCGCGCTCGGCTTCGACTACGACGCCGCCTACTACAACCCGGCCAACGTGCTCTCGCGCAAGCGCGTGCACCTCGGCTTCGGCTTCGACCTCGTCGCCCCGTCGATGGACTTCGAGGCGGTCGCCGGCGAGTTCTCACCGCTTTCCCCCGACGACAACCTCGGCTTCCACCTCGGCTTCTCGACGCCTATCGGCGGCGTCTTCGACGAGGTCATCGGCTTCGGCCTCGCCTTCTTCCACCCGCTCACCACCGGCACCAACGTCTCGTCGGTCGATCCCGCCGACCCCTGGTGGTACCGCTACCAGAGCCTGCCCGACAAGCTCGTCATCGCCGCCGGCCTCGCCTTCGAGCCGGTCGACTGGCTGCGCCTCGGCGTCGGCGCGCAGCTCCTCGCCGCGCTCGACGGCGTCGTCGACGCGAGCCTCTCGCTCGCCGAGGGCCGCTTCCTGCGCGAGACGATCGACCTCGAGGTCGTGCCGCGCCTGGGCCCGACCTTCGGCCTCGCGCTCGGCCCCTTCGGCGGCGGCGGCGGCGCGCTCGGCCACTTCCGCTTCGGCGCGAGCTTCCGCGGCGCGCTCGAGCTCGACTACCGCCTGCCGGTGCGCGTCGAGATCGAGCAGGTCGGCGTGCTCGACGTGCTCGTCGAAGGCGTCTCGCTCTACACCCCCGACCAGCTCGCGCTCGGTCTCGGCTGGGAGAGCGCGCCCGCGCCCGAGCCGGGCTGGTCGGTCGAGCTCGGCCTCACCTGGGAGCGCTGGAGCGACGCCCCTCCAGCCGGCGCACGCTTCCTCCTGGCGATCGACGATCGCCACCTGCAGCCGGTCGACCCCAACGACCCGGCCGACACACCCGACAAGATCGTCGACGTCGTCGGCGAGCGCGTGCCGCTCGGCGCGGTCGACACCGTGACCCCGCGCGCCGGCCTCGAGTGGCGCCCCGAGGACCACTGGTCGATCCGCGCCGGCTACTTCTTCCGCCCGACGCCGCTACCCGACCCGGTCTATCAGACCAACACCCTCGACGCCGCCGCGCACGTCATGAGCCTCGGCGTCGGTCTCATGTTCGGTGACCCGACCGGCGACAAGGCCGGCCCGCTCTCGCTCGACCTGGCCATCCAGTGGACCCACCTCACCCAGCGCGGCGTGCAGAAGGATCCGCTCGCCGGCTCCCCGCAGGGGGCCTACCAGGCGGGCGGCAACCTCTGGCACATCGCGCTGGACCTCCGTCACGACCACTTCTGAGCGCGGGCCTCACCTATCCCTGGTTCGTCAGATCCCTGGCCATCCACATGACCCTGCCGCGCCCGAGTCGCACCTGCACGGCGCGGCTCTTCGGCAGGAGCTCGCCCGACAGGAAGCACGTGACCATCTCCTCGGTGGGCGCCGCCTCGCTCGTCGCGTCCGGCCCCTCCGGCTCGTCCGGACCCGACGGTGTCATGACCGAGGTCAGCGAGGGGATCCGAGGCTGCGTCTTGCGGCGGCGAGCGGGCTGGCCCATGGCGTGCTCCTGTGTGCGAGGGGTCGGGATGTGCGTCGCCCGACGTGGCCGCAAAAGGTCCAGCGCCGGGTCCACCCCCTACTACGCAAGCGCTGTGCCATGGGTTACGCGGCCTTGTCGCGTGGTGGCGCCTCCGAGATCGCGACAGCGCTGTCACGGGTGACAAGCGCCCTTTCACCTCGACCGTAGCGATCGCGGCGTCTATCCTCCCCGCCATGTCCGACCACCCGCCCAGCGCCAACCCCGACCGCGGTGACAGCCCGATCACCCGCGCCGCCGACGTCCTGCGCAAGGGCGGCCTGGCGCTGGTGCACGACCCCGCGCGCCCGGAGCGCGGCGGCATCGTCGTGGCCGGCGCGAGCCGCACGAGCGACGACACCGTCAACTTCCTCGCGACCCACGCGCGCGGCCTGACGGCGGTCGCGATCCTGCCCGATCGCGCCGAGCGCCTCGGCCTCGCTCCGCAGCGCGGTAGCGACGGCGCCATCGCGCTCGCCTCGCAGGCCGAGCGCTGGCTCGTCACCGTCGAGGCGCGCCGCGGCGTCTCGACCGGGATCAGCGCCGCCGATCGCGCCGCCACCATCCAGGTCCTCGCCCGCGCCGACGCCCGCCTCGAGGACCTCACCACCCCCGGCCACGTGCACCCGACGCTCGCCGATCCCGGCGGCGTGCTCTTCCGCAACGGCCTGTCCGAGGCGGCGGTCGACCTCGTGCGCGCCGCCGGCCTCGAGCCGGTCGCGACCTTCTCGCAAGTGCTCGGCGACGACGGCGAGCTCCTCTGCGGCGCGGCGCTCGGGGCTTGGGGCGCACGCCACGGCCTCATCGAGGTGCGCGTCGCCGAGCTCATGGCCCACCGCATGGCGACCGAGTCCTTCGTGCGCCAGCTCTCGCAGGCCACCCTGCCGACGCGCCACGGCGAGTTCCTGGTGCGCGCCTACGAGAACCGCCTCGACCACCGCCAGCACCTCGTGCTCTCGCTCGGCGAGACGCGCTCGGCCGACCCGATCCTCGTGCGCATCCACTCCGAGTGCCTGACCGGCGACGTCTTCCACTCGCTGCGCTGCGACTGCGGCCCCCAGCTCGACGAGGCGCTGCGCCGCGTCGCCGAGGCCGGCCGCGGCGTGGTGATCTACCTCCGCCAGGAGGGCCGCGGCATCGGGCTCCTCGACAAGATCCGCGCTTACGCCCTGCAGGACGACGGCCGCGACACCGTCGAGGCCAACCTCGAGCTCGGCCTGCCGATCGACGGCCGCGACTACGGCCTCGCCGCCCAGATCCTTCACACCCTCGGTGTGCGCCGCGTGCGGCTCCTGACGAACAACCCCGACAAGATCCAGACGATCACCGACTTCGGCGTCGACGTCGTCGCGCGCGAGCCGCTCGAGATCGCCGCCTCGGACGACAACCGCTCGTATCTGCTAACGAAGAAAGAGAAGCTCGGGCACCTGCTCGGCGACGTGTAGAGATCCTCCACACGGCGAGCGCGTTCGCCTCAGAAGATGCGCTCGAGCGTGCCGCGCACCCGCGAGGTGACCATCGACATCTCCTCCTCGCCGTCGAGGATCACCACCTCGCCGTCGCGGTAGCTCTCGAGGAGCTTCTCGTACGCGGCCGCGACGCGCTTCTGCAGCGGCAGCTGCTCGAAGACCTCCTTGTGGGTCCGCGAGCCCTCGATGCGCGCCATCGCCACCTCGGCCCGCACGCGCAAGAAGATCGTCAGGTCGGGCGCGAGCGCCTTCTCATTGATATTGCGGACGAAGCGCAGGTCGGTCTCGAGGCTCTGGTAGGCGAGGCTCGAGAGCACGTAGCGATCGCAGACGACGTGGCGGCCGGCCTCGAGCTGCGGCACGATCTCGTTGTGCAGGTGGTCGAGGCGGTCGGCCGCGAAGAGGAGCGCGACCGCGGCGGGGTCGAGCGGCTCCTTCTTCGCCTCGCCGCGCGCCTGGCCGGGCGTCGCCACGATGCGCCCGCGCAGCACCTGGCGGAGCATGAGCCCGATCGGCCCGTCGGTCGGCTCGCGCGTCGCGTGTACGAGCTCACCGCGTCGCTCGAGCCACTCGACGACGTGGCGTAGCTGGCTCGTCGTGCCGGCTCCGTCGATCCCCTCGAGCACGATGAAGCGCCCGCGGCGCTTGCCGCCCTGCCCCTTCTTCGTCGTCACGGCGTGCCTTGGCTGCAGGGCAGCTCTTCGAGGGTGGTGCCGGCCGGGCACGTGAACGTGAACGCCTCGTCGGCCGGCACGGTGGCGAGGTCGATCTCGCGATATTCGAGGCGCAGGTCGGTCTCGTCGCGCTCGAGCAGGACGTCGAGCCGGCCCGGCACGAGCTCGCCCGCGACGCGCCTGAACTCGGAGTAGCGCACGTCGACCTTGCGACGGCCTCCCTCGAGGAGCTGCGTGCGCACGACGCGCCCGTCCGCGTGCGCGACCCAGAGGCGCTGCGTGCGCCCGTGCGCGAGCCCGAGGTCGGTCGCGCCGCCGACGAGCTCGAGGCGGTAGGCGCCGACCTTGCCGTCCCACTTCATCTCGACGTGCTCGTGCGGGATGAGCGGCGGGCGCCCGAGCAGGACGCCGACGAGCTCGTCGGCCTCGAGCGGCACCGACGCGAAGCGACCGACGTTGTCGGGGCAGGCGCGCCCGACCCAGCAGGTGCTCTGGCCGCGCTGCCACGAGGTGAAACGCTCGCCGTCGGTGGCGAGCACGCTGACCGAGTCGTCGGTCGGGGAGAGCCCCTCCATGCGCAAGTGACCGGGCCGGCGCGCGAGGATCAGCACCTTGCCCTTGAGGCCGCCCTGTTCGCTGTACTGCGAGGCGCGCGCCTCGAGCACCGCCGCGTCCGGGCCGCCGCCGACCCAGGTGCGCGCGAGCTCGAGCACCGACTCGGCCGTCGTGTGCGCGTCGGCCGGCGGGTCGTGATGCGTGCCCGGGCACGCGGCCAGCGTCAGCGCCGCGACGACTCCGAGCCACGTGCGGGCGGCACCCGACATCGATCCCCCCTCGCTCGTCTCCCCGCAGGAGGGTCGCACGGGCGCTACTTCCGGCCGGTGTTCCAGCTGAGCAGGAGCTCGTTGACGTCGCGGTCGAAGGCGACCTTGCCGGCCGCGATCTCGCGCAGCGAGCGCACGGCGGTCTTGTTCTTCTTGACGTCGACGAGCGACTCGCTGCCGCCCTCGAGGGCCCGGGCGCGCTTGGCGGCGAGCATGACGAGCGCGAAGCGGTTGTCGACGTTGTCCAGGCAGTCTTCGATCGTCACGCGGGCCATCGGGTGCTCTCCGTCTCGGTCGCGCCCGCTTTCGACACGAGGTCCGGGCGCGAGGAGCGAGGATCATCCACACCCGGCCGCGCGAGTCAAGGACCTTCGCGGGCGACCTTGACGTGGAGTCCCGCTCGGGTGGACAACGGGAGGGCCATGAACACGCCCCACCCCGGTCAGGATCCCGAGGCCGACGCGATCCGCGTCCTGGTCGTCGAAGACGAGCCCGAGCACCAGCTGCTGGTGCGCAAGGCGATCGCCCGCGAAGGCGAAGGCTTCGCGATGGTCCAGTTCGCGCGCGACTCCGAGGAGGCGATCCGCTTCGCGCGCCAGATGGCCTTCGACGTGATGCTGGTCGACAACCGCATCCCCGGCACGCGCGGGCTCGATCTCTTGACCGAGCTGCGCGAGGTCGGGGTCGACGCGCCCTTCGTGCTGATGACCTCGGCCGGCAGCGAGGACCTGGTCGTCGCGGCGTGGCGCCTCAAGGTCGCCGAGTACGTGATCAAGGACAGCGGCTTCTGGCGGGACCTGCCGCAGGTCCTGAGACGCGTGGTCGCCTCGGATCGGCAGCGGCGGCGCGAGCAGGAGCTCCTGCAACGCCTCGAGCGCACCAACGCGCGCCTGGACGCGCTGCGCGCCGAGATGGAGGACAAGACCCTCAAGATCGCCGCGCTGGTGGACGAGGCCCGCGCGGCGCTCACCGCGGCGCAGACCGAGCGCGTCGCGGCGCTGCTCGAGGACATGTCGGCGGTGGTCGCGTAGGGCGACGCGCGACCTGCTTGACCGGGCACCCGCTTGACACCGCCGGATCGGTTGTCATACGAAGAGGCAGCCTGCGGGTGTAGCTCAGTTGGTAGAGCGTCAGCTTCCCAAGCTGAATGTCGTCGGTTCGAGCCCGATTACCCGCTCCAAGGAACCCCGCGAATCGACAAGGTTCGCGGGGTTCTTGCTTTGGGGCTGCCGGGACACTGAACCCCTGGCGGGACACTGGCGGGACAGTTGCTCCGAAGAACCGCCTCCGAACAAGCTGTCCGAGACGGCGAGTCGTAGCCTTCCGACTACTAACGCTTGACGTTACTAACGCGAGGCGTTACCATCCGCGCATGGCGATCAAGAGCTTCGCGTGTCCTGATACGGAGAAGGTCTTCTACCGGGAGCGCGTGAAGGCCCTGGGTCCCATGGTCCAGAAGAGCGCCTTGAAGAAGCTCGTCATGCTCCACGCTGCCGTTCTCCTGGCGGACCTTCGGGTTCCGCCTGGCAACCGGCTCGAGGCGCTGACGGGCGACCGCGAAGGCCAACACAGCATCCGCATCAACGACCAATGGCGGCTGTGCTTCCGATGGGAAGACGGCAGCGCCTACGGCGTCGAGATCGTCGACTACCACTGAGGAGAAGCGCACATGCCCTCCAAGATCCCTCCTGTCCATCCTGGCGAAATCCTCGTTGACGAGTTCCTCGAGCCGCTGGCGATCACGCCCTACGCGCTCGCGAAGGCGATCGGCGTTCCCCAGCCTCGGATCTACGCGATCACGAAGCGCGAGCGCGCGATCACCGCCGACACGGCCATGCGACTCGCGCGCTACTTCGGCACCAGCGATGAGTTCTGGATGAACCTGCAGACGCACTACGATCTCGAGGTTCAGCGCGACATGGCGGCCACGCGGAAGGCCCTCGCCAAGATCTCACCGCTCGAGCCCGCATGACCGATGAACCCGGACGCGCTCCTGAGACCACCTTCCTCGCGCGTGCCGAACGGTCGCGGAGCCCGAAGATCCGCGCCTTCGCCGCGAAGTGGTCCGAACGCTGGTCTCGCTCGAGGAAGACCCCGCTCGTCCCGTGCGTCAGGTCCGCTTGCCGTAGACGAGCAATGAGAAGGCTGGCGTCCCGAACAGGACCTCATTGGCGTTGCCGACAGCGAGCGCCACGAAGCCGGCGCGCACTCAATCGGGCGGGAGCTGTCCGTCTGCGACCCAGCGCTCGAGGAGATCGAGCTCGCCCGCGGTGAGGCAGCCGTCGAGGCCGGCGTCCGCGGCGGGGTCACCGCTGCAGCCGGCGCCGATCGGCATGATGCCGGCCTTGACGTATTGCAGCGCGAGCGCGCCCTTGGTCTTGCCGGCCAGGGTGGAGTCGAGCTGCGAGGCGGCGTAGGCGACGGCGACGTCGGGGTTGGCCATGTTGTGTCCGCCCTGCGCGGTGGCGGCGACCGGTCCGGCGTGACAGGGCGCGCACTTGACGACCATGAAGGCGTGCACCGCGTCGAAGGTCACCGCTTGCGGGGCGGCCTCGTCATCGGCCGCGGCCGTGTCCTCGGGGGCCTGGGTCTCGTCGCCGTCGGCCGCGGTGGTCGTGTCGGGGGGCGTGACCTCGGTCTCGGCGCCCACGGTGTCCGACGGCGTGGTGTCGGCCGGGCTCGAGGCGTCGTCGGAGCAGGCGGCCCACGCGAGACCGAGCGCGAGAAACGTGACGATGAACCGCATCAGCGCGCCCCGATCTGACCACGCACCTCGCCGCCCGGGAAGGCGCCGGTGTGCACGTTGAAGTAGGTAAGGCCGCTGATGATCGCGTCGACGGCGGCCTCGTAGGCCTCGAGCGTGCCGCCGGTCACGTCGCCCGGGCCGAAGGTGCGTGACAGCGGCGAGGTGAAGCCGGCCGAAGCGAGGCCGAAGAGCACGCCGCCGTTTTCGCCCGGCGGGGCGCCGTGGATATGCGCCGCGGTGGTGTCGGCGTAGTCCGATAGCGACAGCGTCGCCCGCACCTCCTCGAGGGCGCCGTTGATCACGACCATGCCGGTGCCGGTGCGGGTCGAGTCGTTGGGCGGCACCTCGCTGAGCCCGTCGAGGACGGCCGCGAGCTGGATCACGCCGATCTGACCGCGCAGCTCACCGCCCGGGTTCGAGACCGTGTGCACGTTGAAGTAGGTCGAGCCGCCGAGGAGCTTGTCGACCAGGTCGACGGCGACCGAGGGGTCGAGCTCGGAGACCACGGTCGTGACGGTGAGCGGGCTCGTGAAGGACGCGCTGGCGAGGCCGACGAGCACCCCGCCGGACTCGCCCGGCAAGCCGGTGTGAACGTGCGCGGCGGTGATCTCGGCGAGATCGCCGGCGTCGAGCTCGAAGCGCACGACCCCCTGCGCACCATCGACGTAGACCTTGCCGCGCCCCCGCGCCGCGGAGTCGACGGCGGGCACCTCCTGGGCGCCGGAGAGCAGGGCGCGCAGGCGAGCGGGGCCGAGCTGGCCGCGGATGTGGCCAGCGGGATCGGCCGCGGTGTGCACGTTGACGTAGGTGTGCCCCGCGAGGATGGCGGGCACGGCGATCTCGGGCGCCACCGCGTCGATCGCGCTGAGGTCGAGGTCGACGACGGTGCTCTCCCCCGGCGCACCCGCGGACAGCGGCAGCCAGACCGAGCCGTTGTCACCGACGGCGCCGCCATGCAGATGCATCGCGGTCGCGCCGTCGACGCCGGTGAGCGTGACCGTCATGCGGCCGCCCGTCTGGAGGCCGTCGATCAAGAGCTCGGCGGTGCCGAAGGCGTCGGTCTCGACGCGCGGGACCTCCTGGCCGCCGGACATGCGCGCGCGCAGGACCGCCTTGCCGAGGTGCGCGCGCACGGCGCCGCCCGGGTGCTCGGCGGTGTGCACGTTGACGTAGAGCTCGCCGCCCACGACCTTGGCGATGATGTCCGACCAGCTCGGATCGGTGGCGTCGGCAGCGTCGAAGACCGTGGTCGAGGTCCCACCGACGGGCGTCTCCAGCGGCAGATAGACCGGCCCGTTGAGGCCGGGTGCGCCGAGGTGCAGGTGCGCTGCCGTGGCGCCCTCGATGCCGCTGGCGACGATCGAGATGGCCAGCCGCTCCTGGGTCTCGTCCAGGAGAGCGACCACCGCCCCGCTCGCGTCGATCATGACCGGATCGGGTTCCTGCAGCCCGGAGAGGGTGCCGCGCAACTGCACGCGCCCGACCTGACCGCGCAGGACACCGGCGGGGTGCAGGTTCGAGTGCACGTTGACGTAGGTATGGCCTGCCTCGATCGCCTCGAGCGCGGCCTCGAAGGTGCCTTCGCCCTGGAGATCGGCGGCGGTGAGGGTGACGGTGAGCGGCGAGGTGAACGCGCCCGAGGCGAGCCCGAAGAGCACGGGGCCGTTGACGCCGACGGCACCGAGGTGGATGTGCGCGGCGGTGAACATCGGCAGCGGTACCGCGCCCTGCAGGTCGACCTCGAGCGTGACGTCGAAGCCGTTGCGGTCGTCGTGGATCTCCACCAGCGCCGTGCCGGTGGCGCCGGTGGCGACCGGCGGCACCTCCTGCGAACCGGAGAGGTAGGCGCGCAGCGTGACACCCGGCTCGATGCCATCGGGTCCGGTGTCGAGGTCCTCGACGGTGTCGGCGACGGTGTCCGGGCTGGTCTCGGCGGTGGTGTCCTCGACGGTGTCCGGGGTCGTCTCCTCGTCGGTGTCGGCGGTGGTATCATCGGCGGTGTCGGGGGTCGTCTCCGCGGCGGTGTCGGCGGTGGTGTCGTCGACGGTCTCGGGGGAGGTCTCTTCGACGGTCTCCGGCGTGACCTCGCTGGTCTCCGCGGTGTCGCCCGCCGAGTCGGTCGTGGTGTCGGCGCCACCGTCGTCATCGTCACCACAGGCGAGCCAGGTGGCGCACAGCGCCGCGATCACGAGCATGTTGGAACGTCGCATGATGACCTCCGTGGGTTGAGCCTTGCGCGGGTCGCACGACGCTGGCGGGCGCTGTGGTCGGGCCTCGCGTGCGGATTGTGGACCGCGGGCCTCGTGCGTCTCGGGTCCGTAGATCTGGGCGAAAAGGCGCGGTCGAGTCAAGGCGGCCCGCTGGCTCCGCGAGCCGCGTTCGGACCTGCGAACCGCGCGGCGTTCAGCGGCCGACCGCGCGCAGGCGACCGCCGTCGAGCTCGAGGGTCGGACAGAAGAGGCGACCGGCCGGCTCGCGATGCCAGACGTGACCGGTCTCGGCGCGCTCGCTCGGGGTCGTGAAGCTGTAGTACCAGAGCTCGCTGCGCAGGAAGCGCGGCGGGCCTTCGGGGAAGGGGTCGTCGGCGAGCAGCGCAAGGACCGGCGGCGAGCCCTCGAGCAAGCGGCGCGCGAAGGCGAGGTACCACGGGCTCCGGCGGCACTCGCCCGCGAGCGCGGAAAACCACATCTGCCAGTCGAGGCGCGGCATGTGGGGACCGGTGTAGGATGGGGTCTCGTCGAGCGCGCCCGCTTTCCAGGTGAAGCGATAGGGGCGCCAGTCGACTCCGTCGGCGCTGCCGGCGAGCTCGATCTCGGGGCGGTCGGTGGTCATCGTGGCGAAGAGGCCGTAGCCCTGCGCGAGGTGCAGCGGCGCGGTCAGGCGCAGGGCGTCGACCAGCGCGCTCGGCGCGGCGTCGCGATCGATGCGGCGCACGAAGCTCGTCACCGAGAGCAGGGCGAGCGCGGTGGCGAGCAGGGCGACCGGCGCGCGCCAGGCGAGGCGCGGGCGGCGATGCGCGAATTCGTGGCTGTCGGGGACCTTCGCACGCAGGCGTGGCGGCACGAGCGCGCGCACGGCGCCGTCGTCGAAGAGCATGATCGCCAGCGTGACGGTGAGGAGGTTGAAATAGCCGTAGTTGCCGGTGAGGCCGATGGCGAGCATCAGCGCAAAGATGGCGTAGGCCGTGAGGTAGCGCAGGCGGCGCAGGCCGACGAGCACGAACCAGGGAAGGACGAGCTCGATCGCGAACATCACGCGGATCGACAGGTCGTGGAGCCAGGCGGGGGCGTAGTGCGCGGACCAGCTCGTCGGCGCGGGCAGCGGCTGCGTCCAGTAGTGGTAGTCGAGCGCGGAGAGGTCGGCCCAGACCGGGTCGTCGGAGAGGAGCTTGACCACGCCCGAGAGGAAGACGAGCTTGACGACGAGCAGGCGCGCGAGCCAGACGCCGGCCCATGACGGTGCGCGCTCGCGGGCGAGGCCGGGCCGGAGACCGCCGCGCCAGGGCACGAGGAAGAAGGCGCAGAAGAGGCTCTCGAGGAGGAGCGCGTCCCACTGGTAGCCCATGAAGACCTGGCCCACCGAGACGAGCGAGAGATAGCCGAGCCAGGCGAAGAGGAGGCCGACGCCGGGCAGGACGTTCAAGAAGAGCATGAGGCTGCCGAGCGCGGCGAGCGCGCAGAGCTCGTGCAGCGCGGCGTCGGAGGCGCTGTCCCAGGCGAGCGTCGGCACGCGCAGGAGCGTCTCGAGCGAGGACCAGCCTTCGGCCGCGGCGACGCGCGACACCTCGGCGAGGTAGTCGGCGGCGGGCGCGATGCCGCGAGCGCCGATGAGCCCGTCGAGCTGCACCCACCAGGAGATCGTCGCGGCGAGCGCGCACAGGCCGAGCATGCGCAAGAAGAGCCAGCGCACGAGCACCTGGCGCGGGCGGCGCAGGTCCGGGCCGACGAAGGTCCGCGTCAGGCGGTCGAAGAGTCGGCGATGGCGGGCGACGACGCGATAGCCGAGGCGCGACAGCGGCGCGACGCCGGGCACGTGCCGGTGCAACGCGCGATAGATCGGGAGGCGCGAGTCATCGGCCGTGAACGCGCCGAGCTCGGCGACGGCGTCGGCGCCGGCGACGATGCGGCCGTCGGGCAGGCGCAGGTGCACGGCCTCGCGCAACGCCGCGGGCGCGACCGCCGGCAGGGGGTTTGCGGCGTCCTCGTAGAAAGGACGGTAGACGACGCGCTCGCCGGTGAGCTGTTGCCAGCGCCTGACGAAGCGCCGGCAGAACCCGCAGCGCCCATCGAAGACGAGGAGCGCCTGGTCGTCGCGGGGCTCGGCCGGCTCGACCTCGGGCATCGCCGTGGCTCAGGGCTCGGGCGCGGCCGCCGCCTTGGGCTCCTGCCGGAGGTCGAAGAAGTACCAGCGACCGTCGTCCTTGCGCACCTCGACGGCGTAGCGGTGCCCGGCGTCCTCGTGGAACCAGCACATGGCGTTGTCGTCCACGCCGCGCGCGATCTTGGCGAGCTTGCCATCCCACGCGCGAAGCGCCTTCATGCGCCACGTGTCATCGCCGAGCAGGGTCTGATAGTTCGGGTTGCGCGGCTCGAGAAAGATCAGCTTCTCCCTGGCCTTGGGGGGCCCCAGCGACGCCAGCTTCTCGAGGTTCTTGTCGCGATACGCCGCCAGCGACTCCAGCGCCACGCGCTCGACCTCCTCGTTGTCGGTGAGGTCGATCACCTTGCCCGGCTTCTTGTCGCCCGCCTCGGCCGCCGCCGTGCTCGGCGCCGCCGGCGCCTCGTCCTTCTTGCCGCAGCCCAGCACGGCCACCACCATCACGCTCGCAATCCAACCGATTCTCATCGCTGCTCCTGTCGGGGCGGACCCGCCTCCGCCTCCGCCCGCCGATAGTGGACACGTCGCGCGCGCGCCCGCAACCCTCAACGCGCCGCGCGCACCGTCTTGTCACCGCCCTTGCGCGCGAAGACCGCGACCACCGTGCGGCCGCCGTCGGCGAAGGTCACCGGCAGGGGCACCGCGGTCACCGGCTGCCCCGGCTCGGTCAGGATGTGCGCCGCCTGGCCGCCGAAGAGGAGCTGGTAGACCGCGTCCGCCGCACCGTGCTGGCGCACATAGAGCACGCCGTCGTGCGCGAAGGCCGGCGCCGAGAACTCCCGGTAGTGGTACGAGCGCCACGGCCCCACCACGAGATGCCACAAGCCCTCGGCCCCGCCGACCGCGACCTGCAGCCCATCGGGCGAGAACGCGAAGCTCGGGTCGCCGACCCCGTCGCTCAGCCGCAGGCGCCGCCCGTCGGGGTGCAGCGCCCACACCTCCGACACACACGCCGGCGCGCAATCGCTCGTCGCGACGAAGAGCGCGACCTTCGCCACCGGCGACCTCCGCAGGCGCTCGCCGACCAGCACCGCCACGTTCGGCAAGATCCCGATCTGCCCCGCGATCTCGACCTCCGCCTCGGCGCGCCCGAGCCCCTGCCCGCTCTGCTCGGCGATCAGCCTGAGCGGCGTGCCGTCCGTCACCGGCACGCTCTGCCCGGTCGCGAGCACGCGCAGCTCCAACGCCGCCCCATCGGGCGAGAACACGATCCCGTGCTTGCCCTCGACCGCGGGCAACCCGGGCTCGACCACGACCGACGGCGCGGGCGCGGGCGCGCGGACCTCCGGCGCGCCGCCACATGCGGCCACGCCCCATACCGTCACAAAGAGGTAACGAAACATCTCCACCTCACCACCTCACCACGTCACGGCGGCGCCGGCGCGGACTCCGGCACCGCCACCCCATTGACCTCGAGGATGCGCAGCTCCACGCGCCGGTTCTTGAGCCGCCCGGCCGGCGTGTCGTTCTTCGCGATCGGCCGCGCCTCGCCATAACCCTCGGACGTGAGCCGCCCCTCGGCCACGCCCCGCTCCACGAGGAAGCGCACCACCGCCGCCGCCCGCCGCCGCGAGAGATCGAGGTTCACCTCGTCGAGTCCCTCGCTGTCGGTGTGCCCCTCGACGCGCACCTTCGTGAGGTAGGTGTGCTCGTTCAGGAGGCGCGCGATGCGCTCGAGCAGCGGCAACGAGTCGCCCCTGATCCGGTCGGAATCGCGCGGGAAGTCGATGCGCCCGCGGATCTCGATCGCGTCGGCCGTGACCCTCAGATCCTTGTCGGTCGTGTCGGGGCAGCCGTCGTCGTCCTCGAAGCCGTTCTTCACCTCGGGGCGATCAGGGCACTTGTCGGCGCCGTCCGCCACGCCGTCGCCGTCATTGTCCGGGTCGGGGCAGCCGTCTTCATCCTGGAAGCCGTCCTTGTCCTCGGCCGCGTCCGGGCAACGGTCGTCGACGTCGGCGATCCCGTCGCGGTCATTGTCCGGGTCGGGGCAACCGTCGTCGTCCTCGAAGCCGTCCTTGTCCTCGGGCTCATTCGGGCAGCGGTCCCCCTCGAGCACCCCGTCCCCGTCGGCGTCGAGGTCCGGGCAGCCGTCCTCGTCGGCGTCGCCGTCCTTGTCCTCGGCCGCGTCGGGGCAGGCGTCCCGGGCGTCGGGAATCCCATCGCCGTCGTTGTCGCGGTCGGGGCAGCCGTCGTCGTCTTCGAAGCCGTCGAGGTCCTCGGCCTCGTCGGGGCATTGGTCGCCCTCGATGAGCCCGTCGCCGTCATCGTCCGTCGGCGGTCCGCTCGGGCTCGTCCAGCCGATCCCGAGCCACGCCCGCACGTCGGGCGAGCCGACCGCGTGCACGAGCGACGCGCCGCCGCCGCCGCTCAGCACCAGCTCGCCGAGCCGGAGCTCGAGTCCGAGCTGCGCCTCGACGCTCACGTTCGGCGCGTCATCCAGCGCCGCCTCGGGATCCTCGGGCGAGATCCCTTCGGCGGTCTGCACCGTGCCCGCGATCGCGAACAGCACGTCCAGCCTCTCTCGCAGCGCCGGCATTCGCGCGCCGACCCCCCAGCGCACCATGTCATCGCTGACATAGGTCGCCGCGCGCCGCTCGTCGCGAAGCTCGTAGCCCACCTCGGCCGCCACGCGCCAGCCCTCGCTCGCCCAGTCCACGCCGGCGAACGGCCTGACGCGCACGGCCCCGTCCCCCGCCAGCTCCTGATCGTCGCCGACCGGCACCGCCACCACCGCGCCGAGCCAGACCCCGATCCCCTCGTCGCCGCCGAGCAGCGTGAAGGTCGGCACGAGCCTCAAGTCCCCGAGCGCCACCCCCGAGACCGTCTCGCCCGCCCGGTCGATCGCGCCGAGATCCTCGCCCGACTGCGCCAGCACCAGCGGCAGCGCCACCCCGAGCGAGAACTGATCGATGAAGCCGATCGCCGCCAGCAGCTCCGCGGTCACCCGCTCGTCGACCAGGCGCGCCAGCACCTCGCCGCGATCGTCCGCGGCGACGAGCGTCATCGGATCGTCCTCGTAGTGCGCCATGAGCCCGACCGACAGCTCCCACGGCCCGAGCCCGTCGCTCGTGCCGATCCCGAGGAGCGCCCGACCGAGCCCCGGCCGCGGCTCGAAGAGCTCGAGCGCGAACCCCTCCGCAGCCCGCGCCGGCCCACCCGCCACGAGCGCCCCCAGCGCGCCCGCCATGAGCGCCCCCAGCGCGCCCGCCAACCCGAGCCGTCCGATCGCCTTGTCCATGCTCCCCCCTCCGCGCACCTGCCACCGTTCGGCACGTGCGCGCGCCCGAGTCTTGGCCAAGTCGTCGCCGATGACAACGCGTCCTTGAAGTCGCGACGACGCATCCGTTATAGGGGCGCGCTCTCGTATCCACGGCCAAGGTTCGACCATGCTCGCGAAGCCCCTCGCCTTCCTCGCCCCCTTCGCCTTCGTCGCCCTCGTCGCGGCCCACGCCCATCCCGCCCGCGCCCAGGACGCCTGTCCGAGCCAGGCGGTCAGCGACCGCTTCGTCTGCTTCGACACGGGCGACATCGCCGAGCCCGCCAACCGCACCACGCTCGTCTACACCCCGAGCCGCGCCTTCGTCGCCGGCTCCGAGATCTGCGCCTTCGTCGACGTCTCGGCCGAGCTCGAGGAGGGCGGCTGGGACCAGGTCTTCCTGCGCTTCTCCGCCGGCACCGATCCCGCCGGCACCACCAGCTTCGTCGACCACTGCCTCGCCGGCGACGCCCCGCTCTCGTGCGAGTCCAACCTCTCGCCGGGCTGCGAGAGCCTGCCGACCGTCACCCACGACGTCGCCGGCACCTTCTGCTGGCAGCCCCCCGCCGGCACCACCACCGTCGCGATCAGCGTCTACGTCAAGACCCTCGACGGCCAGTTCCAGTGTGGCGACTGCCTCTCCGGCGGCTCGCCCGGCGTGACCGTCTCGCGCCTCGAGGTCACCGGCTGCAACGGCTTCCCGCCGGTCTCGACCTGCGGCGACGGCACGGTCGACCCCGCCGAGACCTGCGACGACGGCAACACCGTCGGCCGTGACGGCTGCTCCGCCGCCTGCCTCATCGAGCCCGGCGCCATCTGCAACGACCAGCGCACGCGCTGCTCCGCCGCCGGCGCCTGCGGCGCCATCACTCCCGGCGCGCTCGCCATCGACTATTGCTACGAGAACGGCGACGCCCTCGGCGACAGCCCGCTCGAGTTCACCTGGCGCATCGCCTCGCAGGGTGACCCGCTCGACCTCGCCTACGACATCGCCGGCGGCCTCGAGATCTTCTCCCCCGACTTCGAGCCCTTCGCCTACGACCAGCTATGGCTCTCCTGGGAGGACGACGCCGGCGGCTTCGATCTCGTGCCGCTCAACGTCGGCCAGGGCATGACCGAGGAGGTCGCCTACGAGGTCTACAGCCGCGGCGTCTTCCGCATCACCCCGGCCCCCGGCGCCACGCGCGTCACCGCGAGCTTCTTCGTCGAGGCCGACGGCTCCTTCTCCTGCGCCCAGGACCCCGAGCTCCTCCAGCCGCTCTCGCTCGCCTCGCTCACCCTCGCCTCCACCTGCGCCGAGGTCGTCACCAGCTACGACAGCTTCAACGCCTTCACCAGCGCCCTGCCCCGCCGCGGCTGCTACTCGGTCATCGACTTCAACGCGCGCCCCGACGGCGAGCTCGGCCCCTTCTTCGGCGACGGCTTCATCGCCGACACCGACTCGCCCGAGGGCATCGCGCTCTCGGTCGAGGCGGCGCCCTACCCCTCGACCTTCGCCAGCGGCGACGGCACGCCCGCGCTCGATCCCCAGATCCCCGAGTGGTACGCCTCCAACAGCCGCCTGCGCGTCGACTTCGCCCCGCGCCCCGCGCGCGCCATCGGCATGACCTTCATCGACGTCGGCGACATCGACGGCGTGATGGGTCTCGAGGCCTACCGCAACGGCCGCCTCGTGCACTTCGATCCCGACATCCAGGTCGGCAGCCCCGACAACAACCACATCGCCTGGCGCGGCTTCATCTTCGATCAGCCGGTCGACGCCGTCGTCTTCTCGATGCTGCAGCCGGCCGACCACTTCAACCTCGACAACCTCGTCATCGTGCCCCAGGCCGACGCCGACGACGACGGCATCCCCGATCTCTGCGACTGCGCGCCCACCGACCCCGACGTCGCCGGCGACTTCCGCGAGCTCTGCGATGACCTCGTCGACAACGACTGCGACGGCCACACCGACGCCGAGGACGGCGACTGCGGCGGCGCCGGCACCGCGACCTGCTCGACCTACGCCGAGGTCCTGCTCGACGCCGACAACGGCGGCTGGCTCGTCTCGGGCGACACCGCCTGGGGCTGGGCGAGCGCCGCCGGTGACGGCCGCTGGTCCGCGACCAGCGCCAACAACCTCGCCGCCGTGCTCGAGACCGCGCCGCTCAGGATCCCCGCGGGCGCCTGCCCCGGCGACTTCAAGATCGACCTCGCGCTGGGCGGCGTCGTCTCCGCCGACGGCGACGCGCTCGTCATCGCCTGGGCGAAGAACGGCGGCGCCTTCACCACCTGGAAGAGCCTGACCGGCACCCTCTCGCCCGACACCCTCGATCTCACCGGCGCGGTCGTGCCCGGCGACCTCGTCTCGTTGCGCCTCACCTACCAGACCAACGCCAGCGGCACCGCCAGCGGCCCGACCATCACCTCGCTGCGCCTCTACTCCGACGAGGACGGCGATCTCGACGGCGTCTGTGACGGCTGCGACTGCGCCCCCGCCAACGCCGACTACGGCAGCGAGTGCGATCAGGACGGCGACGGCTGGTGCGCCGAGGACACCGGCCCGCTCAACGCGAACCCGCTCTACGCGGGCTGCGACAACGAGCTCGCCGGCGGCAACCCGCAGATCTCCGGCAGCGACTGCGACGACGAGGCCGCCACCGCGAGCCCATCCAACGCGACCGAAGACCCCTTCTGCGGCGACCAGCTCGACAACGACTGCGACGGCCTCACCGACCAGGACGACCCCGACTGCGCCGCGCCGACCTGCACCGACCCCGACGGCGACGGCTACGGCACGGGCGACGGCTGCCTCGGCCCCGACTGCCTCGAGGGCCTCGCGAGCTGCAACACCGACTGCACCGATCGCGACGACGACGGCGTGCCCGAGTGCAACCCCGCCGACACCTGCGTCGATCTCGACGGCGACGGCTACGGTCAGGGCGCCGGCTGCCGCGGCCCCGACTGCAACGAGTCCGAGCCGCGCTGCGCCGTCGACTGCGACACCGACCTCGACTCCGATCGGATCCCCGACTGCGCCGAGACCTGCGTCGACGCCGACGGCGACGGCTACGGCAGCGGGCCCGGCTGTGTCGGCCTCGACTGCGACGACACCTCCGCCCAGTGCACCGTCAACTGCGCCGACAGCGACTCGGACCAGGTGCCCGACTGCCGCGACGGCTGCCTCGACGCCGACCGCGACGGCCACGGCCAGGGCCCCGCCTGCGCCGGCCCCGACTGCGACGAGTCCCGCGCGACCTGCACCACCAACTGCGCCGACAACAACGCCAACGGCACGCCCGACTGCGGTGAGACCTGCCAGGACGCCGACGGCGACGGCTACGGGATCGGCAGCGGCTGCCTCGGCCCCGACTGCGCCGAGGGAGTCGCCGCGTGCAACGTGCTGTGCCGCGACGTCGACGGCGATCAGCTCTTCGACTGCGATCCGCGCGACGACTGCATCGACAAGGACGACGACGGCCACGGCCAGGGCCCGGGCTGCCTCGCCGCCGACTGCGACGACAACGTCGCCTCCTGCACGACGAGCTGCGTCGACAGCGACCGCGACCAGCGCCTCGACTGCGACCCGGCCGACACCTGCATCGACGCCGACCGCGACGGCTTCGGCGTCGGCCCGGGCTGCAACGGCCCCGACTGCGACGACACCGTCGTCACCTGCGCCAGCGACTGCGTGACCGACGTCGACGGCGACCAGGTTCCCGACTGCGCCCAGAGCTGCATCGACGCCGACGGCGACGACTACGGCGTCGGGCCCGGCTGTCGCGGCGCCGACTGCGACGACACCCAGGCCACCTGCAACACCAGCTGCGTCGACACCGACATGGACCGCGTCTGGGATTGCGCCGACCCGTGCCTCGACAGCGACGGCGACGGCTACGGCCTCGGCCAGGGCTGCACCGCGCCCGACTGCGACGACGATCGCGCCGCCTGCAACACGAGCTGCGCCGACGCCAACGCCAACGGCACCCCCGACTGCGCCGAGGACTGCGTCGACCAGGACCGCGACGGCTACGGCCTCGGCTCGACCTGCATCGGCGCCGACTGCGACGACGCGCGCGCGAGCTGCACGACCGAGTGCGTCGACCGCGACACCGACGGCGTCTTCGACTGCGCCGACGGCTGCCTCGACGTCGATCGCGACGGCTTCGGCGTCGGCCCCGACTGCGCCGGCGCCGACTGCGACGACGCGCTGCGCACCTGTACGATCGATTGCAGCGATCGCAACGGCAACGACCTGCCCGACTGCAACGAGGGCTGCCGCGATCAGGACGGCGACGGCTTCGGCGTCGGCGCCGACTGCACCGAGGTCGACTGCGACGATCGCTACCCCGTCTGCACGACCCAGTGCACCCACTCGGACCAGGACGGGATCCCCGACTGCGCCGACGAGGACGACGATCAGGACGGCCTCCTCGACATCGACGAGGGCAACCGCGGCACCAACCCGCTCGACCCCGACAGCGACGACGACGGCCTGCTCGACGGCGCCGAGGTGAACCAGTACGGCACCGACCCGACCAACGCCGACACCGACGGCGACGGGCTCAAGGACGGCGAGGAGGTCACCTTCCACGCCACCAGCCCGACCAACCCCGACACCGACGGCGGCGGCGTCAGCGACGGCGTCGAGGTCCAGCGCGGCACGAGCCCGCTCGACCCGGCCGACGACGACCTCGCCCCCGGCGACGGGCGCTACGAGGGGGGCGGCGGCTGCACCGGCGGCTCCGGGCACGGCGCCACCTGGCTCGCGCTCCTCGCGCTCGCGTTCTTGACGTCGTGGCGCGTGCGCGGCCGACGCACATTCATTCACACACGCCCTCCGCGATGAGCTCGCCCCTGCGCATCCTCATCGCCGGCGGCACCGGCGTCATCGGCCGCGAGCTCGTGCCCCGCCTGGTCGCCCTCGGCCATGAGGTGCACGGCATCGCGCGCGGCGACGCCTCGTGCCGGTCGCTCGACGCGATGGGCGCGCACGCCCACGCCGCCGACGTCTTCGATCCGGACGCGCTCGCGCGGGCCTTCGACGCGGCGCGCCCCGAGGTCGTCATGCACCAGCTCACCGCGCTGCCGGCGCGCATCGATCCGAACGAGCTCGAGCGCGACATCGGCCCGACCAACCGCCTGCGCACCGAGGGCACGCGGAACCTCATCGCCGCCTGCGCCCGCACGGGCACGCGCCGCTTCATCACCCAGAGCATCGCGTTCTGGGCCGCCCCGGGCGAGGGGCTCGCCAGCGAAGACGACCCGCTCTACCTCGACGCCCCGGCCGGCGGCTTTCGCGCGATGATCGACGCGGCCGCCACCATGGAGCGCCTCGTCGCCGCCGGCCCCGCCACCCCACCCGGCGCGCCCGCCCCCGACGATTGGATCGGTACGAGCCTGCGCTACGGCCAGTTCTACGGCCCCGGCACGATCTTCGACGACGGCGGCAGCTTCATCGCCGGCCTCGCGCGCCGCCGCATCCCCGTCGTCGGCAACGGCGCCGGCGTCTTCTCGCTGATCCACGTCGCCGACGCCGCGCTCGCCACCATCGCCGCGCTCGACCGCCCCACCCGCGGCGCCTTCCACATCGTCGACGACACGCCGGTCGCCGCCGCCGAGCTCATCCCCGAGCTCGCCCGCCTCATCGGCGCCAAGCCGCCGCGCCGCGTGCCGGCCTGGCTCGCCCGCCCACTCGCCGGCGCCTACGGGATCCACATGATGACGCGCATGCGCGGCGCCTCCAATGCCCGCGCCAAGGCCGCGCTCGGCTGGCGCCCGCTCCTCCCCGACTGGCGGCACGGCATGCACCGCCATCGCACCTCGTCGCCGGGGTGACACCTCCCTCGGCGGTGCACATCCTCTCTCCCGAACGTCCCGGATCACGAGAGGGCACCGCGATGGACCTGCCCACCTGGCTCTCACAGGCCCCGCGCTGGGTCTCCTGGCGCGATCTCGCGCACGCGCTCTCGCCGCTGGCGCCGCTGTCCACCGTCGTCGACTTCCTCGCCAGACGCCACCCCGAGCGCCTCGAGGACGCCACCCTGCCCGGCCGCGACCCGGCCTTCATCGCCTGGCTCGCCGAGCTCACGCGCGTGCTCGGCCGCGTCTTCCGCCTGCGCCTGCACGGCATCGACAACGTGCCCGCGCACGGCCCCGCCCTCCTCGTCGGCAACCACAACGGCGGCCTCCTCGCGCTCGACTCGCTCTTCACCCTCGGCGCCATCGCCGACGCCCTCGGCCCCGAGCGCGCCGTCTACCCGCTGGCCCACGACCTCGTGCGCTACGATCCGGTCGCGCACCGCTTCGCCGAGCGCATGGGGATCTTGCGCGCCGGACACCAGGGCGCCGCCCGCGCGCTCGGCGCCGGTCACCTCGTGCTCGTCTACCCGGGCTCGGACATCGACACCTTCCGCCCCTTTCGCGATCGCCACCGGGTCGAGCTCGCCGGGCGCATGGGCTTCTTGCGCCTCGCGCTACGCGAGCGCGTGCCGATCATCCCGGTGGTGTCCGCCGGTACCCACGAGCAGTGGATCGTGCTGAGCCGCGGCGACCGCCTCGCGCACACCCTCGGCACCGATCGCCTGCTGCGCACCAAGGTCCTGCCGCTGGCGCTGGCGCTGCCCTTCGGCCTCACCTTCGGCCTCCTGCCCTACCTGCCGCTGCCCGCCCAGACCTCGATCGCCTTCGGCCCCCCGCTCGACTTCTCCGAGCTGCCGACCACCGCCGCCGACGACCCGGCCACGCTCGCGCGCTGTTACGACGAGGTGGTCCATGCCATGCAGGCGATCCTCGATGCGCTCGCCGCCGGCCGCCGTCCCTTCCTCGGGCAGCCCGCCGACCGACGCGCCGCGGTCGACGCCCTGCTCACCGCCGGCACCTCATGGCGTGCGTGATTGGCAACGTCTGAGGAACCCAGGAAGTGAGGAGACCAGGAGGGGATCGAACCGTTGCCGGATCAGCGGATCGCCCCCCGAGCGACATGCTCGGCCTCCTGCCTTCCTCGTTTCCTGATTTCCTGAGATCTTGTGCCCTCGCGCGCGAGCTGCTCGAGGTTCTTCCTCGGACGCGCCCGACCAGGGCGGACCGGAGCGGGCATGCAGTTGGGCACCTGACGTGCCACGAGTCGAGGTGCACCCTCTCTCGTCTTGACATCCGCGCCCGCGCACACGAAACCGCGACGTCGGTCCGTGCGCGCCGCGCCCGGCCGGTCTGCCTCGCGTCTTCGATCCTCCGATCCTTCGACCCGGACCAGGGAGTCGTGCCATGTCCTCGAGAGTGCTCATCATCGGCGCCGGTGGCGTCGGCGGCGTCGTCGCCCACAAGTGCGCCCAGGTGAAGGACACCTTCGGCGAGATCATGCTCGCCAGCCGCACGCTCTCGAAGTGCGAGCGCATCGCCGGCGAGGTCGCCGAGCTGCAGGGCCGCACCATCCGGACCGCCGCGCTCGACGCCGACGACCCCAAGAACACGATCCGCCTGATCGAAGACTTCGAGCCCGAGCTGGTGATCAACGTCGCCCTGCCCTACCAGGACCTGGCGATCATGGACGCCTGCCTCGCGACCGGAGTGCACTACCTCGACACCGCCAACTACGAGCCGCCCGACGAAGCCAAGTTCGAATACAAGTGGCAGTGGGCCTATCGCGAGCGCTTCGAGCAGGCCGGCCTCACCGCCATCCTCGGCTGCGGCTTCGACCCGGGCCAGACCAACATCTACTGCGCCTGGGCGCAGAAGCACCACTTCGACACCATCCGCAGCGTCGACATCATGGACTGCAACGCCGGCAGCCACGGCAAGGCGTTCGCGACCAACTTCAACCCCGAGATCAACATCCGCGAGATCACCCAGCGCGGCCGCTACTGGGAAAAGGGTGAGTGGAAGGAGACCGATCCGCTCTCGGTGCACACGCCCTTCCACTTCGCCGAGTGCGGCGAAAAAGAGATGTACCTGATGTATCACGAGGAGCTCGAGAGCCTCGTGCAGAACCTCAGGGGTCTCGAGCGCATCCGCTTCTGGATGACCTTCGGCAAGGCCTACCTCACGCACCTCGAGGTCCTGCAGAACGTCGGCATGACCTCGATCACGCCGATCGACTTCGAGGGCCAGCAGATCGTGCCGCTGCAGTTCCTCAAGGCGGTCCTGCCCAAGCCCGAGAGCCTCGGCGAGAACTACACCGGCAAGACCAACATCGGCTGCTGGATCGAGGGCGAGAAGGACGGCGTCTTCAAGCGCTACTACATCTACAACGTCTGCGATCACGCCGCCTGCTATCGCGAGGTGCGCTCGCAGGCGATCAGCTACACGACCGGCGTGCCGGCGATGCTCGGCGCCAAGCTCCTGCTGGACGGCGTCTGGAAGAAGCCCGGCGTGCACAACGTCGAGACCCTCGATCCCGATCCGTTCATGCAGCAGATCGGCAAGCACGGACTGCCCTGGGTCGAGACCTACCCGACCGAGCCGCTGCCGGTCTGATCGCATGAGCGACGCCCCGCGCATCACGCCGATCGACGACCTCGACTGGCGCCTCGTCCCGAGCCCCGCCTTCGTCGTCGACCGGCGCCTCCTCCGCAGGAACGCCGAGATCCTCGGGCGCGTGCGCCAGGACGCCGGCTGCAAGGTCCTGCTCGCGCTCAAGGGCTTCGCGATGTGGTCGACCTTCGACGAGATCGCGCCGCACCTCGACGGCGCATGCGCCTCGGGCCCGATCGAGGCCGAGCTCGCACGCCGCGAGTTCTGCCGAGGGCAGCCCGCTTCGCGGGCCCTCGCGGACGACTCCCCGCGCGGCGGCCACGAGGTGCACACCTACGCGCCGGCGTTCTCCGAGGTCGACCTCGCCGAGACCCTGCCGCTGACCGATCACCTCGTCTTCAACTCGCCGTCGCAGCTCGCACGCCACCTGCCCGCCGTCGACGCCTACCGCGCCGCCAGCGGCCGCCACATCGAGGTCGGCCTGCGCGTCAACCCCGAGTACTCCGAGGTCGAGGTCGCGCTCTACGATCCCTGCGCGCCCGGCTCGCGCCTGGGCTCGACCCGCGCCGCCATCGGTCCCGACCTGCCGGCCGGCGTCGACGGCCTGCACTTCCACGCGCTCTGCGAGCAGGGCTCGGCGACCTTCGCGCGCGTGCTCGCGCACGTCGAGGCGAGGTTCGGCGACTGGTTCCCGAAGATCCGCTGGCTCAACTGCGGCGGCGGCCACTGGATCACCAAGCCCGACTACGACCGCGATCTGCTCGTGCAGACGATCCTCGATCTGCGCCGACGCCACCCGCACCTCACGATCTATCTCGAGCCGGGCGAGGCCGCTGCGGTCGACACCGGCGTGCTCGTCGCCAGCGTGCTCGACATCCACCAGAGCGGCGACGTGCGCCTCGCGCTCCTCGACGTGTCGGCGACCTGCCACATGCCCGACGTGCTCGAGATGCCGTACCGCCCGACGATCCACGGCGCCGCCGATCCCGGTGTGCACCCGCACACCTACCGCCTGGGCGGCCCGACCTGCCTCGCCGGCGACGTGCTCGGCGACTGGTCCTTCCCCGCGCCGCTCGCGCCCGGCGATCGTGTGGTCTTCGCCGACATGGCCCACTACACCATGGTCAAGACCACGATGTTCAACGGCGTCAAGCACCCGGCGCTCGCGACCTGGGATGGCGAGCGCCTCGAGATCGTGCGGCGTTTCGGCTACGCGGATTTTCGCGATCGCTTGTCCTGACGTCGTCCTATCGTCTCCCGTGCCCGTGCCCGTGCCCCTGCCCGTGCCTGTGCCCGTGCCTTTGCCTCATGGGTTTCGCTGCGCGGGCTGGAGGCCGGGGTTCAACACGTTTCGCCGCTTCGTCGCGGACGTCAGACGTGGGTGGCGGCTCGCGCTCGTGGGGAGGCCGACCGCTCCCGGTTCCGCTCCGTCGCCCCCGTTGGGGGGCGTCGGAGCTCCACGAGGTCGCGGTCGACCTCTCCCACTTCGCGCGGCCGCCTGCGTCGGATCCGGGGGCAGCAATGTTGGGTGGCCGGAGTAAGGGGCGATGGCTCGCGCGTTGGCGCGCGACCCAACGCCCCTGATCGGTCCTGCGGACGTAGCCTTTCGCGCACTTCCTGC